>JAFPUC010000006.1 GCA_017413255.1 Aeriscardovia sp. | reverse complement strand
TATATATATACTTTTCTAGGTGCTTGAGAGATGATATATTAGGACAACGTCTGCTAACCTTGTTAGTAGATAAAAGGCAGGACTTTGAAAATCGGCAGGTTCTGCCTGCAAGCCGGACAAGCATCCGGAAAAATTCCTGTTGGAAGACGTAGGAGCATGCCGATCTCTAATAGGAACGGAAATTGGACGCCCCTGCGTTATTACAGAACGGAAAACGATGAAGCTTTTCAGTCGTGTAAAACCATCTTTTATTCTCTACGGCCTTTGGTATCCGGGGCTCATAATAAGCCTGTTGCTTATGCTTGCCCTCTGCATTTTTGCAGGAGTCGATTTCTTCAGGACTTTCAATTACTCTGCGCTTGAAAGCGTCATCATCTGGATTATTTGTTCCCTATGGTATGTTTTGTGCATTGTAAACGCCTACAGGATCCGAAAAGGCAGAAAAACTGTCGTGTGGAAGGAAGAGAAAAAAGTTCTGAGGATGTTGAACGTCTTTTCAGCCTTCCTCCTCCCCGGCCTCCTCATCATATTCCTCTTTATCGCTATAGCCATGGGAGCGCCCATAGGACAGGCCCTGGCGGGAATTATTCCCTGCGCAATCTGGATACTTTGGGGAATATACGTGGTCGTAGGATTGCGCAAAAACGGAATCTCTTTGGAGGACTTCGCAAAAGAGGAAGGGGAGAAAGAGGAAGGGGAGAAAGAGGAAGGGGAGAAAGAAAAGAATGCTTCCAGGCTCTTTAGGTTCATTACCCCCTCCTTCGCCTTGAAGTACTGCTACTTTCCGGGGCTTTTGGGAGGATTTGCAGTGTACCTCGTCCTTGCAGGGTTCAGGGGAGGGTTCGACGTGTTCTCCTCCCCTACGGGCCCCAACATAAAGGGGTTCCTTTGGACCCTTTTAGGCATCCTCCTCTACGTCTGGGCGATAACAAACCTCTTCAGGATCAGGAGAGGAAAGAAGCCTTTGTTCCACTACTCCCCCCGAAGGGCCTTCCACTCCATAAACACCAGGTCCGCCCTAGACATGCCCCTGGCCCTTATAGGGATCCTTTGGTCCATGGGGGGCAAGGCATGGACCGTGGCATGCATAGCCCTAATCCTCCTTTTTATGTCATGGGGAATATTTGTGGAAGTAGGATGCTATAAGAACCATTTGGTGCCGGATGCATTTATAAAGAAGGGGAAAATAGAGTAAAAATAAATAGCTGATACAGCTTTCAGCTAACACAAGCCAGTGGGAGCGGTCTGAGACCTGTATGGAATTACACAGTACCCAAACAGGGGGAAGATATCACGGAAAATGTGATGGGTCTGAGACCTGTATGGAATTACACAGTACCCAAACTTCTTGTCATGCAATTAGAGGGGCTCTTAAGTACCTCAGACTCAGCTTTCTGAATCATGTGTGTACCTACTCTCTCCCATTAAAAGAGAATTCTCCGTACCCGTGCTTTTAACAGCATTCATTGCATTAGACGCTTTATTCACTAGAAAATATGCCGGGAAAAGGCTTAGATGTAAATAAGAAGTTAGGGCTCTTTCAATCCCATCTGACTACATATTGTATTTTTATACCAATAGTTTCGCAGTCTACGGAATGGAAGAAGCGGATATCCCTTTATGGCTCATTGTGGGCACAATTTCAGACACTTGTTGGGATAACTTTATAGAACTTCATAAGGGCCAAAACTAATCTTTTTAAGATTACAGAAACTAGAAATAACCTTAAAACCCCTAATAGGGTAACTATTGCCATATCATGACAAACAGATGAAATAAGATGGCAACGTGTCAATAATATTGTAAAAAACATTCTTTGATCTGTATAACCGCTGTTTTGAGAGAGATTGAAATAAGTGATTAATTTCCCAAAAATTACATCCTTGACGGGGGGGGGTATCTAGGATAAAGTTACCCTAACTATAGATGAAGCAATTCATCTATAGGGAATAAATAAACCTTGTTGCTAAAGGAGGTTTTTCATGCAAGAGCTAACAATTTCAGAACAGGAAGCCATTAATGGCGGGACAAACATATGGTATGAGGACTCGGGTGCACTTGGTGCAGCAGCGGGGATAGCAGCTGGGGTAGCACCTTTCTGTGGAGAGGGAGCACCTGTTGTTGCTGGAGTTGCAGGCGAGCTTGGCTTTGCAAGTGGAGTTTGCTGGGTCATGGGATGGCTTTCTAGCCACATCTAATTCTCTCAATCTCTAGACCACAATATCTACGCCCCTGTGGCGTAGATATTTATATGCGGAGGGGGATCTCTATTAACTTCTTCAAACCTGTGACCTACAAATTAGCTTCGAGAAGCTTTTGTATACCGGCGATTTTAGTTACGTATACAATTTTCTTTATTGAAGCCTTCCTGACGCCTGGAGTATTCCGGCCTCCCTATCCCTCATGCGCAAAGATCCTACAAGCAATAGCTACACTTCTATTTGTAGGATTTGAAGAATATAAAATGTTGAGATTCTTCTACAGGGTGTATCGCCATAGATGGAGCGGTAGAGTTCATGCTATGCTCCTATTAACTGCATATTGGAGTCTGTTCTCTATTGGGTTAGAAGCTCTGACTTTTTTTATAAAAAGTTGGTATGGCTGGGTACTTGACGCATATTTCATATATGGAATTTATATCATCATTGGAATCTACAAAAATCATATTTAGTTTCCAATTAAAAATAAAGTGATGAAAATGCGTGCATTCAAAAAGATTAATGCGACCTCTGCACTATTTCCACTCTATATTCCAAGTCCTATGAGTTTTTAATAGTTACATTTTACGAGACTGATACTACTTTACCCCATGCGGTATGTTACAGAAAGCAGTTGCATCTGTATTAATAATGGTAATGATGTTGACTGTAGTTCATCTTATAATCAAAGTTCATAACGTTAAATACTATAAATATTCATATTTACAAAATAAATATGTTATAAGTATTGTGTTATTTTTAACTTATTCTTCCTTGTAGCAGCGGCCATTGGATTTCTAATCGTATCCCATCCATGCTTGCTCTTCATAATTCCCATTGCTTATTTATGTACGGTGCATATATGTAGTGGTGTGACTATACAAAAATCACCTTAGAGGAATTTACAAAAAATATAGAAAGGTCTAATGGTTTTTTTGAAGGTATTACTGTATTAAGCAGCAGAAACAACAGGAATAGGAGTATATGAAACTTTTTAATTCTATAACTTATAGACTGACAATGAAAAGTTTTTGTATAACAGCAATTTTGACCGCTTATGCAGTTTTCTTTGTTGAAGCTTTTTATTGCCTGGCGTTCTGAAACCTCCTATCCTTCCACATGCCAGATTATATAATCGGTGTATCTTCTCCTAGCAGTAGGATTTATTGAATACGCAATGTTAAAACGTATTTGGAACTCTCCCAAAAGAAGCTACAATAAACGTACGTATCATTTCTTATTCCTTTTGAGCGCGCATTGGGGTCCCTTTCCTCTGGTACTGAAGCATTCCCTAAACTTTTGCAAATATCTCTGAAATGGGTACTTGCCATATATTTTGTCTATGGAGCATATACCACCATTGAAATTCATAAAAACCATTTATCTCTTTATGAATGAGCAAAGAATCCCGGTGAAACACAGTTTCAGGTTTGACAATTCTTTATTGAATCGGATTGTGTAAGTAGGGATTTACGACAGAAGGATTTATGAAGAGAATCAAGGGTTAGTAACTATTCTTTAAAAAGCACTGCTGTATAAAAAGAAATAATGAGGAGGTGTTTACACCATTATTATCCTCAAGCAGTTCAGCCTTAAGATTCCTATTGATGAGATAAGAGATATGTACAACATGAGCGCACCTGATCTAACAATGATCATTGAACAGCCTGCATGTTTAGCCAAGGCATTATATGGAGCAGTGAAGAAAGGTAACAGTCTTCTCGACATTCATATTTCCTTCCGGATGCGAGTAGCGATAATAACCTGTTTGCCTGAAGGGGCTAGCAGATTTCTTCACGGTTTATGAAATGCGCAATTCTAGCCTTCTTTTGCATAATCTGAGGGAAATATGTAGCCAAGGAGTAAAAATAGTATAACCTCAAGGGAGCTTGAAAAAGTTTATTTGCCAAATGGGAAACTTATACAAAAGAAAGTCTACTAGCCAAAAAGCGGAACAAGCAACTTTAAGCCACCATTAAATTAATTTTTTTCACTTTAATATTTTATAAATCTAAGTATTTCAATTATTCTAAGAAGTTTGAAAGGATTAGCCTACTATCGGTTTTATTTCTAACTAAGATCTGACTTAGGACTATCCTTAAGCCTTTTACTGCTAGTTTTGAGTAGCACTTTTGAACATACTATTAGTACCAAAGCTATTACTATAGGTATAATGCCCCAAGCTCCCGAGTTAACTGCAAAACTTAGTATTATCATTGCCCCAGTTCCGATGACAGAACTCCATGTATATACAATCCAATGTTTCCTAGCCCGATCTGAAGAAAGAGACCATGCCGATTTATTAGGATAGAGAGGCGGATATTTACCTCTCAGGATAAATAATCCCTGTACGGCAAGGATGCAATTAAGGCCTATAAAAAGCAACCCTAGCAGTATCCAAATCCAAGACCCCTTCCATAGGAGATATTTCGTTAAAACATCTTTTTTGATAAAGAAGGAGGCCAAAGCTATAAAAAGAAAGATAGTCTCAAGTGCTAGAACTGGATAGAGAGCTATAAGTGCCAGTTTTTCCTTTTTGGATATTTCCATGATCCATTTATATATCTCATATTAAGAATTGTATAGACTTTCCTAATTGCTGGAATCCATAAAAACCATCTTCCCCTTAATGAACGATATAACATAAAAAAATTGTTATATCGGCCATCTTACGTATGGCAACTTACAATTAGAAACCCCTTATGGAAGTAGGTTTTACAAAATTGCTTTACATTTATTGAAAAGAACAATTTCAAGAGCTATTACTGTGGAAAATAAAATGGACAAAAAGATTTCATTTGTTCCTATCTCTGTAGTTTTGAAGGGAATAATATTATTTACCATGCAGTTAAGATTAGTGCTGTAGGCCACTGTGCTATGCTCTGAAAGCCAACAATAACAATAGATTCCAAATTTTCAAAGATCTAGGGATGTACCTATACAAGGGCATACAAAAATAGGATAGCTTTATCAGATTTTATGAATGCCAAAACTAATCTTTTTAAGATTACAGAAACTAGAAATAACCTTAAAACCCCTAATAGGGTAACTATTGCCATATCATGACAAACAGATGAAATAAACCGACAATGTGTCAATAAATATAACAGAAAAATATTATTTAGTCTATATAACTGCTGTTTTAAGCCACTTTAAAATACATAATTAATTCTTAAAAATTATCCCCTTGACAGGGGAAGACGAGTAGGATAAATTTATCTCAACTTATAGATAAATCTATAAGTAATAAATAAACCTTGTTGCTAAAGGAGGTTTTCATGAGGGAATTGACTGTAAGAGCAGGAAGCCATTGACGGCGGATGGAGCTGGCAAGACTTCTGGATAGGATTTGGTGCTGGCTTCACCCTCGGTACACTCGGGATGTTCTGAGGCCGAAGCCAACCCTCTATCTTCTTAGGCGAAAACTAAAAATTAACAATCGCATAGCTACTCGCCTAATATACGCGACTACTCGAATACAGAGAAGTTCCTGTATTGATTATAGGGAGGAGGTGTAATAAATGCACGCCTTCAAAAGGGTTAATGCAAGTTTGGCAGTTTTCTCCTTTTATATTCCAAGCCTTGTGTGCTTTCCGGTGGCCATAGTTTATGAAGCCTACACAACTTCACCTCCCCATGATGATATGCAATACATGATTGCAGTCATGTTATCACTCACTATTTCGTCTATTGTAGTTCGGCTTATAACTGCAATTTACAACATTAGGCATAGTAAATATTCTCCTCTACAAATCAAAAATGTTATAAAGAGCGTGTCCATCGTGTCCCTTGTGCTCCCTGCAGCTGATGCACTAGGGCTTATATCCATAACCCATTCGCGGTGGGCTGTAATACCTATTGCTTACTTCATCTATGGAATATGTATGGTGATAGGTCTATACAAAAATAATCTCGTACCTGAAGGATTTATAGTAAAGGATAAGGAGCAGTAGTGCTGTTTAAAAAGTATTACTGCATAAGGCAGCAGGAGCAAAAGGACTGCGGTTGTGCTTGCCTTGCCACTGTCTTTAAGCAGTTTGGCCTTAAAATTCCCATTTACAAAATAAGGGAATTGGCAAAGACAGATCTGTATGGCACAAGCGTATATGGCCTAACAATGGCAGCAGAAAAGTTAGGATGCTCCGCAAAGGCATTCATGTTCGACGATAAAGAGCAGCTCCTCACAAACAAAGACCTTCCACTTCCTGCCATTGCGCATGTAATACTCGACAAACGCTACCAGCACTTTGTAGTAATACAAAAAATAGGTAAGAACTCTATACTTATAGCCGATCCTGCGCAGGGTATGCGAAAAATGACTCCGGAGGAATTTTTCCAAATCTGGACTGGGGTGCTTCTTCTTATCACAAAGAAAACTCCATTTGAAACAGAACCTCCTAAAAAAGGTTTAGCACGACAGTTCTTGCAGTTACTTTACCCTCATAAGGCACTGCTAATAAATATCTTTTTAAGCTCTATTCTTATCACTGCCTTGGGTATTGTAAGTTCCTTTTATTTTCAATTTCTTCTGGATACCGTCATTCCTAACGATCTGAAATCAACTTTGACGGTCTTTTCCATAGGGCTTTTGATAATCGTCCTATTCAATTCTTTGGCTAAAACCTTCCGTCAACAGATTTTCCTCCACTTTTCACAAAAGCTCGATATCTCCCTCATGCTCAATTACTACAACCGCCTTATGGGGCTTCCCATGGAGTTTTTTCAGTCGAGGCCCACAGGCGACGTGATTTCCAGGTTGGACGACGTGTACAAGATCCGGAACGCGATATCGGGGGCCACATTGACCATCCTGCTTGATGGGTTTATGGCGATCGTGGGCGGGATCACCCTGTTTTGCGAAAGCCGCTACCTCTTCCTAATCACCCTGGCCCCGCTCGCGGCGTACCTTATAATCGTCTTCGTCTTTAACAGGCTGATAGAAAAGAGGAACCACGAGCTCATGCAGAGCCAGGCAAAAGTCACAGCATACCTTGTAGAGTGCCTGACCGGGATTGAGACTATCAAAAGCTACACCGCGGAATCCAACGTAAAGGCGAACATAGAGCGCAAGTTCATCGAATTTGTAAAAGGCATTTTCAATCTGGGCTTTGTAAACAACATCCAAAACTCGCTGAAGCTCACCGTCAAGGCTGTCTTCGGGATCGTCATCCTTTGGATTGGCACGGTGCAGGTTCTGGACGGGAAAATCCCTGTCGGCCTCCTTCTTACCTTCAACGCCCTTTTGGCTTATTTTTTGACCCCCATAGAAAACATCGTCTCCTTTCAGGCCACCTTCCAAAGCGCCAAGGTTGCGGCAAAAAGGCTGGAAGAAATCACGGGCACCCCGCTTGAAAAGGAAATAGGAGGAGGGGAAAAAGACAAGCTCCAGCCTATGAGTCTTGAAGGGGACATAGAATTCCAAAATGCATCCTTTAGATATGGGGCGAGAAAGGAGACTCTGAGAAATATCAGCCTCACAATTAAGAGCGGTTCAAAAACAGCCCTGGTAGGAAGGAGCGGTTCGGGGAAAACAACCCTGGCCAAATTACTCATGAATTTCTATCCTCTAGAGTCAGGACAAATTTTGATAGACGGCGTAAATATAGGAGACATTGCCCTGGACAGCCTCCGCTCCCGCATAGCCTATGTCAGCCAGGACGACTTCCTTTTCAACGACACGCTCCTTGAAAACCTCCGGTTTGCCAACCCTATGGCGAAGTATGAAGAGATCATAGAGGCATGCAAAAAAGCCAGGATACATGACTATATCACTTCACTTGCCCTCCGATACAACACTCTGGTTGAGGAAAATGGGACCAACCTGTCGTCAGGTCAAAAACAGAGGCTCGCTCTCGCCAAGGCCATTTTGAAAAAACCCGACATATTCATCCTGGATGAGGCCACAAGCAACCTAGACGCGAAAACGGAAAAGGAAGTTATGGCCGCCATAAGGGAAGCGGTAGAAGGAAAGACCTGCATCTTCATCGCACACAGGCTCTCTACAATCTCAGAGTGCTCGCAGGTTGTCGTGATGGAAGACGGGAAAATCGAGGAGTGCGGCACCAAAGAAGAGCTCATTGGAGCTGGCGGGGGCTTTTCCCAGCTTTGGCAGGAATACTGCGCGGAATTTGAGGCTTAAAATGGCGCGCTTTGAACTTCACAAGCTCGAGGATCTTTCCGATTCCAGGGAGCTTTTGGAACAAAACCCCAAACGCTTCACCTCATGGTTCATATATCTTCTCTGCCTGATACTGGCTTCCTTCATCATTTGGGCATGGTTTTCTACAAAATCCGTGGTGGTCTCGGCCCAGGGAATTGTAGAGTCGAACAAGCCAGTACAGACTATAGCCCCGGTGTCGGCCGGAACTGTAAAGTCTGTAAACTACACTAACGGCAGCCATGTGGACAAGGGGGACATTGTCGTCAGCCTAGACACCCAAAACCTCTTGGCGCAACTGGACTCTTTAAATGAGCAGAAATCTTCCCTCGCCTCCCAGATCTCAGACCTCAAGTCCCTAAAGCAGAGCGTTTCGGAAGGAAATAATTTTGCAAATGACAAAAGCGCCTATTTTGCCCAGTATATGTCATACATAAACGAAAATAAGGCGGACAGCGAGGAAGGCAAATTATCGTCCAAAAGCTTGAGCCAGCTCAATGCCGAAATTTCCTCGTATCAAAGCCTGATAAGCGCTATAGAAAGCGGGGCAACATCCTTTAATAGCCAAGACACATTCTGTAACAGCGAATTTCAAAAATACCTCCTGCAAAGGCAAAACCTCGAAAAGACTTTGTCATCCCTTGAAACCGAGGAAGACACCCTGGAAAAAGACGAGGGCGCGGCCAACGCTCTCAGCGGCAAAATCCTCGGGGACTACAACGGCCTAGCATCCAGCCAAAAGTCAGAGGCGCAAGAGGCATCAGGCGCTTCATCGCAGGACAGCGAAATCAATGCCCAAAACTCCCTTTCTCAAGACGAGCAAAAGCTTTCCCAAGCAAATTCAAAACAGGCCTACGACGAGCAGATGGCCTCCATTCAATCCCAAATCGCCTCGGCCAAGTCCTCTATTTCGCTTCTGCCCTCGACCTTTACTTCCACCCTCGCCTCTTCCCTGGATCAGCTCGAGGAGCAGAAAGACAGCTTGAACGCGGGGCCGCAAAAGACCGCTCTGGAACTGGAATCCAATAAGTGGCAGTTCTTGTCCACAGTTGAAAACGCCATATCCGAAGATAAGCAAAAACTCCCTTCTCTAAATGGTCAGATAAACCTACTGCAGAAGGAGATCTCGGAAGGCGAGTTGAAAGCCTCCGCAAGCGGGACGCTCTATATTCCATCCGACATCGAGGTAGGAATGGTGCTGAGCGCCGGCCAGCAAATCGCCCAGGTTATAAGCGACAGCCAGAGCTTTGAAATAAAGCTCGCGATCCCAAACGACAAAATAGGAGACGTCAAACTGGAAGATGGGGTGAAGTACAGCTTCCCTTCCTTCCCTTACGCCCAATATGGGTTCTTGAACGGAAAAATTACGCAGATAAACGTGACGAGCACAACCGACGAGCAAACGGGGCTGTCCTACTACCAGGTCACCGGCTCCCTCGACAAGGGCACCATAAGCAACTTTCAAGGCCAAAAAGGAACAATCAAACTCGGCATGGCCTGCCAGGCAAAAATAGTCTCCCAAAAGGAAAAGATGCTCTACTTCATCCTCAACAAAATGGGCATCGACACCAGCAGGTGGTAGGCGTCGCGCCTTAGGCTCCATAGGGCCTCTGAGCAAGGACTGGGGCGCTCAGCCTTTTCTGCCTGCCCAGCCAACCTGGAGGGGCATGCGCGATCTCAGCCTGTGATGTATAAATGAGACATGGAAATGTCGAAAAAAGAGAGGTTTGCGCTTATAGCGCTGTATCCCGTTATGGCGATTGAACTTTTCTTTCTGGCTATAGCTACGGTCTCTTTCTTCTTCAAAGGGAATATTTTAACGAAGTACCTCATGTGGAGAGGCTCTTGGATTTGGCTCTGCCTGGGATTGTTTTTCATATGCGTGCAGATTTTAATGCTCATACAGACAGTGTTTATCGCAAGGGGGAAGCGGCCGCCGCTTTCGCGAAAATCAGATTGGGCCCTTTCAGAAAACCGGTCCCGCAGGCAGTGGCTGGTATACTCATGGAATTCGGAAATCATTACAGCAGTCATGCTGATAGGTGATTTTGCAGTTAATGAGGAAAACAAATGGGACATAATTCCCATCATTGTGATGGCGTTGCTGATAATATGCTCATTCATACTGCGCAAAACCATAGGAAAGAAAACCGACGAACTTCCTAAAACGGATTTGAGTTAGGAATAATCCGATACAGGATAAATTGCAATTTTCCTTAGTTATCCGGCTGTGCTTTGGCTGCCTTGTAGGACAGTCACAAAATCGTGAAGCCATTACGTCTTTCTACTCTTCACTTCTCACAAAACCGTATAAGCGCTTTAAACTTTGAATACAATAAAGGATCCCGCCAGGGTCTGTACCTCACTTCCGCTCTCTGTGGCGATCGGAAAATTTTAGGCAGTTTCAAATTTCAGGTGCACCAAAAGCTTCCTGATGCGCAAAAGCCCTCAAAAGAATGAAGCTATTTGCCTGCGCAGACTTTTCCCTGAAATCGCTTCTTAACCCTAAAAGACATTCCCGGCGCCTCAAAAGCATTTTCTCTCCGGCAAAGCGAATTAGAACAATTTACAGCCGCCCTTTTGAGTATCTGCATTATGCTTCCTGCTTCCTTCCACTACACGCATGTTCTATATGCTTGACAGGAAGCCCCCTGTGGCACAGCTCCTGGGTAAACTTTGCAATCGACATCTTCGCCATCTGGATTCTCACGGCTTCCTGCTCCCAGGTTTACTGCATTCCGAACGATAAGAACCCGCCCGTCTTCTTCTGGTCTCCGGGGTACAACTATACGTCCGGAAATCTGGGCACCTGGCTCATGCGCCAGTGCTACATCCTGATAATATGTGCAGCCTTTATAATCCAGACCTATGGGGACAGCGGGGGGTATGGGTCTTCCCTTATAGCTTTCGCGAAGTCTTTTATCCAGTTTCCTAAATGCGCTATAAACAGCTAATTTAAATTATTGAAAATTTTAATTAGTCCCTTGACGAATAAACTTCTTCAAAATCCTTTGAAGTTATCCTGTTTTTCCTCATCCCTTCAGACACGTATTCTCCCCAAATCATCCAGAGAAGCGCAGGAATTGCTCCTAACATAAACCATGGCGAGATCCACTTAGCTCCCTCCAGCAGGCAGGCTATGATTACTACCGGCATCCAGAAGCCGGCATGAATATTTATAATGTCGGGGATTTCCTCGGCTTTTCCCCATATAAGGCAGTTTCTTCCTTCGCATATCCTTTTTAAATTTTCAGAACATAATGCGTATACTCCGCTAAATATCAAAAATACGAAGAAAGCCTCCGCATTAAAGCGGGAATGAGTGTAACGCCATGCAATCCCCTCAAAACTGCAGGATACGGCAGACAGGATTCCCCCTATCCACAATCCCGGCAGCATCATTCCCTTCAGAGCTAAAGATGGGCTTACCGGCCTATAGATGTTCATGCATTACAATATAGAACCCCAGCTTCCACCATTAAAGAAACTAGGGGACTTTTAAAAATAATTTAATGCAATGCTACAAATCCAGCGCCAGACAAGATGTCAGAAGTATCTCCAACATCAGAAAGTAAATCTTTTAAGAACTGATTCCACCAGCTCCATCCTCCTCCATTGATGGCTTCCTGTTCTGTTACAGTCAGTTCCCTCATGAGAACCTCCTTTAGTAATAAGGTTTATTTATTACTTACAGATAAAGGACTTTATCTGTAAGTTGAGATAAATTTATCCTAGATACCCCCCCCCTGTCAAGGGGGAATGTTTGAGAGATCGTAGTTTTGCCGAAAAGCGCTTTCGCCCCTTCGGGAGCGGTTTTTATGGGTCACTGTACTTTTTCCCGCATTCTAAATGACCTGATTCTGTTTTTGCTCCTTCAAGTCGTTTCATTTGCGCCCTTCTTCTAAACCGTCCCCCAGGATTTCGGACTTTCCTCTTTGCTCTCCAGAAGACGCCTTCTCTTTTCCTGCTTAGACTGTTTTGTGTACTTCGGCAGAATAAAAAGGGGGTAAATAGAGCCATGAACTCGAAGAACTCATTTGACATAACCAGAGTGTCTTCAAGATATAAAACCTGGGGTGAAAGATATAAGAAGCTTACTGAGGATTTAATAGGATTTGACGGCAACGAAGGCGAAGCAAAGAAAAATTACCAAGATTATATAGCGGTAAGAATATATAACAATTGCCAAGGAGCGGATACAGAGGCAAAATACAACAAGAAACTTAAATTTCTCACCAAAAGCTTCAACATCGGCACTGATAAAAATCTACTTACTTACTTCCCTAATCCTGTTAAATGTCTGCCTTTGTGGTATCCCGATCAATGGTATGTCAATGCAGGGATGACGCTAAAAGACATAGATAGTAGTGGTCTGCAGGTAAAACCAGACGATGGTTGGATAACAGGTCCAAATGGCAAAAAGATGAACTACGAGTGGATAAAAACAGGCAGATGGGACCATAAAAAGAAAGACGGCGATCTTGTAGTAATGCGTCATAAGGAGTGCAACTCTACGCTAGACTATGTAACGTATTTCGAATCTTTCTTTAACAATACAAATCAAATAGCAGATATCAGTACTTACTCCTTTTGGCTTCTTAAGAAGGATATAGCAGACTTTGCATATGCCATTCTCAAATATTCTATGTTCGAAGCCTGGTGCAACCTGATGAAACGTGTTTGGCCCGGACAGAAACACTTTTCTGAAGGCATGTGGGACACTTTCCCCATTCAGGACATAGGAAAACCCCTATCGCAACTTGAAAACCTTTCACCTGAAATAAGAAACTTGTTCGCAAAAACTCCAACAGTAAAAACAGTAGAAGAGGCGATAAAACAAGCAGGGCAATGGCGTAAAAACGGATGGGAACAATCTGTTTTTGATAAGTGCATGGATGAACTGTGCGGTTTTGGGCGTATTCCTCAGGGGTACTCAAGGGAGGAAATACTGAAAAAAAATTTCCTGTATGCATTCTACGGATAGGGCTCCAGAAGTAACTAAGCCGATCTGCTTTTCCTTTGTTCACAGCACAACAGGCAATGCTAATTTACGGGCGGATTTACTTTTTGCTTCTCGCCATTTGCACGCATTTTCTTCAGCTTTTTCATGCTCTTTGCCTACCTTTTCCGAAACCTCTTCATCGAAAGCATGTATGCCACCTACCTATGACTACTTGGCTTCCCATTCCATGTAGTTTGCAACGCGTCCGACTTTTCCTGTCATTTTGTAATCCTTTTTTGCCCCATCCGCCGCGGCTTTAGCGCGCCCTGCTCCCTCTTTTGCAGATATGCGCAGTTTGTAGCGTTGCACATCCAAAGTTTTCATCCCTAAGAAAAATATGTCGGTCCTGACAGTTTAGTTCAAGGCTTATATAGATCATTTCATCCATTGCAAGGAGTCTATGCCCTTTAACCCAGTGATAACTCTTCATCAAGAGCAATTTGCCCCCTCTCCTCCCTCAAAGCCCTGTAAAATGTTTAAAAATCAAAGAAACCCGTATATTCAGGAAAAGCTTCATGCCATACAAGAGCCAGAACTGGGAAAAAATGCGGATAGAAAAGAGCCCGGGGTGCCAGAGGGAAGCTAAGGTCCTTGAAAGCGAGGACTTCGAAGGCTGCGTAGTCGCCCCCAAATGGGCTATAACGGACCAAGTCATGAAGTACGCGGCCTGGGGCCCTCCCAGGGTGGAAAACCTCATAGTATACGCAAAAAGCCCCATAAGGGACTTTGAAACGAGAAAGAAAAAGTGGGAAGAAAAGCTTGAGACCCTCTAGAAGGAGACGGGGTACGCCTTGAGGCCCGAGGCCCATATCGCTTCAAAGCGGGAAATAGAGAAAAACAACGCGTGGGACGCCTACATAGGGGCCTACAACGCAGCCGTGGCGGCACAGAGGAACGCTGGAAAGGCCTACGTGGTCCTCACGTGGGACGCAGATATTTTGGGGACGGGGGAAGACCCCGAAGTCATAGCGAGGCTTTTGGACCCCGACCCCTCGAGCGACAGGGTGAGGCTGGGCGGATTGTGGTAAGGGGGTGGAAAGTCACTTTATTTGAATGCCCACAACCTCCCTCGCCTTACCCCTTTTGGCTTCGATAAAAAGGCCCGGAATCTCCGCCGCCTCTATGGCCCTTGACACCGCCTGCTTGGAAGTTACAACCCCGTGGCTAAGGAGGCACTCATAGACCCTGGCCAGAGGGACGCGGCCTCCTTCTTTAGGGGAAAAGTAGGCCAGAATGGCATCAGCCACTTCGTTGTTGAAATCCATGAACCTCTTCTTATCGTCCCCGTCCCTGTAAACCCTTCTCCCCGCCAGGGCGTATACGCGCAGATCATGCTTGACGCTTTCGATCAGGGCCTTTTCCTCCTCTTCGGTGCCCCGTTTTTCATGCACAACGTCAAAGGAGATGAAAAGCAGGCGGGCCATCACCCCGCTGTCGTCGTAGGGGAACCTGGGGACGGTGTTAGTGGTCGCAATCGGAACGCCCGTGAGGCGCACCTCGGTGCTGTCTTTGCCCTTGCTCTCCAGGGAAATGCGATCTGTAGAAGCCAAGTTGATGATTTTATCCCTCGGCATTTTCTCGTTGCTCAACTCGGGGATTGCAACAACCCTGGGGCCTTCCAGAAGGCGATCCAGGCCAAACCGGTTGTTGCCCATGGAAGTGGATTGGAGTATATAGTAATAATTTTCCCCCAAGACTACATTCATCAACTTCGTGTACAGGCTTTTACCTGTCAGAGAATGGCCGTAGACAATGGCAAATCTCTGATCATGGTTGTCTCCCAGAAGGCAGCGGCAGGTAAGGGCGAGAAGATTTGAAATCGCCTGCCTGTCTGATGTAAATCTGTTAAAAATTGATAAAGGCCTGCAATATGCAGGAAGACGATTTGATTTTGTATACCGTGTAATAAAAGGGTGTGCCTAGAATTTGTTGTGCACCCTCTCGGCAAATCCCATCACGTCTTTAAATTCCACTTTCTTGCCGCCGTCTAAAATAGCCCTGCCCCTCATCATTCCAAAAACCTGATGCTGGTTGGAGGAAACGGCTTTAAAGTCTAAGTTGGCAGACCTATCCAAAACGGGATCCATGACGACTTCCAACCTTCCATCCAGAGTAAAGAGATGCCATTGGTCGTAAAGATTTTTTGGAATTTCAAATATCACTTTTTCAAGCTTTGAAATTTTCCCGTTATAAAACAGCGCATTTTCCGTCGCGGCCTCGGTGTTCCCAAAGCCGTAGCCAAGATTAAAGCCAAATACCTTCCCCTTTACCTGGCAGTTAAGGGAGCTCCAGTACCACGTGTTGTCATACGTCCACACTCCCCTCCCCCAATCCAGTGTGCCGAAACTGTTTTTAGGGTCGAAATGATATTTCGCCTCTCCAAACCGCATAAAGCCCTCCGCCCTCATGCAGTTAATCTTGCGGTTGTAATAGAAACGGCCTTTTTTGGGCCAGGGGATGGCTATGGAAATGGAATCGGCGGGGACGGGAGGCGGAGTAAGCAAGATGTCGCACTCAAAGGGAGCTTTGTCAAAGTGCTTAAACCTGCACTGAATTCGGCGCCCCTCTTTTTCTACAGTAAACCTGACTTTAAGGTCCCTGCTGTAAAACTGGGTGATGCCCATGTTTGAAGAAGGGGGCATTTTTAAAGTCCCCATGGGCAAGATGGAAAAGACGCTCTGGGTATGCTCCCAGGGTTCATCGAAAAGAAGGAGGGAAACGGATTCTAGGCCCAAATACCCTTCATCGGATACCGTAAATGCAGCCCCGTAATGATTGTTCATGACAAGGTAGTAATCCCATTCCTTTATCCTGAGTGGGTTGGCCTTCACTTTTGATCTGTCGTAATGAAGGAGGGGCTGTCGGCTCCACCCAATTTCCCGAAGATTTCCCTCAGCATCCAAAAGAGGGCCCGGGCGCGTAATTTCGTGATTAGGCATGAAAACTTTCCAGTAACTTTTAAACTCCTTCCCATTCTACAAAAGCCCTGCAATCGGATGCCTTATTGCATAGGAATGAATTTCTCTTATAAAATGGGCAACGTCCGTCTCACCTAACCTACTGTTTCTCTTGGAATAGAAAGATTCTAGTATGGCTAACGCTAGTAGAACCTGGAAAGGTGACGCCCTGAGGTATGGAATTGTAATCCTGTGCCTCTGGGCAATTGGATGGGGCGTGCTGTGCAGCGGCATAGCCCACTATCCTTGGCTCCTGGCAATGGGCGGCTTGTCTTTGGTCTTCGGACTCGAGCACGCCTTCGATTGCGATCACATAGCCTTCATCGATAACACCACTAGAAAACTCGTCCAGATGGGCAAAAGGACGAGGGGCGCGGGATTCTTCTTTTCCCTGGGCCATTCGACAGTTGTGTTTTGCATGGGCATTTTAACTATTACCGCAGTGGAACTGGCCAAAAACGCAATCCCGAAGCTGGCGGCTTGGGGAAATGTGGCCGGCACCATAATATCTGCGGTCTTCCTTTTCATCCTCTGCCTGGCAAACTTAGTCATCCTCAGAAGGACCTGGCACACTTTCA
The DNA here is from genome assembly GCA_017413255.1 of Aeriscardovia sp. GTDB lineage: Bacteria > Actinomycetota > Actinomycetes > Actinomycetales > Bifidobacteriaceae > RGIG1476. The sequence goes on along the minus strand of JAFPUC010000006.1, from coordinate 6,303 downwards.
AGGAAGTAAAGTCCGGAAAGTACAATCCTGCAGATGATGACGTTAAGAGGGAAGGCAAAGGCGGAATCGACAAGGCCGTAAACAAGGTACTAAACGTCGCCAATAAGAACTGGCAGATTTACGTTATAGGCTTCCTTTTCGGCCTCGGCTTTGACACTGCCACCCAGGTGGCCATGCTCGCCACTTCCGCCCAGGCCACTGCGGCAGGCGCCCCCCCGACCGCAGTTATAGCCCTCCCGATTTTGTTTGCAGCAGGAATGTGCCTGATGGATACCTTGGACGGCTTCTTTATGGCAAGCGCTTACAAGTGGACCTTGACTTCCCCCCTCAAGAAGATCTACTACAACATGATCATCACCATCCTTTCCGTCACCGTGGCCTTCATAGTGGCGTGGATAGAAGTGATACAGGTGATAGGAATGGAAGTAAACGCCCAGTCAGGCTTCCTGTTCTGGATCCAGAACATCGACTTTGCAGACATCGGTTACTGCCTTGTGGGAATGTTTGCTCTGGCGTGGTTCCTTTCATGGCTCTTCTGGAAGGTCTTCCACCTTTCCGAAAAGGACGTCTTCCTCAAAGAGCAGCTTGAAAAGAATGACGCCATAAGGGCGATGGTGGTAGAGGCCAACCGCGTTATAACCGGAGCTGACGAAGCCACCTTCGACCCCGAAGAGCTTAAAAAGAAGAAATTAATTTAGATTCTTCAGTTCTTGGTATGCGAATCATTATTGGAGGTTTTCACTATGAAAGGTAAATTCACATAGCGATCCCATAAGCAAAGCCGATGACTAACCCCTAGATTTGACCCATAAGGTTAAAGCTAGGGGTTATTTTTTATTCTCTAGATTTGCAGGCTTGATTATAGCAACCATCTTTTTAAATAGTTCGGGATTTTCTATAACAACAATTGCAAGTCTCTCCCTGGCGCGCGTAGCTCCCTGATAAAACAACTTGTTATAAAGATAATCGGGATTTGGATGCTCTTTGCCTTGAAGCAAACCATTTTCATCGTAATAGAAAGAGGGACCCATAAGCATTACGACATTATCAAATTCTTGACCGATGACATGATGTGTATCACGTTCATACGCTCTTTCATATGCTAAATAGGGGCTAAGATTAAAGTTTGACTTTGTATAATTGACGAAAGTATATCCCTTATCGTAGTAATAATTCCGAATGGAGAGGGCTTCCGTGTAATTATTGGCATAGCATAAATCTATACCTGGATAAGCATCAAAAACTTCATCTTGGCTCTTAAGATTCATTACATGGGAAATAAAATTGGATACCTCCTCATTTGTTCGGATTTTGTCGGTAAGTTCAAACTCCTTTTTCTTACGTTTTTTGAGCTTACCGACAATATCCCTATTCTTTTCTTTCAGAGAAAGAATTTGCTCCGAATCAAAAGAGAAAATGACTAACCGATCTCCTGCAGAAGCGCATATTTGTTCGAACTGGTCTGAGTAAATACGTTGAGATTCATCTACAAAAATATAACTATAGTCACTAAGATCTATGGTCTGTAAATCCTTGATCTCAATAATACTTAAATTGTCAATTTTTTTAATTTTCTCATCAAGGTTGGAAGGTAACTTATGGCAGTGGATAATAAGCGTTTTTTTCCCACTATTAGAAATAGTCTTTGCCAGATCATAAATTAGAAGAGTTTTACCTGTCCCTGCTCTACCGCTTAAAAGGAATATACCTCTTAAAGATAGGGAATCAATGATTTCCTTTTTTATTTGTTTTTGATGTTCGGTCAGGAAATAATTTCCCTTGAAGAATTCTTCTGTTCTATTTAAGGGGGAAATAAGATAAGCTGAGGGCTTGAAAAGATCATCGATCATATTGGAGCAATTCATAGAAAGCTCTTTAATCTGCGTGAGAATTTCAGTTAACTCCACTTGTTTAAGCTCATCATTAAAAAGCTCATAACACTTCATTGTGTCTGTAACAACGGAATACAGCTTTAAGTCCTTTTCTAAGTGACTTAGGTAGTATTGGTTTTCTAATAGTTGCTTACAGATTTTTTCCTCTCCAACATCCTTAGACTTTAATTCAATATTAAGGCAAAAATTGTCTGTAATTTTCAATAGATCAAACTCTCTACTGATATGAGGAATCTTAAATGAATAAAAAAAACCATCCATCTCACTAATGGAAAGGCCATTACTAAAGAGCTTGTCGACTAAATGACGAAGAGATTTTATTTCCCAACTTCCTGTAGTATGAGGTTTTTTATCACGAAGACAGCATTGCTCAAGAACATTAAATGAATCCTCGTCAAGACAACGAGAGAGTAAATAAATATTAACTGGGGTTGTCACAATTTACCTCCTATGGAATTTTATGTATTTTTATTACAGTAAATTAAAAGATACTAGAAATGTAGATTTATTTATAAAACATCGTTTGCTTTACTTACAAATATATCTACTAGCTATTTAGATAACTACTCTTTATCTAATTGAGAGATTGCAGAAATTTTAAATTTGCATATCTCCGTTCTTTACAGCCAGATCCAAGATTTTTTCAAAGGCGTTTGAGACCCTGATCCCGTCATGCTCAAATTCGCTCGTCACAAAGGAGTGGGAATTTCCAATTTCCTTAAGGCTCTCTATAGACCACTCTCTTGGCACGTACATGTCGTTAAAGTAGACCATGGCGTAGAGGGGAACCGGGTTCTCACGGAGCTGCGGAATGGAAAAGATGGGATCCCAATCTTCGCTTTCTTCCAGGGCGCATTCAGCGTCTTTGAAGGGAACAAGGGCCTTGTCCTGTTCAAACCTCCACTTGTAGTTCATTTCCCCCGTAAAAAGAAGGGGGCGGGCAGCCGGGGAAAACTGGGGCATTTTATTTCTCAGCTTTTCAGCCTCCCAGCCGGGCTTTTTCCCGTCCCCGTCCATGTAGATTGCTTCCTGAAGCGTCCAGTAAAGCTCGCTTCCGTAACTTGAGGTTGCCTCCCACACGTCTTTTAGAAAGTTTTCGCTAAGCCCGCTTCCCTCCAGAGCCTCGTCCATCATCCAGTGCACCGAGGCAAATCCTGTAGACATCCCAAACTGCTGCCCTAGAGACTGGAGCCTTTCTACGCTCATCTTGTCGCCGTTGGGAAGAAGGTAGGAGGAGGAAGAAATCCTGTCTGCTATGCGGCAGACGAGCTCTCTGTCCTTTGGAAAGATTTCAAAATACTTTTCGTTTTTCTCTTCGAGGCGCTCATAGGTTTTCTCATAGACCTTGTCTATGTCGGATGGGATTTTGGGGATGCCTCCGGTAGTAAAGCAGAGGGAGAAAGAGTCGGGGAAGAAGGAAAGGGAAGTCATGGTTATAAAGCCGCCAAAAGACTGCCCGAGAGAGGTCCACTTTTGCCCCTCAAACTTTTTCAGCCTTATCCACTCCATATCGCAGGAAATGGATCTTGCCAAAAACCTCTTTAAGTACTCCGCCTGCTCCTTGGCCCCGCCCTTTTTAAGAAGGAGCAAAGGGGTGATGGCGGATGAATTTCCCACCCCCCTCTGATCGGGAAGCACCACTTCAAACCCCAAGTCGAGGGCGGTTTTTATCCACGGCTTGCAGGAATTTATTCCCAGAGGCCTTGGGCATTTTTCCCCGGGTCCTCCCTGAAAGTAAATGAGGGGGCCTAGGGATTTTTTTCCGCTCCCGGCCTTTTTCAATACCTTGTAAGAGATGGAGATTTTTTCTTCCTCCATTCTCTTTTCGACTTCTTTTTCATCTTTGGGGTTTAAACCCCTCCAGTCGAGGGGGACCTCAAGGCTCTCCTCTTCTATCTGGATTCCTGAAACTACGGGTCCCATTTTCCTCCTTAAAGTTTTGTCTAATGCTAGCAAAAAAAGAGAAAAGTAAGTTGAGGGTCAGCTTCTAAGTTTGTAGATCCTGTAGGAAGCGTAGCCTGCCACGGCCAAAAGCACGGGCAAAATGAAGAGGAGGACAACCCTGAGTTTTCCGCCGGTTATAGGCAGTTGAGCAGGAGTGTCCTGGTTAAAGACCATAAAGGTGGTGGGGTCTACAAGCGAAGCGGGATTTGGATCCGAAATGGATGCAGGTTTTCCCGAAGCATAGTTCAATGTAATTTCAAAGCTTGGCTTGGTTCCAAAGGCGCCCTGGGGAAGGGTCACCTGGGTGACAGTATAAGTGCCGTCTTGAAGGCCCCACATCCTAAACATTCCGTTTGAGGCGGTAGACGAAAAGTCGTAAGGGGAGGAAGAGTAAGAATAGGGAGGCTGGCCGGAAGAGGAGGGAGTGAGGTACTGGCCTGAAGCATTTTGCACCGTAAATTTGGATCCTTTTGCATCTATCCCGCCCAGCAACTGGTTTTCAAACCAAATGCCGGTTACAGCCGAACTCTGCTGGGCATCGGGGGTTAAGGGCCCCGTGCCATTTGAATTTACCGTAAGAGTTAAAGCCGAAGAAGATGACAAGAACTGCGGCTGATAATTTTGAGCCGAGAGAGAAAGTGAAGAGCCTTTTACGTATCCCGTTTCGGAAGTCACATAGCTGGGAGCAAAATCTACATACCAGCTGTAGCGCAAGACGAGCTTAGAAGGACTGGAGTCGCGATCAGATATGTATGTAAGATCGGCGGGAGTTAACAAAATATCCACAGCTCCGTTCTGGGACTGGCTGACGCTCTGGGGAAGAGAAGAAAGTGCAATCCCGTTAATGGAGGCACCTTTGAGAGATTGCGCATTTGATGCCGCATCGTAACTGTAAAAAACCAGAGATTGAGAAGCGGACTTCATAGCGGAAATCTGGGAAGCGGAGGGGAAAGGCGCCTGTGCCTCAAAGGACACTGGAACTCCCAAAGTAGCAGTTGCGCTGGAGCTTTCTACAGAGCCGTCAGATTCTGCAATTCCGGCAGCGCTGAGATTGATGGGGGCCAAGGCCGGAGAAGAGAGGGGGGTGGAAATGGAAAGGACGCTCGACTGGGCAGAAGACGAAGAACTGGAGCTTGAAGCCTGGGTATAGATATATCCCCCTACGCTGCTTTGAAGAGTTAAGGGAAAAGTCACCTGAAAGACGTCAAAGGCTATGGGAGAAGATGTAGAAGAGGGCCATGAACCATTCCATGAAACCTGGAAGGTGGAGGGAGAAAGCTGCCATCCTCCATAAGTACTTGCCCCGTTGTAGGGCATGTAGGTGTTATATGAAGAAGCCGGAGTAAAAGCGGAAGTGAAAAGGGAAGTTACATCTTCTCCCGTCGTTAGGTCCTTGACCGAGACCTTATTGGAAGGCACCGAATACTGATCTAAGTTGGGGACAGAGGGCAGGAAAGCTTCAAAGTCGCTGAGGGAAGTGTCTGCATTTCCGTTTAGGCTGCTCCACAGTGTATTTGTAACAGAGGAATTGTACTGGAAGACCCAGCCCGGAACAGTCATTGAAACAGTGGAATTAGGGGAAGAAGGGGTAACTTGAGACGGGGAAGGAGCACTTTCCGAAAGCGCCACTATCGGAAAGCACCATGTGTCGCTGCTTGCCTGGAGGGTCAAAGTGGAATTATCGAAAGTCACTTCCCCTTGGGCTACAGAACACACCTGGTCCATGTACGAGCTGGGGCTTGTCACATCCACATTGAAGGAAAAGGTAAAGGTGGTATTGGCGTTAAGAAGGCTAGGATCTATGTACTTGATGGTGGCAGTGCGATTGTCATTGCTAAGGGTAACATCAAAATCAGAATCCGTCACCCAGTACAGTCCCGATTCTGAAAAACTGCCTTTGTCTATTTGCGCATTTGGAGCTCCGCTAAGAGTTAAAGTGGCGCTAAGAGCCGAGCTGGGAGTAGCGCCGGTTTCTACCGTAAAGTCTACCTTGGCGTAGGATCCCGGGCTTACCACATCACTTCCGCTAACCCCTCCCGCAGGAGTATTCCAATCTTCATTATCCCCGGTGCTTTCTTCATAGCCTTTGGAAATGCTCATGGACGGAGGGTTTGTCTTTATCGCGTACGCCCTCTGGGTTATGCCTATGAGGTTTAAAGAGTCTATCTCTCCAGTTTCCGCTGTCATGGATTTAAGTTGATCCTGCTCTATCTGATCCAGGGAGTAAACTCCGGACTCATTTATTGAGGGGTCTTCCCAGATGACGTTGGAAGTGGTGTAGGAAATGGAGTTGTAGATGTAAGTGGCGTCCAGAGTGTAGGTCTTTCCGTTTGTGGCGCTGTTCCATGAGGACTGGTACTGGCTGCTGTAGTCTTTATCCAGCATGTCTTGAGGGAAGGATTCTGGGTAGACGAGCTGGCCGGTGGAAGTGTTTTTCATGCACATAATCTGGATTGCAAAGATTCTG
>JAFPUC010000013.1 GCA_017413255.1 Aeriscardovia sp. | reverse complement strand
TTCCTACGCCAGGCCTATAAAGAATCCTGCAAAACACACCCCCAAAGAAAGCAGGAACATCGAGGCAGTGAAGGCAAAGCCCCTAAACAGGCCCTTCCTGAAGTTTTCAAAAGATTCCACGGAGGCGGTGGAGAAGGTGGAGTAGCCTCCCAAAAAGCCCGTGCCCACTATGTACTTTAAAATCTTCATTCCCGTCCACGCTGCAAGAAAGTGGGCTGCAAACCCCGCCAGAAGCCCGTCTAAAAAGCAGGCGGAGACGTTTACCCAAAAGGTTCCCATCTTGCTTTTAAAGTGAGTGCGGGAGTTTATGGCTCCCCCCACCCAGTAGCGGCAAAGGGCGCCAAGGCCTCCGGCCGCCATGGCCGCTATAAAGATTCCCGCGTTCACTTTGCCTCCTTAAAGATTTTCTTTCCGATGTAAAGGCCGAGGCCTGCAAGAAAGACCCCCGCCACCAGAGAGGAGAGGGCGTAGCCTACGGCCGCAGACTGAAGAGAGGAGAGAAACTGGTCCCTGACCCCGTCTACAAAGGTGCCGTAAGTGGTAAAGGCCCCCATCATGCCCGTCCCCACGAAAGATGAAAGCTTTTTAAACCCGGGACGGGCAGAAGACTTGGCCGCGACTAAAGAATCCAGAAGGCCCAAAAGGAAGGCCCCCGTAAGGTTTATGGCGAAAATAACCCAGGGCCAGCTCCAGCCCCTGGAGAGAAAGCCCAAGCCGGCCCTTATGCCCGCCCCTATGGCTCCCCCGAAAAAAACGCAGATGAGGGTGAGGAGAATCTCTGACCCTCGGGATTTTTCTTTCATTTGTTTCCTTGTTTTACCCTAGGGACTGTCAGCAGGATGCGGTTTTGAAGGAAAAGCCCTATCAGGGAAAGCCCCATTTCCGAAATTTATCCTACTTGAAAGAAAGGGGGGAGGGCAACAGAAGCCGCGCTTTTCAGGGGATTTGCCTAACGCCCTTCTTTTTAAGGCCCCGCCCTGCGCCGGGGCCCGAAAGGAAGGGGAAGGGGGAACCGAAGAAAAGGGGGTGAAAGCGGCCTTTTCCCTTTAAAATCCTCCGTATCCGCTTTTGGCATCCCTAAATCTCGCAAAATCGCCCTCGAAATCAAGCCAGAAGGATCCCGTTTTCCCGTTTCTGTGCTTGGCGACGATTATCTCGGCTTCCCCGGGGTGGTCGTCCGGGTTGTAAACTTCAGGCCTGTTTACAAGAAGGACGAGGTCGGCATCCTGCTCAATGGATCCGCTCTCCCTTAAGTCTGAAAGCTGGGGCCTTTTGCCCTCCCTCATTTCAGGAGAGCGGTTCAACTGGGAAAGGGCCACTACGGGGCAGGAAAGCTCTTTGGAGAGCATTTTAAGGCTTCTTGAAAAGGCGGAAATCTCCTGCTGGCGGTTTTCCTTCTCCTTTGGAGAGGAAAGGAGCTGAAGGTAGTCTACCACGACCATTCCCAGCCCCCCCTGTGCCTTGAGCCTCCTGCACTTCGTCCGGATTTCCATCATGGAAAGGTCTGCAGAATCGTCCAGGTAAATCGGAAGGGCGTCTAGCGCCAGAAGCCCTTCATCCAGCCTTTCCAAATCTTCCTGACCCTCGATTCTCCCCCGTTCAAGCTTTTCAAGCCTTATGGCGCTTTGGGCGGAAAGCATTCTTTTTGCCACTTCTTCCTTGCTCATTTCAAGGGAAAAGTACGCCGCCTTCTTCCCGCTTGCCGCGGCAAAGCGGGCAAAATCGGAGGCGAGGGTGGATTTGCCCATGGAGGGGCGTCCCGCGACGATTACGAGTTGGCCCGGCCGAAAACCCTGCAAACATTTGTCCAAATCCTTAAAGCCCGTAAAGACAAGGTCGCCCTCTTCTCCCTCCTCAAGGAGCGAAGCCGCCCTTCTTGCAGCCAAAGCGGCCTTTTCCATATCCTTAAAGCCTTCATCCTGGCCGAGGGAAAGAGCTTCTCCCTGGGCGAGGGACGCCGCCCTTTCCCCTTCTTCCTCCTCTCTGCCTATCTGCTCTATTCTCTTCCCGCACTCTATCACCTTCCTCCTCCTTGAAAGGTTTTTTACAATTCTTGCGTACTCCAGGGCGTTTGAAGCCGAAGGCACCGAATAGACGAGGTCTGCCAAATACGCCTCCCCGCCTTCAATCTTTGAAAGAAGGCCGGAAGAGGAAAGGGCGGAGGAAAGCAAAACGAGATCGGGATTCCTGCCTTCCTCAAATATTTTGCATATAGCTGAAAAAATCTGCGGGTGGAGATGAGAAAAGTCGAAAAAATCCGAGGCGGAAAGAAGGGAGGCAATTTCGCCCGCGGCATCCGATGAGAGCAGCATTCCCCCCAGAGCCCCCTTTTCGGCCTCGTCGGAATGGGGAAGGGGGGGCGCGGATTCTTCCTTCCGGGCAGCTTGAGATTTCATGAGTTCCTCCTTGAAAGGGCCAATAAAAAAAGGCCCCCGAAGGAGGCCTTTTAAGGGCTAACCCCTATAAGGCGTTAGTCTTCCTGCTGCTTACGCCTCTTGTAGACTACAAGCACAATGCCCGCGGTTCCAAAGAGGATCACGGCGGCGATAACGCCGGTAAGAATGCCGGCGCCGCCGGTGAGGGGCAGGCCGGTAAGGCTCTTTACGTTCTCAACGGTGTTG
>JAFPUC010000012.1 GCA_017413255.1 Aeriscardovia sp. | reverse complement strand
TGTCCTTGGTCTGGGTCTGGAGGAAGCGCTCCATGTAGGGAATGGCCTTGGCACTGTCTTCCGTAAGCTCAAAAGTGTAAAGAACGCCAATTCCGTACAAAGCGCGGTAATAGTCCGGGTTTATGTTCAAAGCCTGGGTGTATGCAGCCTCGCTCATGCGAAGGTATTCCTCTTTTTTCTCTGAATCAATCGTGCCGGCAACATTTGCAAGGTCAAATGCCTGTCCGTGGGCAACATAAACGGCACAAACTGCAATATAATAGTAAAGGTTTGCGTTGTCGGGATAGAAAGTGAGGGCCTTCTTAAAAGACTCCATGGCCTGTCCGTACATCTTTTCGTCAAGGTAGCGGGTTCCAAGCATCTTGTACCAAATACCTTCCTGGGCTTCTGTAGTAACAAGGTCAAGGGCACGCCTTTCGTACTTGCTAAGGGCTTCCTTAAGCTCTTCTTTTGTATTGGGATGGGCAACCCCTTCCTCCATCTTCTGCATTCTTTTAATTGAATTGTATGAAGGTGAACAGGATGCAAAAAAAACTGATGCCATTCCCAAAACTGCTATCTTTGACACTAATGAAAATTTCATTTTTTCCTCCAACGGTTTCTTTTTTATCGACATAAAAGCGCCTATATCTAAATTTCATTTTTTTTGGAGCTAGTCTCTTGGACGGTACCTTTAACCGCTCTACCATTCAATTGCAGCTCTAATCCGACCGGACGAACCTTTGCGCCACCGCCCTTGCGGGGTTCCGCGGGACCCTACCCGCTCCATTGCTCCGCAACCCGCTTGCGCGGGCCCCTCCACGGCGGCGTAGGCTGGTTCATCCCCTTTTTCCAGACCTATTTTTCCTTCCCGTGCCCGGGAAAATAACCGGCATGGTAATCCCTAAGCTGACCGTCATCCACATGGGTGTAAATCTGCGTAGTCGCAAGATCAGAATGCCCCAAAAGCTCCTGGACAGAACGCAAATCTGCCCCTCCAGCCAAAAGATGGGTTGCAAATGAATGCCTTAAAGTGTGCACTTTTGCAGTTACCCCGCTCTTTGCCTCCATGGCCTGAAAATTCTTCCATATACCCTTGCGGGAAATAGGCTTTCCCCGGGAATTTACAAAGACCTCCGCAACCTGGGCATTCCCAACAAGCTGGGGCCTTGCTTCGTAAAGCCATTTTAAAAGCCATTCCTTGGCGGCAGCCCCAAAGGGCACAATTCTTTCCTTGTCGCCCTTGCCGCGGACAATTATTATCCCTTCCTCAAAATGCACGTTTGCAACAAGAAGGGAAGAAGCCTCGCTTATGCGAAGACCGCAGCTGTATATTAGCTCGTAAAGGGCACGGTCACGCACTCCAACAGGCTTTTTTGTGTCTATGGAAGCAAGAAGGGCATCCACCTGCTCTACAGAAAGGACGGATGGCAGGGCACGGGCAGTTTTTGGCTTGTCCAGTTCCAGCGCAAAGTTCTCGCTCCAAATCATGCGCCTCCGTAAAAAGGCACCAAATGCCCTTAGCGCAGAAATGTCCTT
>JAFPUC010000001.1 GCA_017413255.1 Aeriscardovia sp. | reverse complement strand
CAGAACGTCGTGAGACAGTTTGGTCTCTATCCTCTGCGCGCGTGGGAACCTTGAGGAGGCCTGCCCCTAGTACGAGAGGACCGGGGTGGACGCAGCTACGGTGCGCCAGTCGTTTCGCCAGAAGCGCTGCTGGTTGGCTGCCTGCGGATCGGATAACCGCTGAAAGCATCTAAGCGGGAAGCCGTCTCCAAGATTAGGGTTCCGTGCCTTCAAGGCAGTTAGGCCGCATCTAGAATAGGTGTTTGATAGGCAGGATGTGGAAGGCCCGCAAGGGTTGGAGCTGACCTGTACTAAAGGCCGAAAGGTTTTCTTCTCACAAACTTTTGTTTCGCGTCCTCTTTCCGGTTTTAAACCCCCCACTTTCCAAAAGGGAAGCAGCCTTTGCGGCAGTCACAGCGGCGGGGAAACACCCGGCATCCATTCCGAACCCGGAAGTTAAGCCCGCCAGCGGCGAGGGTACTGCGGTCGGCAGGCCGTGGGAGAGCAGCTCGCTGCCGCATTAAATGACCGGGGGCGTTTCGCCCCCTTTTTTTTATGCCCATTTCCTTTAGAATGGATATGTTTTAAAGCATAGGGGGATTGAATGAAGAAGAGAGTTAAAAAGCGCACTCGCCTGATTGCGCTTTTGTCTGCGCTTGCGGCGCTTGCGGCCGGGGGAATCGGAACGGGGGCGTCCTTAGTCGCCATGGCGGCATCGAGATCCTCTTCAGCTTCTTCCTACTCTTCCTCCAAAGGGGAAAAGGCTTCCCTTTTGGAGGAAGAGCCTAAGGAACAAAAGTTCAGCCCCTCTGAGGAAAAGGCCGTCCTGGCCTCTTTGAAACCGGAAAACGGCGGAGGGATAAAAGGCTACTACTCGGTGTTTCCCGGCAGATTTTTTTCAGCAAGCATCAGCATTAACGGCGGGCTTAGCTCAAGCCTCACCGGCCAGTCGGTAGACGGCTCCATCTGGGTCCCCCAAGGGGTGGATCTTATGCTTTTCGGGACGAACAATTTCTCCTCTACGAATGGAGACTACTATAACCCCAACTCCATTTCCAGAGATCAGATGTTAAAGCTCATAGAAGAGGGAGGCTATGTAGGGGGCGTAACGGTTGAGCAAAGCAATGGTACGCCGATCCCCCTCATGGGCCTTGTCTCTTCTTCGGGCCAGCCCTGGACTGAAAGCCAGATTGAAAATTCCGGAATTTCAAGCACGGGAACGGTTCAAAACGAGTTCATGAGCAAATGCATGGGCTACCAGTGGATTGCTGCAACCTCCACCACCCCGGGAGCGCCCGAAAATGACGAAACCGTTCAGCTTCCCGCTTCCCAGGGGGCCGCGGGGATAGTGGCCGACGGAGTGCTTGGAATGGCCTCCCCTCAAGTCGCCCTCCCCGACGTCGAGCAGGGCCTAAAGAATATGGGATACACAGGAACCGCTTACGACACCGCCCTTAAAGACATCGAGGCTGCGTTTGAAAGCCCTCAGGTATCTTCCTTCCAGACCGCCTTTATGAACTGGTACAAAGCCAAAAACTCGAGCGATGCGGATGCGCTCCTGGCCAAAGCGGTCTCTGCGGCGCAGGATCTTTTAAAGGGCGATTTCGGCGCCCAGTTCAAAAAAGAGCTCCCTATAGTATGCGAGGCCGTGTGGAACGGGGCCGTCCAGCTTAAGGAGTACGAAAACGGAAGCCTGGTGCAGACGGGGGCATGGCAGGATCTTTACGCCCCCGGAAACGATCTGAACGGAAATTCCAACAACACCTACGTTCAAAACTTTGCAACTGCAGGATCCGGCCCCGTTATCGCCGGGTGCGGGCAAAACACGGAAGAGTGCGGAATTTCGGCCTCTGTAGACTCTTTGGGCTGCGCTTTCTTCTACGACAATTTCGGAAGCAACTTTACCGTCACAGCTTCCTATTATGTAAACACCGATGATTCTTCTTCCTACGCCTATTCGAACCCGGGGGCCCTGGTTGAAAACTACTTAACCGTAAACTACAACCAGTTATGGAACAACTTCGTTCTGCGCCAAACCGGCACTTCCCCCACGCTTTTCAACCCCACTTCCGTAGATTCGACTTTCTCTCCCGCTTCCACCCCTTCCTCTTCCGGCCTTTGGTTTAAGGCTACAGACCAGCAGGGCCAGCCCTTAAAACAGGTAAAGGTGCTTTTAACTCCCCTTTCCTCCTCCAACTACCCCGGCGCCGCCCAGAACTCCCAGCCCATCGACCCCTTCCCTTGGACGGGCCCCGGCTTTAACGGCGATTCCTACGAGGGCATAGGCCAGCTCTCTTCAGACCTTTCTTCAGGCTCCGTGACCTCCAATGGCGATGGAGGCCTTATAGGCTACCTCTGGTACATACAATTCGGCGCTACTGCTGCAGATGACTACGCCCTCATCCCCTTAAACCAGGTATCGGGCCAGAAGGGGGTCTTTGAGATTTCGGGGCTGCCCTTTGGGACGTACAAGGTGGAAGTGGTGTCGGGAGAAAATCAGGAGGGCCAGACGGAAGAGTACGGCTCCTACTACTCCGCCCCCTCCTTTGAGGTGGACCTAAATTCCTATAACACTTCTTCCAGTCCTGAAAAAATGAGCGCCATTTCCGACCCCTGCGGGTTTGTAGACCCTTCAGAGGACGAAGTTGTGGTAGGAAGTTCCAACCCCTCCGTTGCAAGGGTGGACGGAACTTCCCTTTCTTCTTCCACATTCAGCGCCACTGTAGGAAGTTCCAACCCCTACACTTACCAGGCACAGGCCTACCTTCCCTTCGACCTTTCAGGGGAGGAAAATTCCGCCTCCAAGCCCGCTTCTTCCACTCCCCTCACCTTCACCCTTTCCACTCCCGGACAGGCTGAAATTGAAAGCAGTCTGAAGGCCAACGGGATTTCGCTTTCCTCCCTTTCGGGCGCCAGCGTTTCGGTTTCCTCGTCTTCTCCGAACCTGAAAGTCACCCTTTCCCCTTCCGCCCTTTCCGAGATAGAAAGCCGGGGAGAAGCTCCCGTGGGCTCTTCCGGAGGATCCCTTAACCAAAACGGGGTCCTCAACCGCGCCCTGGCCATTACCTGGCAAGCCTACCTTCTGCCCTCCTTTGCTTCCTCGTCTTCTTACACTTACGAATTTGACTACGAGGCCTACGATGCGGCCAATCCGAACGGCAAGGCGATGGCTTTGTCTCCTGAAGTGGAGACCAACGGCCCCGCCGACAACTCCGTCCCCTCTTCCCCCTCCTCCTCAGATCCTTCCTCCGAGACCGGCCTCTGGTTCAAGGGCCTTAACGCCGACGGCTCGGCTTCTACGGGAGCAAAGTTCCTCGTTCAAAATTCGGCGGGGGACTACCTTGAAGAAGACAAGTCTTCTTCCGGCGCCTTCGAGGGCTGGAGCTGGCAGAAGGACGCAAGTTCCGCCCTTGAGTTTTCCCAGAGGAACGCTGATGCCGTCTTTTCCTTCGGAGGCCTTCAAAACGGCACTTACACCGTGACCCAGGTGGCATGGCCGGACTCTGTCGGAAAGAGCGCTTCGCAAGAGAACACGGGAGCCCAAAACTGGCCCGCCATAGACGGAGCCCCGGGGGACTGGGACGGGGGTTACCCGGGCGCCAGTTACGGAAGCTTTAAAGTAACCCTTTCCTACTCTTCTCCCGAGGCCATGAGCGCGAGCGCCGACCCTGCAGGCCTTGTAGACGCTTCCAAAGACTCCATTTACGCCCTTGCCCCCGTAAAGATGGCCCCCCTGATTGGAAGCTCCCTTTCATCCCAGGCCTACCAGACTGAAACCGTAGGCGTTCCCTTCACCGAGGGCTGGGAGGGCTACCTTCCAATGGCCGTAACCTCCCCCGCTTCTACTGCCGGGCAAAACGGGTACGCCTCCTCCCTTAAGGTTTCGATTGCCGAGGATGTAAACGGCCTTAAGATGGACGACCCCTCCACTTCCAACATCGAAGTTGCCGGCATCCCCCTCTCCACCCTCGTTTCAAACGGCGCCAGCGGATCTTCCGGAGAAGCCTCCGGCACTTCTCCGGAAGATCGTCCGCTTAGGATCTACACCATCACCCTTCCCTATGAGGCCCTAGAGTACCTTGAAGCGCACGGGAAGAACGCCCAGGGAGAGCCCCTCTCTTCCTCTTCAAACCGCCTCATCATCATCTCCTTCCCCGCGGTTATGCAAACTTCCTTCACGAACGGGGGCACCTTCCGGCAGTGGATGGCTCTTGGAAGCGGATGGTGGGACCAGGACGCGGGCAGCGGCTACTACGTCTCTTCATCCCCCCTCTACACCAACGGCCCCGCCGACAACTCCGTCCCCTCTTCCCTCTCCCCCTCAGATCCTTCCTCCGAGACCGGCATCTGGTTCAAGAGCCTCTGGTACAAAACCTCCACCCCTGCCCCGGGTTCCAAGTACACCGTGCAGAACGCTTCGGGAAAGTACCTTACTCCTCAGGAAAGCAAGGGAACCTTCGAGGGCTGGAGCTGGAGTTCTGTTCCCTATGACTTTACTGAAAGGAGCTCTTCCGCGCTCTTTTCCATGGGAGGCCTTAAGGACGGCTCCTACACTTTGACCCAGGTAGACCCTGCAAAGGGAGCCGCTTCTTCCGCTCTCTCCTTTACTTCCACCCTTTCCTACTCTTCCCCCCAGAGCCTTAAGGCGATAAAGGACCCCTTAAACCTCCTTAACTCTTCCGAAAACACGGTCTGGGCCATAGTTATCCCCTCTTCTTTGCCCTTCACGGGAGGAAAGGTGATCCTCCTCGTCTCCCTTTCTGCGGTAACGCTCTTTGGAGCGGGAGCCCTCTTCTTCATCCTTCGCAAAAGGAAGAGGGCATAGGTAGATGACTTGGGCCGTCCTTTCCATCTGGGTCCTTGTAATCCTCCTAGTTGGAGCGGCAGTGTTGTGGGCGGCGGGAAAAGAGGCTTCCTCGGCCTTCCTTTCTTCGCTCATCCCGGGATCCCCTGCATGGGAGAAAAAGAGGAAGAGGGAAGAAGAAAAAAGGCTGGGGAAGGCGAGGATTGTAGGGTCCTTTAAAATCCCCCCCTCTTCAAACCCGAAAAACCCCCCGGCCCAGGCAAGGAGGGTCCTTGCTACCTCTTCTTCCGTGATAGAGGTAAAGAGCCTTAAAAGGACCTCCTCCCCTCCCCTTCCGGATCCCCCCTTGCCAAAAGAAGGATAGGGCCCCCCCCCTTCGGGGGCCTTTTTTTATGCCCCCTTTTACGGTAGACTTGCTCTTCGAGCAGGCTTTAGGCCTGATGGTTTCTTTGACTCCGGAGAAGAAAATGAAATCTACGAAAACTAAAAAACTTTTAGGCGGAGTTGCGATAGCCGCAGTTTCGCTGGGATGCCTCGGACTTGCAGGAATTGCAAACGCCGCTACC
>JAFPUC010000011.1 GCA_017413255.1 Aeriscardovia sp. | reverse complement strand
TCTTTCGTTATTAAAAGAGGCCTTACAAACTTGGCTGTAAGTCAACCCCCTGCATTCGCATGCCAGAGGGCTGATGCACGATCAACGCTTTTGAGTTCTCAACCTGCTAACTGTGCGGAGGCGTCCTCCGCAAGTGACTTAATAGATGATAAGCAGAGGGGGGGAGGGGCAACAAATGTCGGCGTGTCGGAGACACTTTAATGCCTATGCCTGTTACAGGCATGATACATCCTTATCCAGTGCCTCCACTTTCTAATCATGAGGCAGAAGATTAAGAACAGGAAAAGGGCAATGGCCACGCTCCAAATAATTATGAGCAGACCATCTACAAGATTTGCATGATAAAGATCACCCAAAGGAACCCTCTCACCCGTTACAAGCAACCTATGCGTATTAATTCCGTACGGGTAGCAAGTAAGCAGGGTGACGAGATCTTCTCCCGGCACAATTTTTATTGCATTCACATCGCTGGGAAGAATTATCTTTATGTTTACCACTTTGTAGGCGAGTGTGTGCCCAAGAACGTTTATATAGAAGAGGTTTCCTATCTTCATCTGCATGAGTCGGGTGAAAAGCATCGCGTATACTACGCCCGTATGACCACAAATTACAGATCTTGTAGAAGGACCCCCGACCGGAAGAGAGGTTCCGTAAAGTTGCCCTGCCCCTCGAGCCAACGAAGACTCAGCAGTGCCATGGTAAATAGGAAGGTTAATGCCATATTCCGGTACAGAAACATATCCTTCCACTTCATTATCATTTTGTCCGCTTAAAATATTCAGATATTCCAAATAGGCCGGAGTCTTTTCCACATCGTTGTTGGATCCGCTACTCATGAAGTCAGAAGCCCCCTGTCCTATCAGGTACTGCCCGCTCTTGGCTAAATTTGCATTGTATTGTTGTGCTGCTTTAATCTCCTGGTTTGCTTTAATTATTGGAATCTCTTTGTCTTCCTCATTGAGTTCATGAATCACTTTTTCGTGTTCAATGTAATTTTTGATGGTAAGTGTAACGGGATATGCGATTATTCCAATACCGCTCGCCATCAGTAAAAGGGACAATATTAGAAAACTAATACCATGTTTGGAATGAGATTTAGAACTTCCAGCAGATTTTCTCCGCCTGCCCACTTACGCTCCCCACATTGACATGTTGTTCATTATTGAGAATACCAAATGAGCAAAAAAAGATGATGTAAATACAAAAAGCGCCCTATAAAGGGCGCTTTGAGAGGCATGCTTACTTGCTTCTTATTATCGTTCCCACTCCAGGAACTCCTGCAACAAGATCAGCTACCTTGTCGAGAGAAGTAATAATGGCCCTGCATTCAGGCTTAGCCGTCACAAATTTAATTGCCGCCTGTACCTTGGGAAGCATACTTCCGGCGGCAAATTGCCCCTCGGCCATATACTTCTCGAGTTCATCTACGGTCACATTCGTCAGAGCCTTCTGATCAGGCTTATTGAAGTTGACGCAGACGTTGTCCACAGCAGTCAAAATTATCAGCTCATCGGCATCCACATCCTTGGCCATTTGTGCTGCGCCAAAGTCCTTGTCGATTACACCTTCAACTCCGACATAACCGCCCTTGCCGTCGCTGACTACAGGAACGCCGCCGCCTCCAGAAGCGATTGGTACCATTCCCTTTTCCAGCATTGCCAGAACCACTCCGACTTCGAGCATCTTTATCGGCTTAGGGCTGGGTACCACCCTCCTGAATCCTCTTCCTGCATCTTCTACATATACGAATTCAGGATGCTCTTTCTTGAGTTCATCGCATTCTTCTTTGGTATAGAAGGGGCCAATCGGCTTGGAGGGCTTTAGGAAGGCAGGATCGTCCTTTGAAACTACGGTCTGCGAGATTATGGCGGCAACAGTCTTGTCTATGCCATTTTCTGCAAGCACTTCATCCAGTGCCAGTTCCATCCAGTACCCTATTTCGCCCTGGGTCATAGCTCCCACGGTATCAAGGGGCATAGGCGGATTCTTTTTAGTAGATCCTGCAGCTTCCTGAAGGAGGAGGTTTCCTACCTGAGGCCCATTTCCATGGGTAATCACGAGCTGGGATCCGTCCTTAATGAATTCCACCAGGGATTCCATTGTCTTCTTTATGGACTCTTCCTGGCTTTGGGCGGTTCCGATGGCGGTCTCTATTGCATTTCCGCCAAGGGCTACAACTATGCGCTTGCCCATTTACTCTTTGCACCCATTCACAGCGTAGGCCGGGATGTAAAGCGGGGCCAAGGTGGCGGCCATCATGGCCTTGATGGAGTGCATGCGGTTCTCAGCCTCAATGAACTGCCATGCATACTTGGAGCGGAAGACTTCGTCGGTAACCTCCATGTTCTTGAGGCCGTACTTGTCGAAGATTTCCTTGCCGTAAACAGTGTTGAGGTCATGGAAGGAAGGCAGGCAGTGCATGAAGATGAGCTCGTCGTCGGGAGTGCCGGTCATCTTCATGAGATCCATGTTCACTTCGTAGGGCTTGAGGAGCTTAACTCTTTCCTCCCAGTCATTTTCGCCCATGGATACCCACACATCGGTGTAAATGACATTGGCTCCCTTTACGCCTTCCTTAATGTTATCGGTCACTATCGGAGTAGCTCCGGTTTCCTTGGCGAAGGAATTGGCGATGTCAACGATCTTCTGATCGGTGTGCAGAGCTGAGGGGGTGACAATGTGAACATTGACCCCGAGCATGGTGCCCGCCACAAGCAGGGAGTTGGCCATGTTGTTCCTGCCGTCGCCAACAAAGGCGAGGGTGAGGCCCTTAATGTGACCGAACTTTTCCTTCATAGTCATAAAGTCAGCCAGCATCTGGGTGGGGTGCCACTCATCGGTCAGGCCGTTCCAAACCGGAACCCCGGAGAACTTGGCCAGGCCCTCTACGGTGGACTGCTTGTAGCCCCTGAATTCAATTCCATCGAACATGGATCCGAGGACCTTGGCAGTGTCCTCCACAGATTCCTTCTTTCCGAACTGGGTGCCGGTAGAGTCCATGTACTCAGGGTAGGCTCCCAGATCGTGGGAGGCCACAACGAAGGAAGACCTTGTCCTGGTGGAAGTCTTCTCAAACAGAAGCGCTATGTTCTTTCCCTCAAGGTAGTGATGGGGAATGTTCTGCTTCTTGAGTTCCTTGAGGTGAAGCGCCAAATCAATCATGTAGCGCAGTTCGTTAGGTGTGAAATCTTTGCAGGCCAGAACGCTGCGTCCGTAAAATACGTTTTCAAATTTTGCCACGATTACTCCTTTCTTCCTCTAGTTCTTCAAGTCTTCGCGCACAATCGGCATAGACATGCAACGAGGGCCGCCGCGACCGCGAGCAAGCTCGCTGGAAGTGGTCTCGTGAACCTTGATGCCGTGCTTGCGCAGTACCTCGTTGGAGACGTAGTTGCGATCGTAGGTAACGACTTCGCCCGGAGCTATAGTCAGGGTGTTGGAGCCGTCGTTCCACTGCTCGCGGGCTGCCACAATGGGATCCCCATTGCCAGTGAACATAATGTCGATTTCGCTCTTTCCAAGAATTTCGCAAAGAGTCTTGTCGAGCTTGTTTCTGGTCTCAATCTTGATCCCGCCGTCCTTGCCGGGATGAAGCAGGTAGAGTTCGGATTCTCCCCTCTTATCGAGGATTTCAGCATCCATGGTGAACTGATCGTAGTTGACCATGGTGAAGACGGTATCGAGGTGCATCATGGCGTGGCTGTGGGGGATCTTTACCGCCAGAACGGTGTCAAACTTCGACTCCTCGAAGAGGGTGGAAGCCAGATCCTGGATAGCATCGGCGCTGGTGCGCTGGGAAATGCCTATAGCCATCACGTGGTCGCTGAGCACCTGCTCGTCTCCGCCTTCCATGCGGGTCTTGCAGTACCTGTCCCTCCACACGTGAATTCCCTTGTTTGCAAAATCAGGGTGATGGGCGATTATGTACTCCATGTACATGCTCTCCCTGCGGCGTATGGCATAGGTCATTCGGTTAATGGTAAGGCCGTCGCCTATGGATGCCGCAGGATCCCTCGTGAAGTAAAGGTTGGGCATGGGGTCGGTGAGGAAGGGGTAATCTTCGTCTTCCGACATCTCGGCAAGGGTGCGAGGCTTGAAGTCTATATCTTCTTTCCTGATGCCTGCCATGGTCTTTTCCACCATGTCCTTGGTGGGCATGGACAGGAGGTATTCCTTAAGGGCCGCGTATACGGCTCCGGACTTATATCCGCTCTCCTGGAGCATCTGCTCTATGAAGCTTTCCTTTACGCTGTCATCGGCCAAAGCTTCGGCAGTGAGGTCTTCAAGATAGAGCACCTTGCTTCCGGCATCCCTGAGAATGTCGGCGAAGTGATCGTGCTCCTGCTGGGCGATGGGGAGATAGGGAATATCATCGAACAAAAGCCTGGGCATTATTTCAGGAGTGATGTTTTCCACCTCATGTCCGGGACGGTGGAGTATCACGCTCTTTAGCTTGCCTATCTCTGAATTGACATGAATCGGACTCGTCATTCGAGCCACCTTTCACATAAATACAGCTTTCGGCCTGTGGCGCCGCGCGTATTCGGACCGGCGCAACGCAGCCGATGCGCTATTCAAAGCTGTTTCAGGTAGATTGGTCTACCGTCGAAATTCTACTCCCTTTCAAATCAAAGTACACACTTAGAAAAATCAGAAGGAAATAGGATCGACGGCAGGAATTGCCACTATTCCGTATATTGCCACGCATACTGCAGACAGCCCTGAGACGGTATATGCCGCATCGAGATAGGCTGGGAAGCGGGTGGAAACCGAGAAAAGGATGATGCTTAAAAACAGGCCCCCCAGACCTGCAAATACGGGAAAATATGCGGCAAAATAAGCCAGTTCCGATACGCCTTTCCACGAGCCTACAACCCTGTGGGCCTTTCCCGAAATCGAAATGCACACCATTCCCAGCGCGATCATCCCAAAGCCCGGGGTGATGAAAGCCTGGGGGCGCATGCACAGAACGCATATCCCCCAGATTATGTCTACCAGGCCGTTGATGATTACGTATACCGAAAAGCGCCATTTAAATTTCTTTAGGAAAGTGTTGTTCATCTGGCGCGCAAGGATGTAGACGATGAAGGTTAAAGACAGGCACACGAAAGACTGGGCCACAAGCGCATGCCCTCCCAGCTTTTCAGGGGTGGCATGCAAAACCATGGAGTAGATTGCATAGCAAAAGCCTGCCAAAGATACGCAGGCGGGAATGGAGGCTAAAAGCAAAACGCCGCGTCTGGTATAAGAAGAGGCGTCTATGGAGGAATCGGTCCGGTGGAGGCTGTTGGCAGAGATATGCAAGAAATGGCGCGAGGTGAGGGCTATTGTCGAAACACACAGGGCTATCATTCCGGCGCCCAGAGCCATATGGCCGGAGACAATGTCGGCTGCGCTCGAACCTGTGGCCAAAATCACTATTGCCCAAATGCATATGGCCAGGGCAAAAGAGTACGCCGCAGCCGGAAAGTACCATACGTGGGTAAACCCTTCTATCTGCCTCATGGAAGTCGCCACTACGCAAAAAAGGGCAAAGGTGATAGAGCCTAGGGAAATTAAAAATCTTCCGGCAATTATGTTTTTATCGGCGCACAGGAGGTATGAGCCAAAGCCCAGCTCATAACTTGTCATAAGGAGGGGTATAAGTCTTAAAACAAAGCTGTACCCTTTATGTTGATATCCCCGGAGCATGATCCTCGAAAAATCTTTAAGAAAACGTTACCAATGAAATTGTAATTCAATCTCCGGGAACGTTTTCATCCTTTAATTTAAAGGCGCCGGGCTTAATTTTGCGACTTAGTGAGTTTGGCAATTTTCTTAGCTTTAGGCTCGGGATACTGTCCGAGAGGGACAGTAACGGCCGGATGCCAGAGCTTTTTGTAAAACAGCCATTTTGCCAGCTCGCAAAGCAAGATGTACGCGCACATCTCCGCCAAAAGCCACGGGAAGTAGATCCCGGGCAGGGGCACCAGGCCAAACCATCCGTTGCACACCGGTATGTAGGGAATGGCTGTGGCAAGCCCTATCGCCCCCAAAGTGCACCAGGTAAGCAGGCGCGAGGGGCGACTCTTCCAGAAGGGAAGGCGGCGGGTTCTGATGATAAAGACGATCAGGGTCTGCGAACAGAAAGACTCTATGAACCAGCCCGAATGGAATTCGGGTACGTTATTTGTCCAAGCATGGAAGAAAAAGATCATTAAAGCGAAGGTAGTGTAGTCGAAAATGCTGGAAATGGGCCCGAAAAGCACCATGAACCTGTAAATGAACTTTATGTCCCAGTGGGTGGGCTTTGATTCCTGATCTTTATCTATGTGATCGCCCGGAATAACCATCTGCGCCACGTCGTATATGAGGTTTTGAAGCAAAACCTGAGCTCCGGTCATAGGCAGGAAGGGGAGGATGAAAGATCCGCCCACCGTAGAGAACATGCCTCCAAAGTTTGAGGATGTGCACATATTGACATACTTTATGGTGTTGGTGAAAATGCGCCTTCCGGTCTTCACCCCGTCTACCATAACGTTCAGATCCTTGTCGAGAAGGATTATTCCTGCGGCGTCCTTGGCCACGTCGACTGCGGTATCCACGGAAATTCCGACATCTGCATTATGAAGGGCGAGGGCGTCATTTACCCCGTCGCCCAGGAACGCCACGGTGCGACCGTGCTGGCGCAGTATTGACACCACTCTCTGCTTTTGCTCCGGAGTTACCCTGGCAAATACGGCGGTAGTAGCCATGGCTTGCCATATTTCCTCGTCGCTCATAGAGTCAAAGTCCTCATTAGTGAGGGCGGGCCCTGAAGAAAGGCCTATCTTTTCACAGACCGTCTGGGCTACAAGAGCGTTGTCTCCGGTTGCAATCTTTACTTCAATCCCCAGCGCCCTGAGGCTCTTTATGGACTGGGAGACGTCAGGCTTGGGCTGATCCAGGAAGGTAAGGTAGCCCACCAAGGTCAGATCCTCTTCGTCCTCCCTTTCTATCTCCCTTTCCTTCCCGTCTTTTCCGGGACCCCAGTCAACCTTTTTTTCTGCCACGGCAATTACGTAGAGCCCCTTCTTAAACAGGGAGGTCAAATAGTCCTCGGCTCCGGATGGAACGCTCTTGCAAAGGTCCATCACCTTTTCGGGGGCGCCTTTCACAAAGAGCCATGAGCCGGGATGGGAGGAATCTAGATCTTTGGCTACGGCAGCCTCCACTTGCGTTATGTGGTTAAAGGCTGCAAAGGATTCTATGCTTTGCTCCGTCTGGCTTCTCTCTATCCCAAATTCCTCCACCATTGCTTCTCCGAGGGCGATGTCCAGATCGTTTCCCCCTGTAACCTTCCCCTCATTGTTGATTTCAAAATCCGAGCAGACGGCGGAAAGGAGCATGGCCTCTTTAAAATCCGCCCCCAGGGGTCCGAGGGCCGAATCGAAGCTGATATGCCCGTTGGTGATGGTTCCCGTCTTATCCGTGACGAGCACATCCACCCCTCCCAGATCTTCTATGCACATGAGCTGCTTTACCAGCACCTTCTTTTTGGCTAGCATCCTGGATCCCGCCGTAAGGGAAGTGGAAACCAGGACGGGGAGGAGTTCGGGGGTAATTCCAATCGCCACCGAAAATGCGAATAGGGCCGAAGAAATCCACCCCTTTCCCAAAAGGCCGTTGATGATAAGAATCAGCAGCGTCCCTATGAAGGCTACGATCATGAGGAAATTGGAATACTTCTTAATTCCGATTTGAAAGTCCGTGGGGGCCCTGTTGGAAGCCAGCTGGCAGGCGATTGAGCCAAGCTCGGCCTGGGAGCCCGTGGCTACCACCACTCCGGTGGCGCTCCCTTCCCTCACTATGGTCCCCATTAGGGCGCAGGACTTGCAGTCCAC
The DNA here is from genome assembly GCA_017413255.1 of Aeriscardovia sp. GTDB lineage: Bacteria > Actinomycetota > Actinomycetes > Actinomycetales > Bifidobacteriaceae > RGIG1476. Next base: position 42,396 of record JAFPUC010000011.1, on the reverse strand, counting down.
TACGCTCACGGCATCAGGATCGGGCGCGACGCTTTTTTTTGCAGGCCTGCTCTCCCCCGTGAGGGCCGACTCGTCGCACGAAAAGTCCTCGACCTTCAAAAGGCGCACATCGGCCGGAACAACTTCCCCGTCATACATCCTCACTATGTCTCCCGGCACCAGAGACTCGACTTTCGCTTCGGAAAATACCCCGTCTCTCAAACAGGAAGTGCTGTGGGAAATCCTCTTTTTAAGGGAATCTGCCGTCCTCTGGCTCCTCCATTCGTTGAAGGCGCCTATGGCCAAAGAGAGGAACAGGATCACGCATATTACAATTCCTCCGCTTACCGACTCCAGAAAAAAGCTCAAAACCCCCGTTATAAACAGGAGGATCATAATGGGGTCTTTTGCCTGATCGAAGATTATTTTCCAGATGTTGATTTTGTGTTCGGCCAGCTCGTTGGGCCCGTAGCGCCTGAGAAGAGAGGCGGCCCTCTTTGTGCTCAGGCCTTCCTCGGAAGTGTTTAAACTTTCCAGAACTTTTTCCGGTGTTTCCCTGCAGGCTTGTATTATGCGCAGTTGCACATCCCCGGCTTCCTGCGCTTTTAATTTTCTCCTTTTCAGCGTTGCAAATCTTTCTTTCAATTTCTGCCTCCTTTCGTCAGATTTGCTTAACGTTTGGCGCTTATAGCGGAGAGTAGAAGAAGGACTACTCAAAAGACAATAACAAAATAGCCTCGAATTGCCTCATGTCAAGCTTTTGGTAAGTTTACCCTAGAGAGGCAACAAACTCTTCAATGCCGGAAAGAAGAGGGGGCGATCGGGCTGTTGATATCCATTTAAAATGGATTTAGTCTGATTTGACTACCTTTTCTCGTGCAACCCTATTGGGAGGCTTATATGTGCTTGATAGGAAAAAAGCTTGAGGACTTTACGGTTCCTGCATACTACAAGAAGGAAATAACGGAAATTTCCCTTTCACAGGTTCTGGGCCACTGGTCCGTTTTCATCTTTTATCCTGCAGATTTTTCCTTCGTGTGCCCCACCGAACTGGAGGAGATGGAAACCCTGTACGACAAATTCAAGGCCGAGGGTTGCGAAGTTTACTCGGTGTCCGAGGACACGGCCTACGTGCATGACGCGTGGGCGAAATCCAGCGAGGGGATAGGGAAAATCACCTATCCCATGCTCTCCGACAGCGCCGGGGTGCTGGCCAGGTTCTTCGGAGTGCTGTGCGAAAAAACCGGCACCGCCTACAGGGGGACCTTCATAGTGGATCCTGAAGGCATAATCCAGGCCTACACCGTAAACAACATGGGAATTGGCAGAAACGGGGAAGAGGCTCTGAGGACTCTCGAAGCCGCCCGATTTGTAGCCGAACACGGCGACCAGGTGTGCCCCGCCCACTGGCAAAAGGAAGATAAGACCATTTCCCCCAACGAAGACCTGATAGGAAAGATTTAAAACAAGCCTGCCTCTCCCGGGGCATGCAAAGGACCCTTGTGCCTATGGCTTTAGATTTGCCAGATTTTCCCGAAAAGGAAAACGAAGAGCTGGTAAGCGTGATCCTTACCGTCTACAACGTTGAAAGATGGCTTAAAAAGACGATAGAAAGCATCCTCAATCAGACGTGGAGAAATCTTGAAGTCATAGCCATAGACGACGGATCCAAGGATGGAAGCGGGGCCATTTTAAAAGAGGCCCAAAGAAGAGACCCCAGGATCAAGGCGGTTTTTACAAAAAACGGGGGAGTGTCATGCGCAAGAAACCTGGGCCTTTCCCTGGCCCGGGGAAAATACGTTTATTTTTGCGATTCTGACGACCTGATGGATCCGCGCCTCGTCGAAGAGTGCCTAAAAGCTATGAAGCGCTACCGGGCACAGATAGCGATGTTTAAATTCGACGGGATAAATGAATTTGGCAAGCCCGTTCCCAGCTTCTATCCCCACAACCGCTATAAATCCGTGGAAGTTCTTACCCCCAGGGAAATCATAAAGAAACAGATCAAGGGAAAAATCGGAGGCTACCTTTGGTCGTTTCTGGCGGAAAAAAAGGTATACGAGGGGGTGAAGTTCCCGGAAGGAAGGCTTGTGGAAGACACCGCCAGGATTTGCCACATCTTCGCCAACGCCCGCCGAATCGTAAGGCTTCCCGAAGTCCTGTACCACTACCGCCTTCACAAAAGCTCCCTTATGCGCAAGGAAAAGATGCTCATGGACTGGGAAAAGGCGCTAAAAGACAGACTGGAGTTTGTATCGAAGGCTTTTCCGGATCTGAGAAGGTGGGCAACAATCCAGACCTTCTCACCTTTGAATTTTGATTATGAATCGGTGAGGCAAAACATCGCCATAGGCCTGAGGAGCAAGAGGGAAGGGGGGCTCAGTCGTCGCCCAAAGTGACGTGCACCCCGCCTATGAGCATGCACACCACGTTGTAGAGAAAGGCCCCGATAGTGGCAAGAATCACGACGAGAATAATTTCAAACACTGAAAATATCGTCACGATGCTCAAAATCTTGCCTATGGAAAAAATGTTCCCCCCGGCCATGGATCCTGCAGACACCCCGGCGCTGGAAATGAGCTTTGAAATGGAGTTGAAAACCCCCATAGCCTTAAGCACGCCGAAAAGCACGGCGGCGCAAATCACCTGTATTATGCCCCAGGCTATGGAAAGGAGGAAGGAAACCTTGGCCACGCTCCACGGATCCACCTTCGTTACCGACAGCCTCATCCTCCTGGCCTTGGGAATCCTTAGCTTTCTTCCGGTTGGCCTCTTAGAAGCGCTCGGGGCCACGCTCGGGGGCAAATCCTGGGGAGCGGGGCGCCCCTCTGTATTGTCAGCCATTTTCCTCCTCGTCACAGCATAACGGTGAAAAGCGTACGATTGAGAGTTTAAAATTCAATTAAATACTCTAGCAAATGGCTCTCACAGGTCCGCTTCCGACTTGAAGGCCCCGGTCACTTCGTCGCCCGGATCCAGATCTACCGCTTTTACGCCCTGAGTGACCCTCCCGGACTCTTTAATTTCCGAGCTGTTAAACCTGATGACCTTGCCGGTGTTTAAAACGGGCATGAAGATATCGGAGTCCTCCTGGAGCACGACCGCTCCCACGACCGACCCCCTCTCGTCTTTCATGCTCATGGCCTTGGTGCCGTACCCGTTTCTGAACTGCACTTTGTACTTGTCCAGAGAGGTTTTTTTGGCAAATCCCTGGGAGGTGGCCAAAAGCAGAAACGCCTTCCGTTTTTCATCTTCGGGGCGGCCAGGAACCACCTTCATGCTTATCACTTCGTCACCTTCTTTAAGCTTCATGGCCTGCACCCCGGCTGCCTGCCTGCCCAAAGGCCGAAGCTGATCGTTGTTGGCGCAGAAGCGGATGCTCATGCCCTTTTTGGAAATGAAGATGAGATCGTCTTCTTCGTTGCACAGCCCCGCTCCTATAAGTTCGTCGCCTGGAGTGAGGGAAATGGCTATAAGGCCCCTCTTCCTTCCATTGGCGTAGTTGGAAAGCGCGGTCTTTTTCACTTTTCCCTTCTTTGTTGCAAGGACGAGGAAGGAAGCCTGGTCAAAGTTAGAGATGGCAAGCATCTTCTCCACTTTTTCCCCGGGCTCGAGCTGGAGCACATTGGCTATATGCTGCCCTTTGGCATCCCTTCGGGACTCCGGAATTTCAAAACCCTTGACCTTGTAAAGCCTTCCCATGTTGGTAAAGAAGAGGAGCCAGTCGTGGTTGGATGCGGAAATGAAGTGATCTACGAGATCCCCCTCCGAAAGGCTTGCCCCCTTCACGCCCTTGCCTCCGCGGTGCTGGGCCTTGTATTCGTCTTCCGAGGAAGCCTTGATGTAGCCGGAGCGAGTGAGGGAGTAGACCATGGGTTTTTCTTCTATAAGGTCTTCGTCTTCCACTTTTGACAAGTCCCTTACTATCTCCGTCCTTCTGTCGTCTCCGAACTTTGAAACTATTTCGTCTAGCTCTTTTTCAAGGATCTTCACCCTTTTTGCGGGATCCGAAAGGATGGAATCGCACTCTTCGATTTCAGATGTCAACCTGTCGTGTTCGCTTACGATTTTTTCCCTTTCAAGGGAGGCGAGCTGGCGAAGCTGCATGGAAAGAATGCCGTCGGCCTGTCCGTCGTCTATCTCAAGCATTTCTTTCAGCTTCCCTCTGGCCTCTTCCACGCTTCCGCTCTCTTTGAGGGCCTTTACCACTTCATCCACCCTAGAAGCCGCCTTTACCAGGCCCAAAAGGAGGTGCTCCCTTTTTTGGGTTTCCTTCCTGGTGTAGGCGGTCCTCCTTCGTATTACCTCCATCTGGTGCTCTATCCACAGGCACACAAACCTGTCTAGCGAAAGGGTCCTCGGGACCCCGTCCACCAAGGCCAGCATATTGGCTCCGAAGGTGGTTTGGAGCTGGGTGTGCTTGAAGAGGTTGTTTAGAACTACTTTGGGCACCGCATCCCTTTTGAGGGTGAGGACGATTTTCAGCCCTTCCTTGCTGTTGGTGGAGTCCTCCATGTCGGCTATGCCCTTTATCACTCCCGCCTTTATAAGGTCGACAATCGAACCCATGAGCCTGTCGGGGTTTACCTGGTAGGGGAGCTCGGTTATGACAAGGCAGGTCCTCTTGTCTATCTCCTCTATCTTTACCTTGGCCCTCATCACTATGGCTCCGCGGCCAGTCCGGTAAGCCTCTTCTATCCCGCGCCTTCCCAGGATCTGGGCCCCGGTCGGAAAATCGGGGCCGTGGATAATGGAAATCAGGGCATCTAAGGTTTCTTCTTTGCCGGCCTCCGGGTGATCTAGCACCCAGTGGATCCCCTCAGCCACTTCCCTCAGGTTGTGGGTGGGGATATTGGTGGCCATGCCCACGGCTATTCCTGCAGATCCGTTTACCAAAAGGTTGGGGAAGCGGGAGGGGAGAACCGTGGGCTCCTGCTGCTGGCCGTCGTAGTTTGGCACAAAGTCTACGGCATCCTTGTCGATGTCTCGCACCATCTCCAAAGAGAGCTGATTCATGCAGCACTCGGTGTACCTCATTGCCGCAGGCGAAGGATCGGAAGGGGATCCGAAGTTGCCGTGGCTAAACACCAGGGGGTAGCGCATGGCCCATGGCTGCGCCAGCCTCACCAGGGCATCGTAAATCGAGGCGTCGCCGTGCGGATGGTAGTTTCCCATGACTTCGCCGACAATCCTCGCAGACTTGGTGGGGCCCTTGCTGGGCTTATAGCCGCCTTCCAGCATTCCGTAAATAATGCGCCTGTGTACGGGCTTTAGGCCGTCTCTCACATCGGGAAGAGCCCTGTCGACGATGACCGAGATCGCATAGGCGAGATAGGACTCTCTCATCTCCCGGCTGATATTTACGGGATTTATGCGCTCTCCCGCCTCTTCTTCCTGCATTTGATCAAATAAATCGCTGTCCATGCTTCCCCCTAGGCATCTATGAATTTGACGCTTTTAGCCTCTGCCTCAATAAATTCTCTTCTGGGCTCCACGGCCTCGCCCATAAGCATGGCGAAGGTGGCGTCTGCGATCTGGGCGTCCCCCATGCAAACTTTCTTAAGCAGTCTGGTGGAGGGGTCCATGGTGGTTTCCCACAGCTCCTGGGCGTCCATTTCTCCTAGGCCTTTGTAGCGCTGTATTGCGTTTTCGCTGCGCAGCTTCCTTCCCTCTTTCTGCCCTTCGCTTATCTTCTCATCCCTTTGCGCATCGGAAAAGGCGAAGCTGTCCGGGCCCTTGGTCCAGCGGATTCGGTAAAGGGGGGGCATGGCAATATACACGTACCCGGCCTCTATCAGAGGGCGCATGTACCTGAAGAAGAGGGTGAGAAGGAGGGTGGCTATATGCGCTCCGTCCACATCGGCGTCCGCCATAACTATCACCTTGTGGTACCTGGCCTTGGAAACGTCGAAAGAAGCCCCGCTTCCGGCCCCGATGCTCGCTATGAGGGTTTCAATCGTTTCGCTTTTAACCATCTTTTCGGTTGTGGCTTTCTCGGTATTTAGGATCTTTCCCCTCAACGGCAAAATCGCCTGGAACCTTTGATCTCTTCCCGACACCGCGCTTCCGCCGGCGGAGTTGCCTTCCACTATGAAAAGTTCGCACAGATCCGGATTTTTGTAGGCGCAGTCCTTGAGCTTGTCGGGGGTGGTGGCAGATTCCAAAAGGGACTTTTTCCTGCTCGCCTCCCTGGCTTTCCTGGCTGCGATCCTGGCCCTGTAGGCGTCCTGGGCCTTGCCTACGATGAGCTTTCCTGCCGCCGGATGGGAATCCAGCCAGGCATAGAATTTGTCGTTTACTACCTTTTGGACGAAAGTCTTTGCCTCAGAATTTCCAAGCTTCCCCTTCGTCTGGCCCTCAAATTGCGGGTTTACAAGCTTTACGGAAACTACAGATACAAGCCCCTCCCTCACGTCTTCTCCGGACAGGTTCTCGTCTCCCGACTTTAAAAGGCCCTTGTCTTTGGCGTATCGGTTGAGGGTGGTTGTAATGGCGGCTTTGAACCCTTCCTCGTGGGTCCCTCCGTCCACCGTCTCTATGGTGTTTGCAAAAGTCTTTAGAACGGTCCCGTACTTGGCGGTCCAGGCAAGGGCGATGTCTAAAGAAATGCCCAGGCCTTTGTCTTCCGCCTTTAGGGCTATCACCTCCGGGAAGAGGGGGGAGGCCGAACTTGAAGCGCAAAGGTAGGCCACGTAGTCAGACAGGCCGCCTTCGTAAAGGAAGGAAGCCTCCTGATCCTCGCCCTGTTTTCTTTCGTCCTTCAGGCTTATGGAAAGGCCGGGGTTCAAAAAGGCCGTCTGCTGGAGCCTTTGGCGGATGATGTCGAAACTGTAGTCGGTGGTTTCCTTAAAGATTTGGGGATCTGCGTAGAAGGTAACCCGGGTCCCGGTCTCTTTTTCCCCGACCTTCCTGACTTTTTTAAGCGGTTCTAAGGGCTTGTGGTTTACATAGGACTGCTCCCAGAGCCAGCCCCCTCTCTCCACTTCCACCTTCATCTCGGTCGACAGGGCGTTTACCACCGAAATTCCCACTCCGTGAAGGCCTCCCGACACCGAGTAGCCTCCACCCCCGAACTTTCCTCCGGCGTTTAATTTGGTCATCACCACTTCTACGCCGCTTTTGCCTTCCCCGGGGACGATGTCCACCGGGATGCCTCTTCCGTCGTCTGTAACCCTAATGCCGTTTTCGGGCAAAATCTCCACTTCGATCTTGGTGGCGTAGCCGGCCAGGGCTTCATCTACTGAATTGTCAACTATCTCGTAAACCAGATGATGAAGACCCCGGGAATTGGTGGAGCCAATATACATCCCGGGCCTGGTCCTGACGTGCTCCAGGCCTTCCAAGACCTTGAGATCCGAAGCGTTGTACTGCCCGGGCTGCGAGACGCCGCTCTCGGGCCGTTTAAGATCGCCGTCTTTTTCGCTAGAGTCCACTTGAATTGCCCCTTCTAAAAACGGGCCTTCGTTTAGAGGCCTAAAATCGGCTCTCTAGAGGCCCTTTGCTCAATCCAGCATAAAATATGCCCCGGACACATCTTTAAGGCCGAAATGAGGCTATTTTTTTGTATTTTGAGCTATTTTTACTTTGACCGTGCCTGAGCTCAGATATTCGTTTAGAACCTTCTCTATCCTTGCCTCGTCAAATTTCTTTCTTTTAAGCCAGCAAGGATTGAGGGCTTCTAAATACACTTCGTCGCCTTCGAGCCTTAAAAACCGATAGGCCCCGCTCAAATCGGGAAGCATATTTTCCCATTCAAGAAAAAACCTTCCCACTTGCGCGCTCCTCCTAAGAGGTCCTGCAAAGAGGCCGGAAAGCTTTTTAACCTCCCTTTCCGGACTGCCAAATTCCTCCCTTATCCTTTCCGCCTTTTCCTGGCGCACTTCGACGGATCCGGGAAGGCGGGGGGGCAGGTAAAGCCCTCCCACAAAGGAAATGAGTTTTTCTCCCCCTCCCTCCTTGAGGCAGAAAGGCTTTTTATCCGATATGCTCGACCGGTATTGCATTCCATCCCTCAACTTCAGGCACATCCTTCCTGCTCGTAGCGGTTATGAAGACCTGGGTGCCGGAGGGGAAGGAGGAGAGGATGGCGGCCCTCCTTTCGGGATCCAGCTGGGCAAAGACGTCGTCTAAAACCAAAATGGGCCCAAGCCTCTTAAGCGCTTCAAATTGAGACATCCTCAAAGACAGTGCGGCCATCCACGCCTGCCCTCCGCTCGCCACTTGCGAAAGGGGGAAGCCTTCGAGAAAGAGCGAAAAGTCATCACGCTGCGGCCCTAAAAGCGGAAAGCCCGATGCGATCTCGGCTTCGGTCCTTGCCTCCAAATGCTCTTTGACTTTTTTAAGCCCCCCTTCTTCCAGGGCCTCGGGCAAAGAGGGCACAAACTTCATATCGGCCCGTAGGCCTGAAAAGCGTTTGTAGGACCGGGAAAAGGAGGAAGAGATAGCCTTTGCAGCCTTTGCCCGGAAGCGGGTGAGGGAAAAGGCGAGGAGGGAAAACTGGCAGTTAAAGGCGAGAAGGGCGGAAAAAAGCTGAGATCTGTTTTCCCCTCCTTCCTCCCTGATTTTTTTTAAGAGGCTGGATTTTTGGGATAGAATCTTCAAAAATTCCCTCCTCTGCGCTCGGTAGGTTCCGGCTGCCTGAAAGCAGGCTTCGTCAAGAAAGGTTCGCCTCCTGTCGGCAGAGGAGCAGAGAAGAAGGTCGGATGGGTCGAAGGAAACCGCAGGGAGGGGGGAAAGGACTGAAAAACTTCCCCACTTGCCCCCATCCTCTCTTGCGTAAAGGCGGGAGGCCTTTATCGCCGCCTCCAAAATCCTGCTTTCGCCGTTTTGGGAGAAAATTTTTGCCTTGACGTCGGCTTCGGCGGCTCCATGCAGAATCTGAAGGGGAAGTCTCCCGCGCCTGCTGGAACCTGAAGACAAAAGGCAGATGGATTCGACTATATTGGTTTTTCCGCTTCCGTTTGGGCCGTAGATCACATTGACGCCGGGAGCCGGATCCAGCAGGAGATCTCTCCAGCTTCTGTAATTTTTTAGAGCCAGCCTCTCGATTCTCACTTTTCGGGTGTGAATGGGGTGACTAAATAGCGGTAGGAGAGATCGGGGCTTGCGTTCCTTCCATCCTGGCCGTCAAATTCGACTATTTTCACATCCTCATTCATCCTCAGGCGGATGAAGGGATGGGTGATTGAAGACAACCATTCCGTCACATAGTAGGGGGTGAAATCCATTTCCGAGGCCCGCCCTACCAGCGTGGCGTCAACCGTCTCCTTTGAGTGGGCCTTCTCAGTTGCGACGCTTATAACGGCTTTGGCGGGAGAGATGTCTACGTGGACCGCCCCCTCCCTGGGATCTGCCACGGAAGCCACGCGTTTAAAGGTGGAGAAGAATTGCTCTTTTTCCATGATTACGTTGATTTCGTAGTCGTCTTTAAACAGCCATTCGGTTTCGGGAAGCGCGGCGGGATCCAAGAGCTGGATGGTTTTAAGCTTTCCTGCGCTCTCAAAGGCGATAATTTCGGGGTCCTCGGGATTGAATGCGATGCGCACAGGCTCCTGGTCGGAATCGCTCTTGAAAGAATTGGCAATGGACTTCAGAGCAGAAGCGTTCACCAGGGCGACTCCCTTTCCCTCTTTGGCGGGGCTCCACTTGGCAACGCACCTGGCTATGCGGTAGCGGTTGGTGGCGGTAAAGATGATCTGCGAATCCCTAAAGTCCATTCTAACTGACTTAAAGCCTTCAGGGTCATTGCCAATTCTTGAAGCCGAAAAGGCCGATCTTTGCACGCCGTGGGCAAGATCGGAAGGAAGGATGGTCCCCTGGACGGGGGGGAGATCCGGGAATTCTACACTGTCTTCCACTTCAGTGAGCTTCAAAGTAAATCCTCCGGACCACACTTTCACTTCGTTGCCCTCAGTCTCCATGGAGCAGTAGTCGGAAGAGAGGGACTGGATGCCCTTGAAAGCCAGATCCGCCCAAACAACCGCCGATCCTTCGGCTTCAATTCTTGCGGGTACGGAGTAGCAGGCAGCCTGCTCTCTTCCGACTGCCTTCACTTTAAGTTCGTTTCCTGCGGTTTCCAGCCTTATCTTGGCAAGCTCGGGTGAAGTTTGAGACAGGGCGTCTTTCGCCCATGTGATCGCATCTTTCAAATCTGCGGTCCCTATAGACAGCTGCATTTGTTTTCCCTCCCTTTCAATTCTCGGATTAAAAATTCTACTCCCCTCTTCTCAAGGTCGGCAGAAATTCTGCATTTTCTTTTTTTCGTTTGTTTTTAAGCCCTAGGTGCCCGATTAAAAGAAACGCTTCCTTCTCCGCGTTTTGCCCCTGCCTTTTTTGTCTGCAAAAAAGTTTTCTGAAAAATATTCTTTTTTGCGACACCGCCCTCCCGTTTTACGTTTTTCAAAGCCGCCCTGTTTTTTCTCTCTAGGTAAAAAGAGCTCGCAGCTCTACTACCACATTCAATAGCTAGTAACACTGTTTAAAGATATATATATGGTAGTAGTAGGGGCGGTGGATAAGTGGATAACTATACCTCGCCCTTACTGCCCGTAGGGGCCGGCAGACGATTTTGTTGTGGATAACTATGTGGATAACTTGTGGATAACTTTTTCAAAAACGGGCACTTATCCACAATGAATCGAATTGTGGATAACTTAACCCCACTTATCCACAAGTTATCCACATAGTTATCCACCGAAAAACGCCACTTATCCACATAAAAAAATACGGTTAAAAATAAGGAAGAAATTATAAATAAATACGTATGGGCGCGCAGCAAGATTTTTATCTAATTTGTACGGCGAAGGCGGGAAGTGATGTCTGTGACCTGGTCGTAGACATCGCGCTTTTCAGTCATCTCTTCGCTTATTTTTTGGTAGGCGTGGATAACGGTGGTGTGGTCCCTTCCTCCGAAAGCTTTCCCGATATTTGCCAAGGGCAGCCCCGTCATTTCCCGGCAGATGTACATGGCTATCTGCCTGGCCAGGGCCACGTTTTTCACCCTTTTGGAAGAGAGCAGGTCGAAATAGGGTATGGCGAAATAAGCTGCCACGACTCTGATGATGTCGTCGGGAGTCATGGGGGCTTTTTTGGTGAAGTAGTCCTGGAGGGCCTGGGCCGCCAAAGGAACGGTGGCCTGCTGCTTATTTAAGTTGGCGAGGGCTATTACGCGAAGGAGGGCGCCCTCCAGCTCTCGGATATTGTCTGTGACCTGGTCGGCTATAAAGTCTAAAACGGAATCTGGAATGGAGATTTTCAGCCTGCTCCTTGCGGCTTTCATCCTTAAAATCGCCACCCTCGTCTCCTTTTCCGGAGGCTGCACGTCCACCGTGAGGCCCTGCTCGAAGCGCGTTATCATGCGGTCCTTCATTCCGTTAAGCTGGCGGGGGGCCACGTCGGAAGTGACAACCACCTGTTTTCTTTCCGCGTAGAGGGTGTTAAAAGTGTTGAAAAAGGATTCTTGGGTTTCAATTCTGTTTCCCGTGCCAAGGAACTGGATGTCATCTATAAGCAAAACGTCGAAAGATCTGTATTTTCTGTTAAAGTCCATGCCCCGGTTTTCCTTTACCGATTCTATGAACTCGTTTGTAAATTCCTCGCTTGTAACGTAGAAAACCTTCTTGCCGGGCTGCGAAGAGACGACTTCGTTTCCTATGGCGTTTAAAAGATGGGTCTTTCCAAGACCCGAATTTCCATAGATGAACAGGGGGTTGTACCCTTCCCCCGGGCTTTCTGAAACCGAAACCGCGGCCGCGTGGGCAAAAGCGGTGGCGGTGCCGGAGACGAAGTTGTCAAAGCGGGCCTGGGGGTCTAAGTGCGTGAGCTGGTCTCGGATGGGGAGGTTGGGGTTTTCCCTTTCCTTCCTCGAAACCGACAGGAGGTAGTCCAGATCCTCCCCGGATGCCTCCTTGAGGGCTTCTCTTATCTGAAGGTCCAGATCGTGCTCGATTTTAGATCGCACCAGCTCGGTGGGGGCGTCCAAAATCAGCCGCTTTTCCAGAAGCACGTCCGCCCTTAGGCTGGAGATGTAGTCCTGGTAAATTTTGTGTTTTTCAATTTTCAACAATGCCGATCTGGCTTTTTCCCAGACCCTTTGTGCCTGTTGATGGGATTCTTCCATTTCCAGCCTTATCTTTTTACGCGCTCGGCCACTGTGCCAAAAATCGGATGGATGGGATTTCTTGTTGTGCATGTAACATGAGTATGTTTATTATATAAAACAGACTAACGAGCCCAGAGAGAGAGCGTAGATGAAAAGGACTTTTCAACCCAATAATCACCGCAGGAGCATGAAGCACGGCTTCAGGCACCGCATGGCTACCCGTTCCGGAAGGGATCTAATCAACCGTCGCAGGGCCAAGGGGCGTAAAGTTCTGAGCGCATGAACCCAGCCCCGGGCCGCATAAGGAAGCATTCCGAATTTGTGGAGGTCTGCCGAGGAGGGAAGGCCCCATGCACCCATCTGATAGTTCACTACCGCCCCTCATCGGAAGCGGGAGTGGCTTTCGGATTTGCCGTTTCCAAAGCCGTGGGATGCGCCGTGGAAAGAAACAGGGTCAAGCGGCGCCTCAGGGCCTGCTGTAGGGAGCTGTCTAGGACTCTCCCGGAAGGCAGCAGGGTGGTGGTCAGGGCAAAGCCTTCGGCCGCAAAGGCTTCCTTTTGGGATCTGCGCGGAGAAGTAGAGGGCGCGTTTTTGAAGATTGCATCCGAAGTATGAAAGATTCTCTAGCCTCCAGGGGGCTTTGCGCCGCCATAGGGTTTTACAGGCGCTTTATTTCCCCGCTTTCGGGGCCTAAATGCAAGTACTATCCAAGCTGTTCTATGTATACGGTCATAGCCGTGAAGAGGTTTGGGGTGGCAAGGGGCCTTTTGCTTGCAGGGCTGCGCCTGCTGAGATGCAACCCGTGGAGCGCGGGAGGAATAGACGACGTACCGCGCAGGTTCTCGCTTTTTTACCGTTTTTCATGGTCTAAAGCTCATGAGGAGCCTACTGTCGAGCCCATAGTCACTTTAGAAAACCAGATGAAGGAAAACGGGAGGGGTAGAGCCTAATGGGCGGTTTTATTCACTTAATCAGCACGATCTTCTACCCTCTCGAGTGGATAATCTCATGGATTATGTGGGCGTGCCACTGGGTTCTGGTCAGGTGCGGAATGGCCGACGGGAGCGGCTTTGCATGGTGCCTGAGCATAATATTTATGACCATGATCGTCAGGGCCTGCATTTTCCCCCTTTACACCAAGCAGATAAACGCCATGGCCAAAATGCAGGCCATGCAGCCGGAACTGGCAAAAATAAACGCAAAGTATAAGGGCAAAAAAGATCCGGCCAGCCAGGAGGCCAAGCAGCGCGAGACCATGCAGATTTACAAGGAGGCCGGAAGCAACCCCCTTACAAGCTGCCTGCCTATGCTGGTGCAGGGCCCGGTATTCATAGCCCTCTACGATTCGCTTTTCAACCTTTCTTCCATCGCTACCGGAAAAATAAAGCCTCTGGGCGCCTTTACAAGACAGGTGGCTTCGCAGATAGAAAACACCGTCTTTATAAACGTAAAGCTTTCCGCCCTTTTCGGATCGGCCAGCGGGGGAGGGAAATGGACCATAGGCATCATTACCGCGTTTATGTGCGTGTCTATGTTCTACATGACCTTCTACACCATGCACTACAACACCCCGATAGATCAGCTAAAGGGCAAGGGGAGGAAGGCCCAATGGGGCATGGCCATAGGAATGCCCCTGCTCTACATCTGGTCGGCGGCTATAGCCCCCTTCGGAGTGCTCATCTATTGGCTCACTACTAACATTTGGTCCCTGCTTCAAACTCTTTGGCAGGTAAACCGCTTCCCGGTGGCAGGATCCCGGGCCGGAGAAAAGAAGAAGGCAAGGGATCTGAAGAAAGAGATAGCCCGGAGGGCCAAAAAGGGCCTCCCCACGATAGAGGAAGAAGAAGAGGCCAGGGTTATAGCCGAGCAGGAGCAAAAGTCGGTCCAGGGCTACCAAAGGGTGCAGCCGGTGAGGAAAAAGTCGAAGAAGAAAGGGAAATAAAGGGCATTTCTTAGAAAAGGGGGGATGAAAATGGGGATTGAAAGCGAAAAAATGAGGGCTTTTTCCTCCCTGCTTTCCTCTCAGGGCCCCTCCCTCGGACTTATAGGCCCTAAAGAGGCGCAAAGGGTGTGGGAAAGGCATGTGGAAAACTGCGCCGTGCTCGCCCCTTTCATTGAAAAAATTGGGGCAAAAAGCGTAGTGGACGTGGGAAGCGGCGCAGGGCTTCCGGGAGTGGTTTTGGCCATCCTCCTGCCTTCCGTAAACTTCACCCTTTTGGAGCCCAGGGCCCTTAGAAAAAATTGGCTGGACCGGATGAAAAGAGAGCTGGAGCTTGAAAATGTGCAGGTTTTCAAATTGAAGGCCGAGCAATGGAAGGGAGAAAAGTTCGACGCGGCCGTGTGCAGGGCGCTGTCTGCCTTGTCCAACCTTCCTCCCCTCCTTTCCCCCCTTGTCAAAGACGAGGGATGGGCCTTTGCCCTGAAGGGAAAGAAGGCAGTCGAAGAGGTAAAGGACGTGCCCGGATCCCAGCTTTGCCGCGTGCAGCAGGAAGGCGGGGAAGAGACATTTGTTGCATTCTTCCCGGTTCGGAGGCGCTGATGGAAGAATTTAAGTGGGAAGATCGCATTCCCTCTGCCAGGGAGCTGAGGGGCGGATTTGAAAATGCCGACGACATCCTTTCCAGGATCATGGGATCGGATTCCTCTATAGGCTCAGACCTTTTACATGACACCCTTTTGGCTAAGTCCGTAAACTCAAAAAGGATAAAAAGGTCTGGCGCCACCAGGATCGTGTCTGTGACAAATCAGAAAGGGGGAGTGGGAAAGACCACAACCACCGTAAATGTGGCGACTTCCTTTGCGGCAGAGGGCATACCCGTGCTGGTAATAGATCTTGACCCCCAGGCCAATACTTCAAGTTCCTTGGGTGTGCGCCAAAGGGGCAAGGGTATATACGAAGTAATGACCGGACAAGCCGGCATGCAGGAAGTCGTAAGGGAAAGCCCCATCTTCCCGAGCCTTGAAGTGGTGCCTTCCAGCATTGACTTGTCTGCAATAGAACTGGAAATGGCAGGAGAGCCCCAAAGGGAGGCCGTGCTCAAAAAATACCTTTTTTCCTACCTGGAAAGAAGCGGAAAAAAGTATGAGTACGTATTTATAGACTGCGCCCCCTCCTTGGGCCTTTTGGTTCTAAACGCCCTTACGGCCAGCAGGGAAGTTTTAATTCCGGTGCAGGTGGAGTACTACGCCCTGGAGGGTCTTAACCAGCTTTTGCGCACGATAAACCTGGTAAGGCTCAACTTTAACCCTGATCTTAAAAACGTGATGATGATTTTAAACATGGTGGACAGGCGCACAATCCTGAGCCGCAAAATCTGCGAAGCGGTCAGAGAAGCCTACCCCTCCCTTGTCCTTTCTTCTTCCATTCCAAGGCTGGTCAGGGTGGCGGAGGCTGCGGCTGCCGGAGAAAGCCTCACTTCTTTTGACCCTTCTTCCCCGGCCGCCGTAGCCTACAGGCAGGCGTGCATAGAGATAGCGGAAAGGCTGTAAATGGAAAGCCAAATGGGGCGCGGGCTTAAGGCGCTCTTTCCCAAGATGCCCGGAGAGGCAGAGGAAGCGAAGGCCGTAAGCCTGGGAAAAGTGGCGAGGAGAAAGAGCGCTTCCCCTTCCCCTAAGCGGGGGGTGGATGCGATCTTTAATTCACCCCGCGCCATCGCATGGAAATCTGCAACGGTGAGCGTAAATAAAATACAAATTCCCGATTTTATAGACAGATCCAGGGAAAAAGAAATCGAAGGCCTGAAATGCTCCATCTCGCGCGTGGGGCTTCTCTCGCCCGTACTTTTAAGAAAACAGGGGGAAGATTTCGAGCTTGTGGCCGGATACAGGCGCCTTCTGGCCTTTAAAAATCTTGGAATAAAAAGGATACCCTCCCGCGTAGCCCCCCTTACCCAAAGGGAATCTTTAAAGATTTATCGGGAGAGCAATCTAGTTTAGAAGATACCTTTGGGCGTCTATTGCGGCCTTGCATCCGCTTCCTGCAGCCGTTACGGCCTGCCTGTAGACGGGGTCGGCGCAGTCTCCTGCGGCAAAGACTGCGGGCTTAGATGTTAGGGAAGACGAATCTTTGATGAGGATGTAGCCTGCAGGATCCAGTTCCAGGTAGTTTCCAAGAAAACCCGTTTGTGGAACCGAGCCGATATCTACAAAGATCGCATCTACCTGCAGCTCCCTTTCGTTGCCGCTTTCCCTGTCTTTCAGTTTTATGCCCGTCACTTTTTCTCCGTCTCCCAAAACCTCTATGGGAAGGGAATTATATTCAATCTTTATTTTGAGGCACTCTTGAACCCTCTGTGGCAAAACCCCCCTGGAGCGGAAAGTGTCTCTTCTGTGGATAAGGTAGACGCAGTCGGAGAATCTGGTAAGGAAGAGGGCGTCGGTCAGGGCGCTGTCTCCTCCGCCTATCACGGCGATCTTTTTATTTTTGAAGAAAAAGCCGTCGCATGTGGCGCAGTAGGACACTCCCAGCCCCGCATATTCTTTTTCTCCGGGAATTTCCAGTTTTCTATGCGTGCTTCCGGTTGCCACTACCACAGTTTTGGCCATAATCTTGCCAAGACGGGTTTTGACGATCTTGCAGCTGTTTTCTCCGTCCTCTATCCCTTCGGCGTCTTCGCTTTCAAGCTGCACGTCAAACTTTTCGGCCTGGGCCTTCATATTTTCCATGAGATCGGGGCCCTGTACGCCTTCGGGAAATCCGGGATAGTTTTCCACGAGAGTGGTTTCCGTAAGTTCCCCTCCGGGAAGAAGGGATCCTGTGAGCAAGAGGGGCTTAAAACCCGCCCTGCCCAGGTAGATTCCGGCCGTGTATCCGGCAGGGCCGGATCCGATTATGACCGAATCGTAAACCTTAGAAGTATCAATCATACTTCTTATTTTATTTAGGAGCGCGGCGTTCCCGGAATTTTTCATTTTCCCTTCCTGTTGTACTCTTCAGGCGTGTTAGGTTTACGATGGATAAGAATCCAAACGCCTAAGCGTGAAAGGAGAAGGCGGCTTGCCGCCAATGAATATGAACGAACAGTTAGAGAAAAAATCGGAAGAACTCCTTATCGAAAAAGAAGCCTCCGAAGTTAACGCCACCGAAGAAAACCTACTGAGCAGCGTAGAAGCGGGCATGGATATGCCCACCGAATTCATGCCCCTTAAGGCCACCAACCCCAACATAGTAGAAGAGCTCATAAGGCAGTACAGGCTCAACGAAGCCAAGCCTAACCAGAATTTGACCACTTTCTGCACCACGCAGATGGAGCCTCAAGCCACCAGGCTCATCACTGAGGCCCTCAACACCAACGCAATAGACAAGTCCGAATACCCCAAGACCGCAGCCATCGAAGACAACTGCATTGCCATGATCGGACACATGTGGAACATCCCCGCCGACGAAAAGTTCAGAGAAGACTTCATCGGCACCTCCACCGTAGGCTCCTCCGAAGGATGCATGCTGGGAGGCCTGGCTATGCTTTTCACCTGGAAGCACAGGGCGGAAAAGGCAGGAATGGATGTAAATGACCTCCACGCCCACCGCCCCAACCTCATCATCGACTCCGGATACCAGGTCGTGTGGGAGAAGTTCTGCACCTACTGGAATGTGGAAATGCGCCAAGTCGACCTCAAGGGCGACGAAATGAGCATGGACGTAGACAAAGCCATGAGCATGATCGACGAAAACACCATTGGAATTGTCGGAATTCAGGGAATAACCTACACGGGCGCCGTAGACGACATCAAGCTTTTGGACGAGAAGCTGACCGTATACAACGAGACCCACAAAGACATGCCCGTCCATATTCACGTAGACGCCGCCTACTGCGGCTTCTTCGCTCCTTTCGTAGACGGGTTTGAGCCCTGGGACTTTAGGCTCAAGAACGTTTACTCCATCAACGTTTCTGGCCACAAGTACGGAATGGTTTACCCCGGCGTAGGCTGGGTGGTATGGCGCAAGAACACTCCCGAGTACCTTCCCGAAGAGATGCGCTTTGCCGTAGCTTATCTTGGAAAGAGCGTAGACTCCATCGCCATCAACTTCTCCCACTCCGGAGCTCAGATCGTGGGCCAGTATTACAACCTCGTGCGCTTCGGCGTGCAGGGCTACAGGGCCATCATGAACAACGTGCGCAGGGTTTCCGAGAAGATTTCGAAGGCCATAGCGGAGGCGGGCTACTTCTCTGTTCTCACCGACGGATCGAAGCTGCCGATAATCACTTGGGAAATGTCAAAGGACGTTCACCCCAAGTGGTCCCTCTACGACATGCAGGACCAGCTCCTCATGCACGGCTGGCAGGTGCCGGCTTACCCGCTTCCCAAGGATAGGGAAAACGAGATCGTACAAAGAATCGTGATCAGGCCCGCGATGTCTATGACGATAGCAGACGACTTCATAGCCGACTTTAACTCCGCCCTCGAAGAGCTCAACAAGAAGAGGCTTTTTGATTAAAGGATAGAAAAGGTAATAACGGGGCTTAGGCCCCATTTTTTATTAGATTATATAATTAATTTTCTGTTAGAAAGGAATTTTGCACAGCTTTCTTCTTATTTTTTGCCTAGGATATATATCCTAGTTTTAGAGGCTACAACTATTGCAGGAATTGCATCAATTCCAATGGCAAAGATGCATGGCAACCTATATTTATTTTGTAACACATCTATTCATGTGTGCAGATTATCACATATTGATATTTTCTAGAAGTGCTTCAATGAGACATACAGGCTTCCAAGGAAACTGCCAGTCGAGATCATAAGCCCCGTCATTACTTAAACTTCCTTTTTTTCTTTAACCCTAGCGAATGCTGAGAGCTGGGTGAGATAGGAAGTATTTATTGCAGTCTATACAATAACTATTAATCTGCGCCAGATTGCAGTATGTATAACCTCCCTAACTTTATATTACTGTTGTTAAATTTACATACTCTCATATATACTTTCATTCAAAGGTCAATTTCCTTTTGTTTAAAGGGTTGTAATGGACCTTTTACTTTACTTTATCTAAGGAGGAAAAATGAACTTAACTGCCAGGAAATTCAATGGTTACATGGGAGCTGAAGCAGTTAGCACCCTAAACGGGAATGCTCGTTCATGGTATGCGGGTTGCTGCTGTTGTTGCTGCTCGGCTATGTGTGAAATAGCAGAGTAAGAAACATAAGGAGTAAATATGCCCGATCAGGAGCCATTGCTCACTCTGCAAGGAATTAAGGTCACCAGGGGGGGGAATCAGATACTTGACTTCCCACAAGGTAAAACAGTAAGAATCTTCTCTGGCGACAGAGTGGGCATAATAGGCGAGAACGGGGCTGGCAAATCAACTCTTATAAACTGCATAATAGGTGAAATGCCTTTTAAGGGAAAAATTGAAAGGCATTTCACCTTGGATGATCTTGGCGTACAGTTTCAATACAATGCCTACGATGCTCGTCTGAAAGTGGGAGAGCTCGTAGAAATTATTAGCGATTCAAAGCTATCTAGTGCAGATCTGAAAAGTGAAATGAAGGATTTTGAACTAGGTCCGCTTTTAAAAAAGAAGATTAGCAAATTATCTGGGGGTGAAAGGCAAAGGATGACCCTATTCCTTGTCCTGCAAAAAAACCCAAAGTTGCTAATTTTAGATGAGCTCACTACAGGCTTGGATTACCAGAAACGTCAAGAGATCCTACATACTCTTAAACGGAAAACTACACAGAAGACTGTCTTGTCCGTAACGCATTATTTTGAGGAACTTGCGGGTTGGATGGGCAAATTGTTAATCCTTCACAAAGGGCACTTAGTTTTTTGGGGAGCTATAGACACTCTTCGTGAGAGATATAAGTGGTGCTATTCAATAATTGAGTTTCCAAAAGATGCGTTGGATAGGCTGGATGTGAAGTCTTTCCGTCAAGTGGAAGTAAATAATGACACTTTTGGGATTTTCCCCGAGAGTCAAGAACAGGCAGAGAGTTTTTTGAAAGTGTGTGCGAGCGAAAATATCCCTGCACAAAATAGGTTGATGGATATCTATGTTATGTACACTTTAGCCCTGGATGACTATGAGAGGAATCATGAAGTACTATTTTCTGAATAACCTGAAATTAATTATTCGGGTACCAGTGGCACTTTTCTTTCAGTTCTTTTTCCCTCTCATGATGATGCTTATTGTGGTAGGAGCTAATGCAAATACATCCTACGATGGGATACGGTTTATAAATTATTATCTTCCCTGCGCCATATCAATGGGATTCATTCCCTTAGCGCTTGTCACATTCCCATTATGGGTTGGAAAAAAGATTGAAAATGGCAGTCTCCTTAGAATGAATTATTTTGGTCTGCGTACTCATAGCATCATATTTATGGACATCATATGCCATGTAATATTTGGAGTAATAGGGGCCGCAATTGATATAATTTTTGCCCTTATAGTATTTAGGCTTCAGTTTTTTGGGGCCGGTTATTTCTTCGCCTTCATATTGCAAATATTCATTGCCCTCATAACCTTACTTGTGTGGGGAGGAGTCCTTTCCCTTATAGTTAAAAATACCCAGGCTCTCATGAGCATCGGGCTAGTTATAATGTTTTTCCTATATTTTATTTCGAACTGTTTTGGCAACGTAAACAACTTCCCCGTATTCATAAGAGATCTTGCCAAAGGTTTCCCAGTGAGCTATGTGGGAGAGGACTTTTCCAATATCTGGATTGGAAAACAATATTGGTGTGGAAAGTTCCTTTGGATTTCAGCAATCTGGTTTGGAGTGGGAATTATAGTGCTGGTCTCGCTTGCTCTTTCAAATAAGCGTCTGAGGGGAAATGCATTTTTAAAGAGTGCGTCCACCCCACGTAGGAAGGGAAAAGTTGTCGAAGTTTGAGATTAAGAAGATTTTCAATCAGTACTTAAAAGTAAAATGCGATTCCCACAATATAGCAAATTTAAAAAATATAGATCTTTTTGACTCTATCCTCATAGGAGATTCCCACACCCCGCAGTTTTCCTACCTTGTAAATCTTGGGGCATTGAGGACTAAAGATATGCGAAGCCTTGCGTCTTTTAATGATGCAAATATTGCCTCTAAAATCAATGCCTATAAAAAATATGAGGAGGTGGAAGATGAGAAGACCATACACTTAAAAGCCGGTAATGAGATTCTAATGCCATTAGGAGAATGCTTAAAAATAAGAAAAAGTACGCGAAAATTTGCATCTAGTCCGCTAGATTTTGATGACTTTTCTACTCTCTGCAAATATAGTTTTGGGCAATCTGAAAGAAAAGAGGAGTATGGGGGAATCGAAGTCAGTTGCAGATACCATGCTTCCGGGGGAGGGCTGTACCCACTTCAGATATTTTTATACATCAATAATGTAAGTTCTGTTGAAAACGGATTATACCGATATCAAGTCTCTTCCCACAGTATTTATCCGGTTAGAAAGGATTTTGATGTATCTAGATTTTTAAATAATGATAGAAATTTTGACTTAGCAAACTTCTCTTTGCTTGTTATTTATGAATATGACATCAATAGGAACTATCTAAAGTATGGGGAATTATCACTCCTTCTTACCTTTATGGAAGTAGGAATTATTTCCCATAATTTTGAACTGTGTTCTTCAGCGCTAAGATGCGGAGCCTGTCAGATTGGAGGCTTTGATAAGCACTACGCAGAAAATATTCTAAACCTAGATGGCTTTAATAGCCATGTAATTTTCACGAATATTTGCGGTAGGAGGAGATAAGTCTTGCCCGTTACTTTTGTAAAACCTAAAGATTTAATGGTCTTTCAGAGTGGGAATGAAATTATTTTAAGGAAGGGCTTTGTACATATAAACGAAGTCGTCATTGATAAGGCAGGAAGTTCAAAATTATTTTTAGAGAATTTTTCCAAGCTGATTACTCTACAGCAGCTAGAAATATCTGAGTATGACGAATCCTATTCTGATTTTTTGCAGCTCTTAAAACTAAATTTTATAGGAATCAAAAGTAACTCAAAATCCCTCGTCATTACGCAAATAGATTTGCCTGAGTGGTTTAAAGATAAGTACCAGATCCTTCCCTTGAGAGAACTTTTAACTGCACAAGAAGAAAAAATTGTAAGGGAAGATAAGTCTGCCCATGCCTTAAAAGCCATACAAGAGAAAACTCAAAAAGCGCTAGAAAAGAGTGAAAGAATTTATGTTATAGATGAGTTTAAACATTTTATAAGTTTAAGGGCTATTAACAAGCTGCTATTTGATTTGGGCAAAGAGTTTTCAGTTGGGTTTTTAGATAACGAAAATATTTATTTGACAGGAATAAAACCAAAGTATACAGGTTGCTATATGTGCCTTGAACAACACATATTATCAAAATTTTCAGGCTATGCAGAAGACTATTATGATGAAGCAATAGAAGCCAAAGATGACGCATCTTTGGCATTTTTACTGGCACTTGTAGATCAAGATGCAAGAAACGTAAGTAAATTTTCAATGAGTGAACTTACAGGAAATGTAATTCATATGTACACCCCAAATTTTGAGTATTCCTTTGGACTTAATATGAAGAGCTCCTCTTGTCCAGTTTGCTGCAAAATCAACAATTTAAAATTTGAAGAACAAAATATTAGAGCCAGTGCAATTCTAAAATCTTATGGAGAGCACAGTGATTAGTTTTGAAAATAATGAGAATTATAACCTTTTAAGGCGAGATCGCCTAGGCTCATGCGTCACTTCAATTTGGGATGATGATTCATTCTATGAAGGTGATCAAACTTTTCCGCTTCCGAGTTTTCATTATGTCACATCTCAGTTTTCCCATTTTGAAGAGTATATTTTTCCAGATTCAACTAAGTTTTCATACCACCTGAGCGGGTATGGTACAAAATTTAATGAGGCATTCGTCAGCTTTCTAGGGGAAAGTGCTGAAAGGTTTAGTTTTGTTTCTCAGATACCGCGCTTGACTCATATCTCCATAAAGGCAAGTTACATGCAAAGCAAGTTTCCGGGACAAGTTTGCCCTTTGGAGCTTATCAATTCCTACTTCTCTAAGGAGAAAGCGAAGAATTATATTTTCCAAGATGATGTGCTTTTATGGGTTCCTATGATTTCTTTAAGAAAGCCTTCTGAAAAAATTTACCTTCCACTCCAGCAGGTGGCTCCAAACCTTGAAGCTGATGAAAAAAAGTTTATGCCTTCGGCAGTTTCCACAGGAACGGCTAATGGAGAGAGCTTCTGCAAGGCGCTTGAAAGCGCGTGTATAGAAGCGCTGCAAATAGATTCTTTCAACTTATGGTGGTACGCGGGGTTTAAAGGCAAAAAAGTGTGCCTCAACTTGGAGGAATTTTTCAAGGAAAATATATTCTGTGATACGGAGAATTTTTTGGAAAATTTCGATATAAACTTTCTAGACATCTCTTTTGATAAGGACGTTTATGTTATTGTCTGTGAAATTTTTGGAAAAAATCCCGATCTTCCTAAATATACAGTGGGGGTTCAGGGCGCTGTGTCCTTAGAAAATGCGCTATACCGTTCATTTATGGAAGCTGTAACTGTTCTAGAATTTAATATGAATATTTCATGGATTGAGAGTGAAAAATATCAAAATCCCATTCCCGATAAAATAAATAATCTGGAAGACAACGTAATAAAGTATGCGAGGTTTGGAAAAGGGGTAAAGCCGGAACACAGACTGCAAATTGAATTTGAAAGTCATGACACTGACCCCTTAGAAAATGTAAGACGTATTAGCAAATGGGGAGGTTGTCTTGAAATAACCGGAAGCGAATTTGAGGGTTTAAACCTTCATACAGTCAGAGTCTGCATTCCTGAATTGCTCCCTTTGCCTATACCCTCTTTTGTACCAAAGTTTCATAAACGCTACCAATGGGCTGGGGGAATTATAAATTCCCTCCCGCACCCTTTGCCATAAAGAAAACACAGGCCGTGTGGCGCCCCTGTTCTTGATGCCAAAATAAATTGGGTATGCCTTGCCTAGTGAATAACAAATTAAGGAATTTTTCCATACAATGCAGCTAAGCGTAGAGGGCGCCTCTATTGTTCTTTCCTGCATGCCCATCTATAAAAGGCATGCAAATTAGATGTAGCTAGGACTCCTGCATGCTGTCCCTTTTAAGGCAGGGAGTGCTGAACCTAATACGAGCTGTTTTTATTCTTTCTATGCTAAAAGGCCTTTTAAAATTCAATATAAATAAAAAATCGACATCTAGTTTGAATAGATGTCGATTTTTAAACAAAAGCAGGGAAAGAAGCTTAATCCTTAGCCCTCTGCAACTTCACGCAATTTAGTCTTGCCTTTTTTCTCCATGGAATTTTGGATCTTCTGCTTTTGAACGGCCCTTATGAACGGGTTTCCTGCCAGGCTCATAAACCAAAGGATAAGGAGCCCCGCCCCCAGCCAGATGGCAGATATCCAGAGGAAATCAGGTACCCAGTAAGAGTGTCCTAACCATATGGGAGGCATTTTCCATGAAACCCAGCTTATGGGGAAGCACTTTGCCATGGTTTGCACTCCCTTGGGAAATATCTCAAAAATTGCAGCTCCGCTGGCGCAAAATAGGAGGAAAAAGGTCTCTATGATGCCTACAAGCACTATGCCTTTAGTGTTTCTAATCAAAACTCCCACTACCTGTCCCCAGACCATCAGGGTGACCAGCGCATAGAAAAGTTGAAGAATATAGGCAAAGAAATATCCTGCTCCGGGGCATTTAAGCTTAAAACAGAGCCATCCTATGATCATCGCGATCGCAACCCCTATGCATGCGCATATGATTTGCGCTAAAAGGTCTGCCAGCATAAGCCATCGGGTTTTGACACCGAAGTAGTTGAGGCGGGTTATGCTCCCGTTTTCAATCTGCCTTGCCACATACATCGGAAAAGAAATGCAGGCCATAGGTATCATTCCTTTGGCCAGGGTAGTGGAAATGAAGTAGTTTATCATGGCAGTTGAGCCCCTGGAGCTGCCTGCGACCGAGGCGACGGCGAAAAGCAGGATTAGGACGGGAAATACGATGTCGAAAATTATGGAAGTTGGGGCGCGCAAGAGGCGTTTTATGCTCATCGCAAAATAAAATTTCATCGCTTTTCCTTCCCCTTTTCCCTAAATTCGTTTAGCGCCAGAACGTAGATGCCGTAGAGTTTTTCTTCCCTGTGGGCAGGTATTTTGGCTTCCTTGCAAAGGGAGAGGAAATCATCCTCTTCTTTTTCCGACTGCATTACAACGCCGAGATTCACTTCGTCGTCCAGTTCTATGACTTTAAGACTTTTAAAATCAACCTTTCCCCTAGCCTCCATGGGGATGCGGATAAGCGAGCAGAGAGGGTAGCGCTCTTCGAGCTCTCCTGTAGTGCCGAAGAAGACCTTTCTTCCTTTGTCCAGTATCAAAATTTTGTTTGCCCAGTCCTCTATATCGTCATAGTAATGGGTGGAAATCAGGACGGTTTTTTTATCCATGGCCACTTTGAGCGTATGGAGGATCTTGCGCCTTTTTTGGTAGTCCAGCGCGCTGGTAGGTTCATCCAGTATCAAAAGCTTCGGTTTTTTAAAGACGGCCAAAAATAAGGTAAGCCTTTTCCGCTCTCCTCCAGACAGTTTTTTCACTTTTTTGGCCAGCAGCTTTTCCAACTCAAATTCCTTTAGCCCGGCTTTTAACTCGGGATTGGAAGCGCTCTTCTGGCACACTGCTTCCACCAGTTCTTTCACCTTTACCGGCGGATCGTAGTCATTGGACTGGAATTGGACGCCAAAGTCCTGTATTGAAAAGTTGCGTTCTATCGAGCCCTGATAGGCCATCTTCCCCACTATGCAGTTTATTAAGGTAGTCTTCCCCGCCCCGTTTTCGCCTATTAGGCCGACAGTGTCGCCCAGGAAGATGTCTACGCTTTCTTCCTGTGGGAAATCCAGAATCTGATTTCTCCATCTTTTAACTCTCACGCCCCTGAGGCTGAGAATGGGCTCTGCAGGTTTTTGAAGGTCGCAGCCCTGAAAAGTAGCCGCGCCCCCTCCCCCAGAGCTGTTGCTTTCTAAATTCATCTTTCCTTCTGATAAAAAAATCGGCATCCAGAGAAATCCCTGTTTGCCGAAATTTTACTTTAGGCCAAAGACCTGATTAAAAAACAATCTATGCGTTCATATTTGCATTTACATCCGCATTTGCGTTCTCAGTCTGAGCCTGGGCCTTCTTCATCTTCACCATTTTGTAGGTGAGGTACTTTAGCTGGGAAGGATCGATCTTGGCGACGTAGTTCTTGTGGAATGCGGAAATGACGATCGGGATGATAATTGCGATTATGAAGGCTATGACCAAGAGGACTTCGTACTCTACTTGCCCGCTTGGAGTGAGCGCCGAGGAGGGGAAGAAGGAAACTACGAGGGCGAACAGGGAAGTGACGGTGCCGCAAATAGCGACTATAGTCTTGACTACTATTCCGCCGGGGACGTTATAAGTCCTGTGCAGTTTCTTCCACTTGAATATCAAGGTGTAGTATGACGCGCACATGAACAGGTACGTTACCAGATATATGCATGTCGTGAGCGTCTCTGCCACAAGTATTGATACGTTTCCGGCACCGCTAGATCCTCCGAAGGTGAGAAGGGCGTCCCAGCAGAGAACGAGGATGCAGTTGATGATAAGGACGTTGGTGGGCACGTTGTGCTTGTTTACCTTCTTTATCCCCATGGGCATCATGCCGTACTGGGCGCTATCCCTCAGGCCTGCAGAAGGCCCTACAATCCAGGAACCAATCTCGGCTACAATGCCGAAACAGACCAGAATGCAGACGATGTCTAGCAGCCAATCGAGGATGTAAGATCCCGTCACCTTGTACATCAGGTACTGGAGGGTCTGGAAGAGGCCGGAGTTAAGAGAAAGCTTCTCTTCCGGTATGGCGCTGGCTACCGCTATGCCGCCCAGAGAGTCAAAGACGATAGCTATGACAACCAGAATGAACATTGCGGCAGGATAGTTCCTCTCGGGCTTTTGGAGCTCGTCTATATGGGAGCCTGAAGCCTCGACGCCGGTATAAGCCAAAATGAAAGTTGCAAAAATTGTTAAGTTTCCTACATTTGCAAAGCTTGGGAACAATTCGCTGGCTCCGAACTTTATCTGAACCGGGTGGCCTTGGGCCAGGTAGATTATGGCAAAGATAAAGAGGATGATGGCGGAGACGAGAATGCCTACTATAAATCCAATCTTTGCGATGGTGGTCGTGTACTTAGTGCCACCCAGCTGAAGGAGAGTGACCACGCCAAAGATAATTAAAACGGCTATGAACTTAATCCATGCCGTGTCATTTAGAGCCTGCCAGTTGAAAATCTGGGAAAGCAGGCCGATTATCACGTAGCACATGGTTACGTATCCTACGGTTATCTGGAACCACTGGAAGAAAAGGGCCATGAAACCGAGTCGATCGGAATGGAGGGCGTTTCCAACCCATCCGAAGACGCCGCCTGTGCTCCATCCGTCTACCGATGCCATCTCTGCCGCCATGAATGCCATGGGCAAAAACCAGAAGATGCCGCCTAAGAGGGCGAAGAAGATGCATGCAAATCCCGAAGTGCCGAAGCTTGGGTACTCATAAACTGCCATGACCATGGAAGCTGTCATGGCGAAGAAACCAAATAGTGTCAGGTTTCGCTTGACTGAAGTCGAGTTGCTTCCAGACATTTAGTCTATTCACTTCCTTACCGAATAACTTCCGCGATTGCGCTGCCCCTAAAAAAGGTGAAGGCTCTGCCGGAACCGATTGTTGCGGTTCCGGCAGAGCGCCTAAAAGGATTTAGAGCAAGTAAATAAATCGGGAAGCACCACAGAGGTGATGGGTCGGTTCCAATTAAAAACAGGAAGGCTGGAAAATGCTCTCCTGCCGCATCGCCCGGCCTCTGGGCGCCGAATAAATGCAGCATTCTTCATCATGGCCCTCCCACTACTCTGTAGGAACCTTAAAATCTTTGCGCAGTCCAATAACCTGCATGTAAGGAGCAGACCAGATCACCTGTGTGGTCGGGCCTGCGGCGGCCGGAAGATTAGCAAACGCCGCCAAGGTTAGGATTGCATCCGAATAAAATTATATGTAAATTTGGGCCTTACGGCGCATATGGCAATTTTATTAAAACCCGGCGCTGTTTCTTCAGGTTTTAAAAAATTTTTAAATAAATAACCCCCGGCCTATCAAACCGGGGGAATTTAACTTATAAGGCTGGTTTATTAATTTTTATGCCTTAATTTTGCTGAACCGGGGCGCTTTGAGCGGCATTTTGCTGTGCTGCCTGCCTGATTAGCTTGTAGTGCATAATCTTAAGTTTGCCCTCAGGAACGTGCCTTGCGTATACCTTCTGGAAGGCAGAAATAATTATAGGAATGACGATGGCTATGCAGAAGCAAACGACCAAAAGAACGATGAACGTCACGGTCTGGCTGCTGGTGAGGGCCGTAGAGGGAGTGAAGGACATGCAGAAGGCAAAAATAGAAGTGCAGATTCCGCAGATTGCCACTATGAATTTCACCACTATTCCGCCGGGAATGCTGTAAGTGCGCTTCAGATTCTTTTCCGTGAATATCAACTTGAAGTATCCTACGTACATCATTATGTAGCATACAAGGTAGATAAGGGTGGTGAGCGTGGTTGCGACCAGGAAGGAGACGTTTCCGCCATTTCCTCCGAAGGTTAAAATTGCATCCCACATTATGAATACCAGGAATTGGACGAAGAGCATGTTTACAGGTACGTCATGCTTGTTGGTCTTGGTGATCCACTGAGGCATCATGCCGTACTGGGCGGAAGTCCTCATGCCGGTGGAAGGTCCTACAATCCATGAACCGATCTCAGCTACAACGCCGAGCACGATAAGGAGGCTGACGATATCGATGGCGCCGGTGGCGTAGGGGGAGAAGTGGAAGAAGAGCACCGAGAGCGTCTGGAAAATTCCGGAGTTCAAGGAGAGCTGCTGCTGAGGAATGACGCAGGCTACTGCCAGGCCTCCGAATGCGTCCAAAATAATGGCGAGGATAACGATGATGAACATCGTCAGAGGATAGTTTCTTCCGGGGTTTTCAAGCTCGTTAATGTGGGAGCCTGAAGCCTCGACGCCTGCAAAGGCGAGGATGAAGGTTGCAAATATTGTAAGGTTTCCAACGTTGGCAAAGCTCGGGAAGAGCTGATGGGCCCCAAATGTGATTTGTACGGGGTTGCCCTGAGCCAGATAAACTATGGCGCAAATGAAGAAGATGGTGGAGGTCAGCAAAATTCCAAGCAAAAAACCCCACTTTGCAATGACGGCTGTGTACTTTGTGCCTCCCAGCTGCAGGAGGTTGATGATGATAAACAGTACCAGGCAGGCCAGGAATTTAAGCCATGGAAGATTGTTTAGGGCCTGCCAGTTCAAAATATCTGCCAGCATTCCGATAACGAAGTAGGACATGGTCACAAGTCCCACGGTTATCTGGAACCACTGGAAGAAGAGAGCCATGAAGCCCACCTTGTCGCTGTGGAGGGCGTTTCCGACCCATCCGAAGACGCCGCCTTCGCTCCATCCCTCAACGGATGCCATTTCGGCAGAAATTAGAGCCGTGGGGAGAAACCAGAATATACCGCCTAAAAGCACGAAGAATACAACGGCGAATTGGCTTGTAGCAAAGCTCGGATATTCGTACATTGCCATGACCATGGAAGCTGTCATGGAGAAGAATCCGAACATAGTCAGTTTTTTAACTTGTTTTTTCTCCATCTTTTACTCCTTTAGTGATAACAAAAGGAAAAAGAATTCATAACATGACTATAAAAAATCGCGACATAACTGTAGTAAGTGATAGGTAGGCAATCATGCGTGCCAAGTAGTCGAACTATCCCATTTTAGCGCAAATAAAGAGCAGATTCGCCTTAAATAAAAAATTTAAAGGATTTAAAAAACCCGGACTGAATTGTACTCAAACCCCCCGGCTGGAATTTGGGAAATCCACACTACAAGGTTTTGAGTAAGCCTTATCCGGGACAGCGCTATTTTATTGCTTCCGGAAACAAACGAAAAATTGGCTACGCTGGCCCCGTTTTGAGGATTGGCCTCGGTAGAATCCGCGTAGATTTCAGCTTTCCCTCCCGACTGGAGGGTGGAGATTTCCACTTCGTGCACTTTCTGCGGGCTTGCAAGCTCTATATAAATTCCAAGTCCGGTTTTGCCCGGGACGCTGAAAGTTCTAAGAGACCGGAGGGTATAACTTTGAAGCGCGACGGCGGGAGCCGGAACCGCAGAAGCCGCTTTCATTGTGGGAGCGGAAGGGGAAGAAGTGTTGGAAAAGGCTCCCGTGACATTGGAATCGGCCTTCTCTTCGGCCAGGCCTCCCGGAATGGGCGCGTCGTTAACGTTCAGATTCCATGTAATGTCGCTTTCTTTTGTGCCCAGGTGAAGGTCTCCCAAATGCAGCGAATATATAGCCCATGCGCAGAAGAACGCCACCAGGATAATTGCGCAGGTTATAATGGACTTTTTTGTCACCCCCCTCTTTTTCTGTTCCGGGGCCTTGGCAAGGTAGGAAGGAGAGGGCCTTCTGACCTCTTGGGGTTCTTTTACAAGCTTTACGGACCTGTTGGCTACGACCCTGGTCTGCGAAGAAGAGTGGTTGTTAAAGAACTGGGTTCTGGACGGATCTATCTTCTCTATGCTTTCTTTGGGCTCTGAAAGCAGCTGGCGGCGCGTCCATGGGGAATTTATCTGTTCCTTCTTCTTTTCCGGACTTGCTACCGGCTTTACAAAGGTGCTGGAGGCGATCTTGGAGGGGATGTCGACCACGGAAGTTGAATTTATGGGCGCAAATTTCACTAAAGAGACGCTCGGGGTGTCCGGGAAATTGCCTCCTTTAAGCGCCTCTTCGAGCGCCCTTCCGTCGTCTGGCTCCTTTAAGAGCATGTCGAGCTCCAGGAAAGTGAGGATGGGGAGGGGGCGCTTATAGGAGGCTTGATCGGATTTGGTCAGTTCCAGCCCCCGCCTGCACACTTCCAGCATGTCGGAGGGGGCTTTTCCTTCCAAAGAATCCATGAGGCGTACGTATTCTCTTTTGTCCTTTGCAGGGTCGAAGACCTGGCCCGATATCATTTCAAAGATGAGGGCCACGATGTCTCTAATGCACTTTTCCTCTCCCCCTTCTTTCTGGCCGAAGTTTGAAAGGGGAGGTTCGAGCATGGGGGAAATTGAAGTGTTGGCCAGGGTGACATCCCTGCCGTTTAGCCTTATCACTTCGGAACTGAGGGCCTGGTGGTAGATGCCCTGGCGTTTCAAACTCACTGCCGCATCTATTACCCTGTGGATGATAAAGTAGCCCACTTCCGGCCTTATGGATCCCGATCCTTTTATAAAGCTGTGTAAGTTGGTGCCGGGGTCTTTGTCTGTAACTATTACCAGCACTCCATCCGTGTTTTGAATATGCAAAACTTTAGTGCAATGGGAATCTTTGGAAAGAATCAGGCTGGAAGCTATGCGGTTTACTTCTTTGACCTTGGAAGAGGCGGAGATGATAAAAAGCTGGTCGTCTTTCATAAGGGTGTGATCATTTGCCAGCCATGCGCTCAGGCCCAGCTCGGAGCGGTACTGGGTAATAAGTGTGTAGCGCTTGTCTATCGTATCCCCGATGGATGGAATCATAATCTGCCCTTCGTTTTCCAAAGATACAAACGTTTCGACGGGTCGACTTCTAGAAGATCTTACAACCCTAGGCGCAAGCGATGCTTCAAGAGTCTGAGAGTACCAAACCTGGGAAGAAACGCGCCTCGCGACGCGGGGTTTTTCTTCTTCCCCCCTCTTTTCCTCGCCCCTTTTGAGGAATCCAAATACCCCGGTCAGTTCCTTTACGTTCATGGCCCTGCATAAAAGCCAGTAAATTATGAACATGACGCAGGCTGTAATGAGGCAGGTTAAAACCGCCTGCCACCAGGAAATGTGGCCCTGAAGAGAGGTGGAAAATCCAAGCCCGAGCGAAAGGCCTGAGGCTAAAAGGGTCCCTGCCAGCGTGCATACGCATGCGGCGGCAAAAGACCTCAAGTATGTGGAAAAGATTTTTTGGTTTCTAATCCTCGAACCCATTCTTTTGCTTATAGCCCAGTAGGAAAGGGGCATCAGGGCGATATTGCTTATGGTTATGGAAGCTGCTATCCACATGTCCCAGTATGAGGGGGAGATAAAGTGGAGGCCTGCAAAGAGGACAGCCATCTGAACCGCATTTTGAAAAGTCGTAAGCAAAAATGGCCATCTTCCATCCTCGTAAGCGTAAAAGACCCTGTTTAAAAGCAGGGTGACGGAAGTGGGTATGAGATTGAAGGCGAGGGCGAGGAGCGGGGCAGCAAGGAGGTTGGCATCAAAGGTATTTACGGTGGGAAGCAGGGCGCGCACTATTGGAACCGGCATCGCTATAAAGCAGCCCACAAAGAAGAGCATTATCACGCCGGTCTGCCTTAGGCAATTTGCCAGGTGTTCCCTCATTTCCCCATTTTTTCTTTCCTGCACCGCCCGGGAAATGGCTGGAAAAACGGCGGTGGCGATGGAGACGGTGATGAGGGAGTAAGGGAGAATCCAGATTTGGAAGGCCTGGGCGTAAGCGGAAGCCCCGGCGGTCATGAGGCGGTTTCCGGCAGACAGGGGGGCGGTAGTTTCAATTCTGGTATTTACTACCCCCACTCCCTGATCTATCAAAATCGATGCCAAAGTCCAAGCCGCCACTTTTCCCATGGATTTTAGGCCTATGCCCTTAATTCCGAATTTAATTTTGGGCTTTATGCCAATCTTGCGCAGGGGGATGAAAAGAAGGAGCGCCTGAATCAATACTCCGAGGGACCACATTCCGGCCGTGAGCGCTATTTTGCCCTGATTCCAAAATTCGACCCCCTGTTTTTCAGCGTTGCCAAAAACGGCAAAAAACAGGCCGTAGCCGATGCAGCTGACTATATTGGCTGCCACCGAGCTCCATGCATAGGCTGTGAAATTGTCTTGGGAGGCCAAGATCTGTCCAACTACGCTGTAAGCCCCGTAGAAGAGGATTTGGGGTACGCACCACAGCGTAAAGGCGTTGGCCAGTGCCTTTTGCGCCTCGCTCCAGCCGGGATCGATATAAAGATCTATCAGAAGCGGGCTGCAAATCATGACCAAAGCCGTAACGGCCAAACAGCTGAAAAGGGCTAAAGTCAGTATTTTGTTTATGGTTTCAGAAGGAGATTTTTTCTTAAACGCCCTGACGATTTGGGGAACTAAGACGGCATTTAAAAGGCCCCCCTCGATGAGGTTGAAGATCACGTGGGGGATCTGTCCGCCCACTTGGTAAGCGTTTGCAGCCACGCCCGTCACGCCCAGGGCTGCAGCCAGTAAAATGGTGCGGCCCTGCCCCGTCAACCTCGAAGCCAAAGTGCCTGAGGCCATAATAAAGCTGTTGCGCTTTATGGTCTTTTTAGTATCCACCTATCAACCGTTCTTCTTTTTTCTGCGCACCTGCCTGATGCAGCCGAAAAGCGTGAGCAGGCCTGCGGGAATGATGAGAATTGTCACATTTAACCGGGTGACGGTCAAATGGCTGTTGAGTTGCGTACTAATTTTAGTGACAGGATGATAAAACCCTCCGATCCAGAAAGTAACCCTGCTCCGAATGGAGCTGTGAATCTGCACAGGAAAATCAATTTGGCTTTCCATTTTGCTTGCTACCTGCGACTCTTTTTCCGGGAGAATGGTAATTTGCGAATTTGAGGCGAGGGAGCGCACTTTGGCTTTTATGGGAAAGGGAAGCGAATTTTTTATAGTTACCGGCAGGCTGGCCGATTCGCTTAAGACAGTTATTTCATTTGAAACTGAAAGATTTAAGCACCGATTGAGATCGCTTTGCATGTAGAGAAGGGCCTCTTGGCCTGCCGCCCTCACCTCGTCGTTTTGGCTGTGGGAGCAAAGTTGGGCGTAATCGGCTTCATTTTCCACTGCCTTGGCCCATGTTGCAGCCGTTTTTGTTTCCGTGGAAAGGGAAGAAAAAAGGGAGACCTGGGGAAAAGGGGAAGAAATCTGCTCTTGCGTATTGCTTTGGGAAGAAGAAGCGGAAGATGAGGGCCACTGCCATGCCAGATCCTCATTTATGGTTTTAAAGTCGATCCATTTTTCACCGGATAAAAAGGAGAGAATGGGCAGCGAAGAAGGCGAAGCCTCCACGATTAGAGGGTCTTTTATTCCCCGCATTGCAGCGATCTGCGCTATAAAGCGGGCCTCCCTTCCCGCTTCGGTTTGCTCGGCTTGCGCCCATGCGCTGGAAGGGGTTCCTCCCGCCAGCGCAGATAGGAGGGGGCTGGAAGAGAGAAGAGTGACTTTTCCTGCGGGCAGGGAAATGGTTTGAGACTTTCCCCCCTCTTCCAGGGCCGCATTGTAACCTAAAGACGCCCCCTCTTCCAGTTGAGATGATGAAAGGGGTGAAGAGGACACGAGGATTTTTGGTAAATCCTCCTCCCCCTGCCACTCTTTCACCTGTTTCGGCATTTGCCCAAGATAGTTGATGGAGAGCTGGGCCGGCTGCTCTAGAGCTGAGGCATCTTTAAATTCCTGTTCCGTTCTCCCGTCTTCTATGATCTGTATTTTTTCTTCCGACATTAGGGAAGTTGGAAAAGTTTTCCGGGTTTGCAGCAGCACTTTTCCCTCGCCTGTATCGATGAGGCTTTGAGATCCTTTTTTGCTGGCGTCAGTGGGGCCCGGATCTATGTATAAAAGTGAAATGGGAAGGGAAGGAAGATCGGTGAAAGCGGGGGTGAGCGTGACGAAACTGTTTATACTGTAACTTATTTGCGATCCGTTAGAGGAAGATGCAAAGAAAAATTCCAGGGGCCTTGCCCCCCACTCCCCTCCCAAGCTTTCCCCAATGCCCTCCAGACTGGCCTTAAAGGAGGATCCGGGTTCAAGGGAGGGGGTAGAAGCTTGAGCCAGCAAGACGGGGGTTGAAAGATTCATATGCCCTGTGGCCCATAAGTTCATGGTCGAAGGAGAAGAGACGGGGCTTGTAGAACTTCTGGCCTCCAGAAGGCCGGCAGAGAGCAAAAATCCAGATTCGTTTGTGATTTCTACTTCCGCTTTCCATTGGCTTTCCCGTCCCACTGCAGGGCTTTCGCTCAATATGCTCAGATCCACCTTTCCTTCAGAAGCCATTGCTTCATGCGGAAAGGAAAAAAATAGGAGTAGGAGCAGGAAGAGCAGGGAAAATGTTGCCATTTTTCCGGCAACATTTTTCATCATTTGCGACAATATTTTTTCTTGTAAATTTTTACTATCGTTCGCTCGTTAGGGTAGCTGAGAAGATTGGGCAAAATATTCAAGTCTACCCACTCTACTCCTTGGGCCTCCCTATC
The DNA here is from genome assembly GCA_017413255.1 of Aeriscardovia sp. Taxonomy (GTDB): domain Bacteria; phylum Actinomycetota; class Actinomycetes; order Actinomycetales; family Bifidobacteriaceae; genus RGIG1476. The sequence continues at coordinate 7,020 of JAFPUC010000011.1, read as the reverse complement.
AGGATCGCCTTCCACGCTTAAAATACCGGACACCCTCCTTAAAACGTAATGGTGGACTAGTTTGTGGATTCTGTAGGTGCTATTCATAAACCAGTAATCTATAGTTGCGATGGATCCCAGTATGGTTCCTAAAATGCCGGTTTCTTCCTTCACCTCCCTGACAGCCGTTTCTTCAAAGGTTTCTCCTTTTTTTATATGGCCTTTAGGCAGGCACCATACCGTTTGGTTATTTCTGGCTTTTTTGGATAGCACTGCCACTCTGTTGTCCTCGTCGAAAATTAGGCCGCCCGCCGAATATTGGCGGTCCACGGGAAGTTGAGGAGCTTTCGAATGAGCGAATACAGAGATGATGCTGGGGTAATGTGCGGCCACTAAAGAAGGTGTAGGCATTTCCAACCCGCTGAAAGCATACATTGACCTCTCCTAAAAGATTCTCTCTAAATTCCATTCTGTGCCACTTCGCGGTGGTATCTGATTTTACCGTAATCATTTTTTCTGTAAAATAAATAAGATTTGAACATGAAGTCTTAAGTCTGCGCCTTCTTCGCCTCCCCCGCCACGTAGTTTGACCTAGAATGCGCCGGGGATGCCTTCGCGTAGTAGCCCGTCTGGAAAATCTTCGGGCTGTTGGAAGGGGTTCCTGTGTGGTTTCAAATTAAACCCGAAATTATGCAGTTGGGAGAAATGTTCTCCAACGCGGGATTTGAGCTGTCTCTGGTAGGAGGGGCAGTAAGGGATCTTCTTCTTTCCAGGCCCGTTCATGATTATGACTTTGCCACTTCCGCTACCGTAGAACAAAGCGAGCCCATATTGCGCGCATGGGGCAAAGACGGGTTTTGGGACATGGGGCGCCCCTTTGGAACCTTGGGGGCGAGGAAAAGGACGGATAATGGGTCCTTTTTAAGCGCCGAAGTTACCACCTACCGATCCGATACCTACTCTCCAGACTCCAGAAAGCCCCGGGTGGATGCCGCAGCTACTTTAGAGTCAGATCTTTCAAGGCGCGACTTTACCGTAAACTGCATGGCCATAAGGCTTCCCGAAGTGGCTTTTGTAGATCCTTTCGGAGGAGCCATTGACCTGGGGAGAAAGATTCTGAGAACCCCCATCGATCCCTATATTTCCTTTAGCGACGATCCTTTAAGGATTATGAGGGCCGTGCGGTTTATGGCCCAGCTTGGGTTTTATATAGAGTCATCCACTTCCCTTGCGATTTCTTCCATGGCCCCCAGGCTTTCTATAGTTTCTGCAGAAAGAATCAGGGACGAATTTGTAAAGATCCTGCTTTCAAGGCACCCCAGGCGCGGAATTAATGCAATGGTGGATCTGGGAATAGCAGACGTAGTTCTCCCTGAAATTCCAGCTCTGAAAATGGAAATTGACGAGCATCACATGCATAAGGATGTCTACGGGCACACCCTTTCCGTTTTAAGCAATGCCATAAATCTCGAGACGGGTCCCGATGGGGACGTTCCGGGACCGGATTTGGTTTTGCGCCTTTCTTCCCTGATGCACGATATAGGAAAGCCCCGCACTAGAAAATTTGAAGGCGAAGGCAAAGTCAGCTTCCACCACCATGATGCGGTAGGGGCAAAGATGGCAAGAAAGCGCCTCCAAGCATTGTGCTTTGATAAAAAAACGGTTGACGACGTCTCTTCGCTGGTGGGTCTTCACTTGAGGTTTCACGGATACGTAGATGAGCCTTGGAGCGATTCGGCGGTAAGAAGGTATGTAGTGGATGCAGGCCATCTTTACACGCGCCTGAACCGGCTTACCAGGGCGGATGTCACTACGAAAAACAGACGTAAAATCCTCCAATTTGAAGAGGCCATGGATAAGCTCGAAAACAGGGCTATAGAGCTAAAGAAGCAGGAAGATCTTTCCGCCATCAGGCCGGAACTCAATGGAAATGAAATAATGGCCCTTCTGGGGCTGCAACCCAGCGAAGAAGTGGGGCGCGCTTACCAGCATATGCTCGACTACAGAATGAAAAACGGCCTCGTGGGATATTTAAAGGCTAAAAAAGAACTTTTGAAGTGGGCCAGCGAAAATTTAAACCTTTAGCTTAGCGGCCCCACCACTTCTCCCAGTTCGGATACGGTGGGGCTGTCTTGTATCTGGGAAGCTACCTTGCATCCCTGGATTGAAGAAAGGGACTGGCCCTCTTTGAGCGTTACGGAATTTGCGTCCTTCAGATCGTAAAAGTCTTGGCCTATAACCAAAATCACATCGCTTCCCGTGGAGTTATCCATCTCCAGGATGGAGCTGGTGAGCTGAGCTCTTAAAGTGTAGGCGGCGGCTAAAGCGTTTTTCCCGGCGTATATGGTGGTGTGAACTACGGAATTATTATTGGCATCCCCAATTCCTGCTACGTTAAATCCCCTAAAGTAAAGGGCTTCGCCTACGGCATCTGCCAATCCGCTTTTTGTAGTTCCGTTCAATACTTCCAAAGTGATGCTGGAAGTAGAAAGCGCTTTGCTCCCTGCAGGCGCGCAGGGAGCAGTGACGCCGAAATTGTTTTTTTGGTTTTTTACGGCATGGGGAACAATCATTCCAAATACCCCAAAATATCCCAGCAGGGCGATCACCAGGATCACTGCCAGGACTATGCCGCAGAATCGAAAGACTAATTTTTGCCTGTCTTTCACATATTCTTTTCTGGCCTGCTGTTCAGATCTGTCAGGTCCGTTAGGTGCCATTTAACCCTCTTCCAATTTTTGGGGCAATCTCAAGTAGATTTTACATTTTCCTTCTGAATTAACCTCTCTTTAAAAGTTCTTCCAAAATCAGATGCCGCTTCACTCTTGAAAAAGGCATTTGGCCTGGCTATAATAGATCGATAATATTTTGAGGTTAAAGAGTGAAAAAGGTAAATGCACGTGGAGGGGATAAGTATGAAAAGATGATCGGCTCTCCGCTTGCGAAATTGATTTATTCGCTTGCGGGGCCGGCTGTAGTAGCCAACATAATAACCGTCATCTATAACTTAGTAGACACCTTCTACGTGGGGCATTTAAGCGCCGCTGCCGCCGCTGCTTCCGGAGTTGTTATGCCTCTTATGGTTGGAGTAAAGTCCGTAGGCATGATGCTTGGCATGGGCGGAGCCAACAAAATGTCTGTGGCGCTTGGAAAAAAAGACAAAAATCTGGCCCAGGCCCTCGTGGCCACTGCCTTTTATATAACTTTTGTAATCAGTGCCGTTTTAGCGGTAATCTGCATTATATTCAGGCATTGGGTGTGCAGGATGCTCGGGGCTCCCTCATCAGTTGTCCCGCTGGCCTCCATCTACATGCTTCCCCTCCTCATAGCCGCTCCCTTTAATTGCCTAACCTACATATTCAATCCGGCTTTAAGATTTCAGGGCATGGCAAAAGAATCCATGATAGGAATCTCCTTTGGCGCGATTTTAAATATTTTCCTAGAGCCCCTGTTTATCTTCACCATGCATTTGGGGATGCTTGGAGCAGGCATCGCTACCGCTATCTGCCAGGGAATTTCATTTTTGCTTCTCGCTTTTATTTACCACTTCCGGGGGCAAGTAAAAATAAAATTAAAGTTCTTTGAGATTAGGCAGTTGCGTACTATTTTTTCTACGGGCATGCCAACCTTCTTTAGAAATATCATGCGCGCCGTCGGAATGGACATCCTCGATGTGGTTTCTGCTCCATTTGGCGTCCCGGCAGTAGCTGCAATGACGATAGTAAATAGGATAGTTACTTTTTCAAATTCCCTGCGCGGAGGACTTGGGCAGGGATATCAGCCGGTATGCGGATTCAATTACGGAGCCGGAAAGTTTGACAGAGTGCGCAAGGGCTACAGCATTACCGTCTGGTCCACAGCAGGCATTTTAGCCGTCATTTCTACTTTTCAGTTAATTTTTGCCCCTTATTTCATCCTTATTTTCCAGACTAATCCGGAAGTGATACGAATTGGAGCAGAAGCCCTAAGATGGCAGTCTGCCACTTTGGTCCTGACTACATGGATTGTCCTATTCAATATGGTTTCCCAGACCCTGGATCACCCGGTTCTTTCCACAGTAATAGGATCTTTAAGACGTGGGGTGGTGCTGATACCGCTTCTTCTAATCCTCCCCCATTTCCTTTCAATGCTCGGAGTGGAAATTGCACAGCCTCTGGCCGATCTTGTAGCATTTGCTTTTGCGCTGCCCTGCCAAGCTTATGTATTTAAATCGCTAAAGAAGGAAGAAATCGCTTCAAAGTCCAAGTCTGAGGCAGATGGAGTCTACAATGCATAGACCCGCGAAAAATATTAAAAAATTTCCCGACAAGTTTTCCCAGATGACTCTTTCCCCTTTGGGTCCGCTTATCTTCAGGCTTTCTTTGCCTGCCGTTGTGGCCAACATAATAGGGGTGGTCTATAACCTCACGGATACCTTTTACCTTGGAAGGATCGGCACCGATGCCGCCGCGGCCTCAGGGGTGGTAATGCCTGTTATGGTTCTCATCCAGGCTTTCGGGCTTTTATTTGGGGCCGGGGCGGGCAACCGAATTTCCGTGCTTTTGGGGAAAAAAGGATATTGAAAAGTCAAAGCAACTCGCTTCGACGGCAATTTCTTCCGCCTTTCTTCTTTCTTGCATCCTCGGATCGCTTTTTTTGATATTTAGATCCGATATAGTGCGGATTATGGGGGCCACTCCCGGGCTTTTAGGCATGGCTTCCACCTATCTCATTCCCCTGCTTATGGCCAGCCCCCTCTACTGCACGAGCTACGCCTTCGACCCAATACTTAGATTCCAGGGCCTAGCCAAAGAATCTATGATTGGAATTGCGTTGGGGGCGGTATTAAACATATTCTTAGAGCCCCTATTTATTTTCTCAATGCATTTGGGGATGCTTGGAGCGGGCATCGCCACCGCCATTTGCGAATCTCTTTCATTCTTCCTGCTTCTTTTCCTTTTCGCGAAAAAGAGCCAGGTGCCCCTAGACCTTAAAAGGTTCTCTTTTATGAGCTTTGGCCCGATTTTGTCAGCAGGGATGCCTAATTTTGTTCGAAACGTCATGGGTGCGGTTTCCACGGATATTTTTAACCTTGTCACCGATCCCTTCGGACCTGCCGCTATAGCCGGAGTGACAATAGCAAATAGAATCCTTCTTTTGACCGCATCGGCAGAAATAGGCATGGGAAGGGGATATCAGCCGGTATGCGGCTATAATTTCGGAGCGCATAAATACTACAGGGTAAAAAGGGGATACTACCTAATTTTGATTGCTTCTGCAGTCCTGCTCATTTTAGTTTCCATCCTTCAATCAATTTTTGCGCCCTATCTGATAGCACTCTTTAGAAACAGCCCGCCAGTAGTGAAATACGGATCTGACTTCCTTCGGTTTTTCTCTCTAACTTTTCCGCTCTACTCATTTATAATCTGCTCCAATATGATGCAGCAGACTTTAGGCCACACCCTCATAGCTTCCCTCGTGGGGCTGGCAAGGCAGGGAGTGTTTTTGGTGCCCCTCCTCTTTATTTTTCCCGCTTGCTTTGGATTTTTGGGTCTGGAAATTTGCCAACCGGTTTCGGACTGCCTTACTTTTCTCTTAACCGTCCCCATGCAAATTCTTGTCTTCAGTGACCTTAGGAAAGCAGAGCTGCTATACTCTCAAAATCTGCAACGCTAAGATTTTCCGGTCGCAAAGAAAGATCTATTTTAGATTGCTCAAGAAGGGATTTATTTAGAAATGAGAGCGAATTTTTTAAGGTCTTCCTTCTTGAAGAAAAAGCTTTATCAATGAGAAAGAAGGTCTTTTCCCTCAGATCCTGCCCTCTCGGTTTCCTTTTAAACTCCACCAGCACCGAATCGACGTGCGGGACAGGCCAAAATATACTTCTGGGCACGTTTTCGCAAATCTTCGCTTCTCCAAACCATGCAAGTTTTAGAGTGGGAATCCCGTAGTTTTTCCCGCCCCTTTTCGCGCACATCCTCTCTCCCACTTCTTTTTGCACAAGTACTAGAAATGAAGAGAGCTTAGGAAAAGAGGAAAGCAGGTGCAAAATCACGGGTACAGAAACTGAATAGGGCAAATTAGAGACCAGAGAAAACTCACTTTCCCACCCTAAATCCTGCGGCTTTAGTTTTAAGGCGTCCTTATGGAGGCAGGAGAAGCGCCCCAAATATTCTGGCGCGAGTTCCTTTATCGTGCCCGGCAATGCTGAGGCTAGGCGAGAATCCAATTCAACAGCTTTTACTTCAAAACCTTGCTCCAGCAAGGGAAGAGTGAGGGATCCCAGGCCTGGACCTACTTCCAGAACGCGTCCCGTCTCCTTGGGCGCTAAAGAGGCAATATGAGAAAGAAAATGGGGATCCACCATAAAGTTTTGACCCAGAGCCTTGGAGGGTGCTACTCCCAGTTGTGCAGATTTTGACTTAATCCATGCGGCTCCCGGAATGGAAGACACTCAGTACCACCCGTAAGTTATCTCATGGTTCCACGCTCCACATGGGGTAGTGTAGCGCTCCAGGATGTAAGACAGACCCCAGTCTATCTGAACCTTTGCATTGTACTCCCAGCCGGTACCCATCTTGGATGGGGGAAGGGCCTGGGCTATTCCATATGCTCCTGAGTATACGTTTTCAGCATCCCACATCCATCCAGATTCTCTGTTCCACAGCTCTACTAGGCAAGAGAACTGGGTAGAACCCCATCCGTACTGATCCTCTGCCACGCCTGCAGCGAAAGTCTGGGCCTCTGCGGGAGTAAGTTCTCCGGAAAGCTCTGAAGAGGAATCGGCAGGAGAGACCTGGGAGGATGACTGGGAGGTGGTGGAAGGAGTAGTTTGGGCCGGCTGCGGGGTTTGGGCAGGCGTAGCCGGAGAAGCGGAAGAGGAGGAAGTTTGCGAACTTTGCGATGAAGTCCGGGAAGAACTACTGGAATTTCCCTCTGCCTGGCTTTGGGTCTGAGCAGGTTTTTGGGCAGGTTGGCTCTTTTGGTCCTGGGTGGAAGCCTGGGCCTTGGGCTCGTTTTCTTCTTTCTTAGGCTGGCTTTGGGTCTGAGCAGGTTTTTGGG
>JAFPUC010000005.1 GCA_017413255.1 Aeriscardovia sp. | reverse complement strand
TCTTTCGTTATTAAAAGAGGCCTTACAAACTTGGCTGTAAGTCAACCCCCTGCATTCGCATGCCAGAGGGCTGATGCACGATCAACGCTTTTGAGTTCTCAACCTGCTAACTGTGCGGAGGCGTCCTCCGCAAGTGACTTATAGATGATAAGCAGAGGGGGGGAGGGGCAACAAATGTCGGCGTGTCGAAAATTAAGTATCATTTACGCTTTTTTAAAGCCTTTGCTTAATCTTTATACGTGTTTAAAAAAGACGGGAAAAAGGATCGGAAAAATACGGCGGCAGTCCCTACGCTTACAAACTCAAAAAGTATGGGAATTGTGCTCATTGACCCTGATCCCATAAAGGAACAGCTTAAAAAAATTGACTCCCTTATAGACAAAAAGAGGGAGGGCCTGCAAAGAAAGGAAAAAGATATGGCGTCTGAAGACAAAACTCCTGTCTCATCAAAATTCTTAATAGCCTTTTTCGCCTTTTTAGGGGGGGAAATCTTTAAATTCCTTTGGAAAAAGTTTAATCACAAGAAAACGGTGCCCGACGTAACATCAAGAAATGTTTCTTTTGGCCATATCGTCTTCTACTCCCTCCTCTCCTCCCTCGTTTCTACCCTTTTTTCCTTCTTCGGCTACAAGATCTTTGGCAAAAAAAAGAAAAAATAGGACGGATAAAAAAGCCCCGGCGCTAAACCGGGGTTTTTTATTTTCAACTTAAAGAGTGTTTAGATCTACGGAAATCCCAGGGCTCATAGTGGTGGAAAACGCCATATGGGTTATGTACTTGCCCTTCACAGTAGAAGGACGCAAGTGGTTTATCTCGGTAGCTACAGCCTTGTAGTTGTCCAAAAGATCATCGGTAGAGAAACTCTTTTTACCTATCAGGCAGCACAGGTTTCCGTCTTTATCCACTCGAAAGGCAATTTTTCCACCCTTTATTTCCTTTACGGCTTTTGCGGCATCGGTAGTCACAGTTCCAGTCCTAGGATTTGGCATCAGCCCCCTAGGTCCGAGAATTCTTCCCAGCCTTCCCACTTTGCCCATAAGTTCAGGAGTGGCGATGGCTACATCGAAATCAATGTTTCCCTTGGAGACTGACTCTACCAGATCATCGTCTCCCACTATGTCGGCTCCGGCCTGCCTGGCAGCCTCTGCCTGAGGTCCCTTGGCAAAGACCGCCACCCTTACGGTTTTTCCGGTTCCATGGGGCAAAGTAACAGTTCCTCTTATCAGCTGATCGGCCTTTCTCGGGTCAACCGACAACTTCCAATCGGCCTCCACGGACTCGTCAAACTTTCTATCCGGAAGACTCTTCAGTACTTCCAAAGCAGTTTTAGGAGAATAGGAGACGGACCTGTCGATCCTCTCTTCCTCCTGGCGATATGTTTTAGAACGCTTCATTTGTGTTTTCTCTCTTTAGGCCGATTACTCTGTTACGTTTATTCCCATGGATCTTGCCGTGCCCGCTATTATCTTGGCTCCCGATTCCACATCCTTTGCGGAAAGATCGGCGAGCTTGTCTGCGGCTATCTTCTTGCACTGATCCCATGTCACAGATCCCACTTTATTGGTCAGGGGATTGTTGGAGCCCTTCTTGATTCCAGCTGCTTGCTTCAAAAGGTCGGAAGCCGGAGGAGTCTTAAGCACAAATGTAAAGCTGCGATCTTCGTAGACAGTGATTTCTACAGGTATTACCTGCCCCATCTTATCTTTGGTAGCCTCATTGTAGGCTTGGGTGAACTGCATTATGTTCACTCCGTGCGAACCCAAAGCCGGACCTATAGGGGGCGCCGGGTTAGCTTTACCCGCAGGTATTTGAAGCTTTATGAGAGCAGCAACTTTTCTCTTGCCTGCCATTTTTCTCACTTTCTTATCGGTTTAGCGATGCCAAAGCATCTCCCGTCAAGGCTAGTTCAGGCCTCTTCTATTTTTTGAACCTGATCAAAGCCCAGATCTATCGGCGTATCTCTGCCAAAAGCTGAGATTATGACCTTAAGCTTTTGGATCTCAGGGGATACTTCAGATATAACGCCGTGAAATCCTGCAAATGCATCGGTAATTATATTAACATTCTCCCCAACCTTGTATTTGACTTCCATGACCTTGTCGGGGGAATTCAGCTTCGCAGCTTTTATGGCCTCATGCCTGATATAAGAAGTCATCATATCCATGACTTCCTTCTTAGTCAGCGCTACAGGCTGCTGGTTTACCCCCGCGAAACTTGTCACTCCCTCCGTTTCCTGGACAAATTTAAAAATGCGTTTATCTTTATCAGGGTTTATGCATATGAGAACATATCCGGGAATCCGCACCCTTCCCTCTATATTCTTCTTGCCTTTTTCAGTATGCTGCTCCACATCTTCCAAAGGCACTTCCACGTCCCTTATGTATTCGGAAGGATCGAAATTATCCTCGCGGTAATTTCTCGTCCTGCCTTCTATGTTGTGCTTTACCCGTTTTTCATAACCGGAATAGGTGTTAAGAGCGTACCATTTGCATCCCTGTTCCGCATTCTTATCAAAAGTCGTTTCAAACTCTTCTACGGCCTTGTCTGCAATTCTTTTGGCGGCTTCTTCTGCGCTTTCTGCACTATCTCTTAAGGAAGCTTCCTCGTCTCTTACTTTTTCAGCCTCGCCTTTTGACTCTTCGTCCATGGTTTTTCCCTTTCAAATCTTTGCTTCAGGCCTATCCAAACACCAGGAAAACTAATTTGCCCAGCCCAAAGTCCAAGGCAGTTATAGCCACCATAAGCAAAACTACAAAAATCAAAACGGCTATAAACCAATAAAACAGGCTTTTTCGGGTGGGGGTAAGAACTTTTCTAAGCTCGGCTATTATCTGCCGAATGAATAATCCTATGGCTGCAAAAATATTAATCTTTGATTTTTTCGCCTCTTTTGCCTTGTCAGCCATGTTAGATTAATTCCTCACTTGATCTCACTAAGTAGGGAAGGCGGGACTCGAACCCACAACCTACGGTTTTGGAGACCGTTGCGCTACCAGTTGTGCCACTCCCCTATATGTCACTGACACGTCAAAGATCTTACTTTAAATCTTCGTCTTAGTCTACCTTTTGCGCTCTCGGCGCCTTTGGGCGTTAGTCCGCCGGGTCCTTGAAAGGCTTTCCAGCCTCTCATCGCTTCCCCGAACCGAAGATGGAGAAGCGCCCATATGCCCCCGGCCCGCGAGCAGAGACGGGTTCCAGTTGAAGATTACAGCTTCATCAGGTTTTCCGAGGCGCACTTCTTCTCCGGGTTTTATGCCGGCTTTGACTAAGAGGTCTTCTACCCCTAATGCGGCCAACCTGTCAGAAAGGTAGCCTACCGCCTCATCGTTGGAAAAGTCGGTCTGCTCGATAAAGGTGCGTATGATGTTCCCATCCGCTTCATACCAAATCTGCCCCTGGGAGTCAGATTCAATTTTTACCGAAAAGTCCTTAGAGTCCTTCTTCTTCAAAGGATTTAAGACGGGAGCTTCAGGAGCTGTCTTTAACTCTTCTTTTCTGGACTTTTCCACAAGATTTAAGAGGTCGAACTTAAGCTCCCTTATGCCCTCGTGCGTAGATGCCGACACCCCTATGGATAATTCGCTTTCAAACTCTCTTCTAAATTCTTCCAGTTCTTCTTTTCCGTAGAGGTCGGCTTTGCTTAAAACTAAGATTCTTGGCCGATCCGAAAACGGCTTGGCATTTTCAGGAAGGCGTCCTGCGTAGCTTTCAAGCTCTCCTACAAGGCTTCTATAAGTGGAAAGAGGATCTTGCTGCGTGGGATCTATTACAAAGGCCAATACGGGGATTCTCTCAATGTGCCGCAAAAATTCAAGGCCAAGGCCCTTTCCAGAGGCCGCACCCTCTATCAGTCCAGGCACGTCTTCCAGAGTAAAGGAGGTCTCACCGGCCTTCACGGCTCCAAGGTTGGGCGAAAGGGTAGTAAAAGCCCAATCGCCGATCTGGGGCCTGGCATTGGAGAGAGCTGCCAGCAGGCTGGACTTTCCGGCGTTTGGAAAGCCTATAAGGGCGCAGGAAGCGCTGAGCTTCAACTCTAGAGTTATCTGCCTTTCTTCGCCTTTTGTACCCTTCAAGGCAAATCCGGGCGCCCTTCTGGACGGAGTGGAGAGGGCGAAATTCCCCTTTCCTCCCCTTCCCCCTTTTGCGACTACAACCTGCTGCCCGGGGGAAGCCAGATCCGCCAGCACTTCTCCTGTTGAACTGTCTTCAACCACGGTGCCCACCGGAACGCTTAGTACAAAGTCTTGCCCGTCAGAGCCGCTGTGCATGGAGCCTTTGCCGCACTCCCCGGGTTTGGCCTTAGCCCAAAATCCGGACTTTATGGAAGAGAGGTCCGCCAGGTTTTCTACGCACCTTATTACGACAGAACCGCCGTCCCCTCCGTTGCCTCCGGAGGCTCCCGCAAAAGGTTTTCCCTTCATGCGGCGGACGGCGGTCTCACCATTTCCACCATCTCCTGCGCTGCAGCGCAGGGAAACTTTATCTACAAGTCCCGTCAAAGCCTTTTATGCCAGCTCTTTTTGGGTAACGTCGATTACCCTTCTTTGCCTGCGGGTGCCAAACCTTACGATTCCGGCCTGCAGGGCGTAGAGGGTGTCATCTTTGCCGCGTCCCACATTGAGGCCCGGGTAAAACTTAGTGCCCCTCTGGCGAATGAGAATTTCTCCTGCCTGTACGCTTTGTCCGCCAAACCTTTTCACTCCAAGGTATTGGGCCAGCGAATCGCGGCCGTTACGGGAACTGGAGGCTCCTTTTTTGTGTGCCATTAAATCCTCCTCTTACTCGATGCTGGTGATCTTCACAACCGAAAGCTTCTGACGGTGACCCTGCCTGCGGGCCCCTCCGGTTTTGTTGTGAAACTTTTGAATCACTATTTTTTCGCCCAGTTTGTCATCCTGGAGCACTTCGCCCTTCGCGGAACCGGAGGTGGAAACAGCCTTGGAATCGTCGACTTTCAGGACAACGGGGAATTGCACTTCCTCGCCCTGCTTTTCGCCAAGCCTGTTGACGGTTATCACACTTCCGACGCTCACCTTTTCCTGGTGTCCGCCGGCCTTGACTATTGCGTACATAAAAAAACCTTACTGTGTTCTTCTCGCGAGAGAACTTGAATTAAACGTACTAATGTATTCTACACTTGAGGATCTGGCTGATCTTGCGTGCCAGTCGCTTTGGCAGGTTCATGAGAAATTATAAGGCCCCTGCCGTGACAGTTTTCGCACTCATGAGAAAAAGATTCCACTAGGCCCTGCCCCAGCTTTTTGCGGGTTATCTCAACCAGCCCGAGGCTAGTCATTCCCTCTATGGCGTGTTTGCTTCTGTCTCCCTCCATGGCTTTTTGAAGGGTGGAAAGGACTAACTGCCTGTCGGCCTCCAACTGCATGTTAATAAAGTCGACTATTACCATGCCCCCAATGTCTCGAAGCCGAAGCTGCCTGCCTATTTCTTTTGCGGCTTCAATATTGCACTGGGCGGCCGTATTTTCCATTTCCGCGCTGCGCGATGAGAATTTTGCGCTGTTCACGTCTATCGCAGTCAGGGCTTCCGTCTTGTCTATTACCAGCGTCCCCCCGTTTGGCAGTTCCACAATTCTTTCAAGCCCCTGATTTAGTTGGCCCTCTATGTCGTAGTGGTCGAACATATCTTCTTTTTCAAGTGCAAGATCCCATCTTTGCACGCGGGCCAGCAGTTCCGGATTCATTTCCCCCACATAGCTTCTAACTTTTTCAAAGTCGCGCCCCTGAACTTCGAGGGCTGTAAATGAATCGTTAAATACGTCCCGGGTGAGCTTTAAAGCCAAATCGGAATCGCTTTTTAAAAGCGCGGGATAACGCCCCGTAGTGGCAAACCTTGCATATTGCATTTCGATCGCCTGCCAACGCCTCTTCAACGCCTTATAGTCGCTTTCAAGAGCTTCTTTGGAGCAGCCAGCTGCCGCTGTGCGGGCTATCGCCCCCTCTCCCTGCGGAAGAATTTCTTTGAGCATTTCGCGCAGGCGCGCCCTCTCTCTTCCTTCCAGCTTTGAAGAAGCTCCTACGATGTTGAAAGAAGACATAAAGACTATAAATCTTCCCGAAAGGGAAATCTTAGAGGAAAGATAAGCCCCTTTATGACCCCTAGGATCCTTTGTGACCTGTACCAGAACGGGGTCTCCATAGCGGAGCCTTTGGCCGTTCCTATTGTTTGGTGAAGGAAGTTTTAAAATTCCCGCTTTTTCTTCTCCTAAGTCTACAAAGGCCGATCCAATGCCCGGAAGCACGCCGCAAATCTTGCCGGCGTAAATGTTGCCCACGGAAGTATCGGTGATTCCGGATGCATAGTGCTCCACAAGGATTCCATCCTCCAATACGGAAGCCTGCACATGCCCCCCCTCAGACCTTATGAGGAGCTTTTTATCCTTTTTGGGAGTTTTGGGAACGCATGAAGTCGAGATGGAACGGGGAGGCTCGGGCGAGGACGGGTTTGGCGCCCCGTTTTCAGTTTCCTCTTGGTCAAAAGATGAAAAATTGCGAGATGCTACAAACACCCGAATTTCCCCAACTTTGCTTAAAATTCCCCTTCTTCTTTGAAGCTTTGAAGTTGTTTTGTTCTTCTTTGCGCTGCCAAAAAGCTGCATTCTATCCTTCCATGACGTTTCCCCGTAAAGGGGCGGCTACATCACTTTTGGAGCGCTGACCCCCAAAAGTCCTAAACCGTTTTCTATTACCTGTTTTACGGCCTCCGTAAGTTTAAGTCTCGCATCGGCCCTCTCAGGGCTGGGTGCCTTGTCAATTTCCAGCTCTTTTCCGCCCTTTGCTTTTTCTTCTTCACTGAGGTGTGCTGGGATTACCCTTTCCACGCCGTACCATGCGTGGAAGCAGCCTGCAAGGTCTTCTAGGTAGTGAGCTATGCGGTGGGGCTCTCTTAAATCTCCTGCAGCCTGCACTACGGAAGGATAAAGAGCCAGCATGGATACGAGCCTCTCATCGAGAGGGGTGTCCAAAAGGGACAGATCGGCTTTTGAACCGTCCATGCCCATATCCTTCGCCATCCCTTCAACGCTGCAGCACCTGGCGTGGGCGTACTGAACATAGTAGATGGGGTTATCGTTGCTGTGGGAAGAGAGGAGGGCCAAGTCTATATCTATGCTTTGATTATAGCTGCTTCTCTCTAGAGCATAGCGGGCCGCATCCACGCCCACGGCATCTACCAGATCCTCCAAGGTAACTACCGTTCCGGCCCTCTTGCTCATTCTGACGGGCTTTCCATCCGAAGAAACGGTTACCATTTGACCCAAAAGGACTTGGAGGGCTTTCTGGGGCTCGTCTCCGTAAGCCGCGCACACCGACATGAGCCTGCCTATATAGCCAGAGTGGTCGGCTCCAAGCATATAAATCGCCACATCGGCGGGATCCTTTTCCCTGTGGCGCTTGTCAAAGTAATAGGCGACGTCAGGAGCAAAATAAGTCAGATTTCCGTCAGACTTTATAATCACCCTGTCTTTGTCGTCGCCGTACTTGGTGGAGGCAAACCAGGTGGCCCCATCCTTTTCGTAAATGTCGCCCTTCTGGCGCAAAACGTCTATTGCCCTCTGGGTGGAGCCGCTGTCATGAAGGCTCTGCTCGTGGAACCAAACGTCAAAATCAGATCCGAAATCGTGAAGCGAGTCCTTGATTTCGTCAAACATCATGGGGACGGCCCTTTTCCTAAATTCCTCCAGCTGGCCGCCTTCGCCTTCAACATTAGGAAGGGAAAGAATGTCCACCCCCTCCTCCTTGGCCTGTTCTATGACCTGGGAAGCGATTTCTCCAATATAAGCTCCCTTGTAGCCGTCTTCAGGGGTGGGTTCTCCATTTGCCCAGGCCATAAGGGACCTTGCAAACCTGTCTATCTGCTTTCCGTGATCGTTGAAGTAATACTCCCTTACGACCTTTGCACCATTGGCCGTCAAAATTCTGGAAAGGGAATCGCCTATAGCGGCCCAGCGGGCTCCCCCTATATGTATCGGCCCGGTCGGATTCGCCGAGACGTACTCAAGGTTTATGGTGATGCCTTTGAGGTGATCGTTTCTTCCGAACTTCCCCTTCTCGTCAAGGATCTCTTCCACCACCCGGTTGGCGCTCTCAGGGGTGAGGGTGATGTTTACAAATCCCTTGCCCGCAACCTGGGCATCCCCTATTCCCTTAATGCTTTTCAGCCTTTCGGCTATAAGGGCTGCCACATCAAGGGCCGGCAGTTTGGCCTTGGACGCCAACTGCATTGCTATAGGCGTCGCCCAAGTGCCGAAAGCTGAATTTTTCGGCCTTTTTACCGCGATCTTGTCCGCTGAAGGAACCTCCGCCGTTTCAAGCTCTCCTAGCTTTCCTTCTGAGGCAAGCTTCAGGCATATTTCGCGTATTTTTTCCCCTAGTAGCTCAGGACTCATATTTCTTCCCCGTCCTAACAAACTTCTGCGGCCTTGTCCGCAGCTCGTACTATTCATCAATTATAAATTTGTCGGGAAAACTGCTTTATTCCAGCCAAATCTGAAAGGAGTGGAATGGAAGGCCATCAAGAGAGAGAGAGAGAGTCAATTCCTCCATCTGGAAAATCGCAGATGCTCTTAGGGGAACTGTAGACGGATGGGACTTTAAGCAATACGTATTGGGGGCCTTATTCTATCGCTTCCTGTCCGAGAATCTCGAAGAAAGAATAGATTTAAATGAGCGTAATGCCGGTAATGAAGATTTTCATTACAGGGATCTGGATGACGCGTCAGTAAGTGGAGAAGTGAGGGAGGAGCTGATAGATGAAAACGGTTTTTGCATCCTCCCCAGCCAGCTTTTCTGCAATGTCGCAGAAAGCGCTAAAACAAACTGCCAAGACCTCAACCTCAAACTAAAACAGATTTTCAAGGCGATAACGGATTCTACCCTGGGGCGCCCCTCCGAGAAGGCCTTCAGAGGGCTTTTCGACGATTTCGACGTCTCCAGCAATAAACTGGGAAGCACCCTTGAAAAGAAATGCGATGCTCTAAAAAAGCTCCTATTAGGAATTGAAGGCTTTCAGCTTTCCGACGTCCCCGGATCTTCAAGGGATACTTTCGGAGATGCCTACGAGTTCCTTATAACCATGTACGCATCCGGAGCCGGAAAAAGCGGTGGCGAGTTCTTCACTCCTCCCGAGGTGGGAAAACTCCTGGCCAAAATATCTTTGCAAGATCCGGAGTGCGAAGACGGGTATAAAAAGGCTGTAGGCAAAGTCTACGATCCTACCTGCGGAAGCGGGGGGCTACTGCTGAAGTTTGCCAAGATACTCGGCAAAGGGAACGTGGACCACTTTTACGGGCAGGATGTAAACCTCACAGTTTACAACTTGTCCCGCATGAATATGATTCTGCACGGCATTCCCTTTGAAAAATTCGACATCGTCTGCGAAGACACCCTGTTGAAGCCCGCTTTTCTTCCTTCTGCTCCCGATTCAGTGGGCGACAGGTTCGAGTGCATAGTCTCAAATCCCCCCTATTCCATCAAGTGGAAAGGCGATGCAGATCCCACCCTGATAAATGATCCCAGGTTCAGCAAGGCCGGAAAGCTTGCCCCCAAAGGAAAGGCGGATTGGGCTTTTGCGGAGCACGCACTCTACTGCCTGCAGGAAAACGGGTGCGCTGCCATAGTCTGCTTCCCCGGGATTTTCTACAGGTCCGGCGCAGAGGGGCAGATTAGGAAGTGGATGTCAAAAAGCAATTATGTAGATGCCGTCATAGCCCTTCCCGACAACCTATTCTTTGGAACTTCAATTTCCACCTGCGTTCTGGTGCTGCGCAAAAACAAAAAGGATGACGCCATCCTCTTCCTGGATGCTTCAAACGAATTTGAGCATGAGGGAAATAAAAACAAACTTACCGATGCGCACATAGGCCGTATCCTCGCCTCCCTGCAAAAGAGGGAAACCGAACCCGGAAAATCCTATCTGGCTTCTATGGAGGAGGTCGCTTCCCACGATTGGAGCCTTGCGGTCAATTTCTATGTGCAAAAGGAAGATAACGAGGAAGCTGTAAACATAAAGGAACTCAACGCAAAAATTGCGCGAACCGTGTCAAAGGAAGAAGCCGCCCGAAAAGATCTAAACGAGTTGATTGAGGGGCTTGGGTTCTGATGAGCACGTTTAAAGATTTGCTGAAAGAATACTGCCCTAATGGAGTTGAGCATAAAAAGCTTGGAGAGGTCTTCAACCTCAGGAATGGATACACCCCGAGCACTAAAAACGAGGCTTTTTGGAAAAACGGCAATCTTCCATGGTTCACAATGAAGGATCTAAGGGCAAACGGGAGGATTTTGTCCGATTCCATAGCGCATATTACTTGCGAAGGCGTCCGGGGGAGCCTTTTTCCTAAAGATTCCATCATTCTGGCTACAACTGCCACCATTGGGGAGCACGCTCTAATAACTACAGACTTTTTATGCAACCAGCGGTTTACCGCCTTTAGCGCTAAACCGCAGTACGCCACACGCCTTCTGCCTATGTACGCTTTTTACTGCTTCTTCTCGGTAGACGAATGGTGCAAAAAACATATCGCAGCTAGCACTTTTCCGTCTATTTCAACCGACATGCTGAGAGATGTGGAGATCCCTCTACCCCCTCTCGAGGTTCAGGAAAAGATCGCAGACGTCTTAGACGCTTTCGCCGAGCTGGAGTCCGAGCTGGAGTCCGAGCTGGAGAACAGAAACAAGCAATACGGTTTTTACAGGAAAAACTTATTAAAAAACGGAGCCCCAGAAGTCCCCCTCAAAGATCTTGTCGCGATCACAAAAGGAAAGCAGCTCAACAGGGAGCTTTGTTCAAAAGTCCAAACCGAAGAAACTCCCTTCCCTGTTGTTAACGGAGGGATGAAACCCTCTGGGTTTTGGAACGAATACAACTTCGACAAAGGTAAAATCACAATTGCCGAAGGCGGGGCGTCCGGATTTGTAAACTGGCAATCTTCGCCTTTTTGGGCAGGCAGCGGATGCTTTGTAATAAGCGAGTGCAATTTGAAAAAGTTGAATGAAAAATACCTTTACTACTTCCTAAAAGAAAAACAGTACTTGCTTCAATCTCAAGGACAAGGCGCTGCCATAACCCATCTTCACGCTTCTTGCGTTCTTTCATTGGAGATCCCCCTACCCCCTCTCGAGGTTCAGGAAAAGATCGCAGACGTCTTAGACAGGTTCACCTCCCTCACATCCTCCATGAAGGTAGGGATTCCCGCTGAAATTTCTCTGAGGCGAAAACAAATGGACTGGTACAGGGACGCGATGTTCAAGGCAATTTACGGCGAGGAGGAAAAATAAATGGGAACTTTCAACGTTGTAAGCCGGGGGGAGTTTTCCACCGTCCTGGCAAATAAAGACGAGCTTAAAAAATCCCCCAAAAGCCGCAAATACCAGTCAGAAGGGGATCTTGAAAAAGAACTTATAAATTCCCTTCGCGATCTTGGCTACGAGTACAAAGGCTTTCATCTCGAGAAGGGCCTGGAAGCCAACTTAAGGGAGCAGATCGAAAATTTGAACGGATACCGTTTTTCGGACGCCGACTGGAACGGATTCTGCAATGAAAAGCTGTCGGACTTAGACAGGCAAAAGGCCACTTGGATTATCCAGGAAAACAGCACCCTGGATTTCACAGACGAAAAGGGAGAACTTCACAATATAAAGCTCATTGACAAGGACAACCTCTCCCGCAATTCCTGCCAGGTAATCGAGCAGTTCATAGACGAGGCGGATAACGGAAGGCAGAAAAACAGGTATGACGTAACAATCCTTATAAACGGCCTCCCCCTCGTACACTGCGAGCTGAAAAGAAGGGACCGGCCCCTCCAAGACGCTTTCAACCAGATAGACCGTTACAAGGCGACTTCCTTTTCAGACGGGATGGGCCTTTTCAACTTTATCCAAATCTTTGTGATAAGCAACGGAGGAGACACCAGGTACTACTCCAACACCGTAGAGAAAAACCGCAAAGCCGACGAGGACAACTTCAAGTTCGCTTGCAGATGGACGGATCAGAAAAACAGCCCGATAAGGGATTTGAACGATTTTTCACAGGCCTTCTTCAACAAACGCACCCTCCTAAGCATTCTGACCCGCTACTGCGTGTTTACGGCAAAAAATGAAGAAGGGGAAAGGCGCCTTCTTGTGATGCGCCCGTACCAGATAGCCGCGACGGAAAAAGTGCTGGAAAAAATAAACCAGGCGCATCTTAACGGCAAATTCGGGACTGAAAGGCAGGGGGGATACGTCTGGCACACCACAGGCTCAGGCAAAACCCTGACTTCTTTCAAGGCTGCAACGTTGGCTTCCAAAATGAAGGGGGTAAACAAGGTGCTTGTCGTAGTCGACAGGCAAGACCTCGATTACCAAACCATAGAAGAATACAACAAGTACAGCGAGGGATGCGCGGACTTTACCAATAACTCAAGGAATCTGGAAGAGCAGCTTGAAAATGATGACATAAAACTTATTGTCACCACCATTCAGAAGCTAAACGCCTTATGCCGGAGGAAGAAACTCTCTGAAAAAGTCCGGAGCCTCAACTGCGTATTCATATTCGACGAGTGCCACAGATCCCAGGCCGGCATAATGCATTCCAACATCGTGAATAACTTTAAAAAGTATCTGCTTTTCGGATTTACCGGAACCCCTATTTTCGAGTCCGACAAAAAAACCTCCAGCGAAGGCAGGGAAATCGAGGCTACCACCCCCAATATCTTCGGAGATCCCCTGCACGAGTACACGATAGTGCACGCAATCAACGACGAAACAGTGCTCCCTTTTCAGTATTCGCTTGTAGGATGCAGCGACAAAACTTTCAGGTCTCCGGAAAATTTGCAGATACGGGCGAATGCAGAATACATCGCCCGAAACTTCAACTTTTACACGCATGAAGGACGCTACAACTCCATCTTGGCCGCAGAAAGCATCGAAGCCGCAAAAGAATACTGGAGGGCCTTCAAGGGCTTAGAGAAAGAAGGACTTAGAGACTTTAAGACGGCCATAGTCTATTCTTCCCAGGGAGGAGAGGAAGATGAAATGGATCCGGGCGCCGAGAGAATGGAAAACAAAATCTTCTTAAAGGAGGCGATCGCAGAGTATAACCGAGAGTTTGGCTGCAATTGTTCCATGGAAAACGCTCAAAGCTTCCAGGAATACTACAGAAACGTTTCAGAAAAGATGAAAGAGCGGGAACTCGATCTTTTGATAGTGGTGAATATGTTTCTGACGGGATTCGATTCCAAGCGTCTAAGCACTTTGTGGGTGGACAAGAACCTTGAAAAACACAACCTCCTACAGGCGTTTTCAAGGACAAACCGGATCTTTGATTCCACAAAGGACAAGGGCATAATCGTCTCTTTCAGGGATCTGGAGGAAAAGCTGGATGAATCCCTAGCCATATACGGATCTGACGCCAAGGCGGACAAGGGCCTGATATTCGGCCGCTCCTACAGAGAGCTTATGGAAGGCTGGGAGGATAAAGACGGGAAACACAAAGGCTACAGGCAGGTTGCACAAGATTTTCAGCGCGAATTTCCCGTTGGCGGGGAACCTGTAGGAGAAAGAGAGAAGAGAAAATTTGCGGAAGATTGGAACGAAATACTGAAAAGATCCAACCTCCTCTCCACTTTCCCCGAATTTGAAGGAGAAGATCCCATTTCCCCGAGGGACAGGCAAACCTACAACGGCGCCTATCTCAATCTTCGCGACCGCTTCAGGGCCTGTCCGGAAGAGGATCCCGATCTCACGGAAGTGGTTTGGGAAGTCAAGCTTTTGGGCCAAAAGGAAATTGGCGTCGACTATATTCTGAACCTGTGCGCCAAGGGTGGCACCATGGATGATGTGGACAGGGCGATAAATTCGAGCCCCGCCCTGCGCCCTCAAAAGGAGGTCATTTTAAAGTACCTCAGCGATCCCGGGACGGCGGATGGGAAAGAAGATTTTCCGGATTTTCGGCACAGAGAACGGGAAAAGGCCTTGGACCACATCATAAAAGACGCCCATCTTGAACCTGAAAAAACCCGGCAGTTTTGCAAAGAATGGATCCGCACTCAAAATCCCGACCCCTTCGTAGGCCGCGCCTTTGCCAACATACTTCCCCCCTTGTCCTTCTTCGGGAAAGACGGGGAAGAAAGGGCGAAGAAAAAAGAGGAAGCTAGAAATGCCCTTTGCAAGTGGGCAGAAAAGTACGCAATCTTAGGATGACCTCGGGTTCCTTGCGGCCTATAAGCTCTCCTGTGGCGGATCCAATTTTGCCGTCCCGCCTGCGCCCCCTGAGAATTTCAAACCCCTTCCCCTTTTGACAGGTCGGAACGAAAAGTGGGAAAAAGTGGGAAATTGCCAGCTCTTAACCGTGGCGATGCCTACTTACTGAGAAGAAAAAGCTTCGGGAAAAGGAGGGATTTCAAGAAGGGGTTTAAGCAGGCGCCTCCAAAATTCTGGCATTCCCTTCCGAGAGATCTTGCGCACAGGAAATGGAGCCGTGAAGACTGCGCCAGCCAAAGACAGGTTTTTGCGTTTAACCCAAACCCAAAAGAAGGGGGAGCTTATAAATTCCAGCCCGTCATTTTCCTTCCGCTTTTTTAAATTCAACAAATATTTCCAAAACCCGCGCGAGCCCAGAGACTTAAAAGCCCTTCACAAGTCCTCTTGCAGGGCCAAAAGAAAGCCAAAGGCGCCCTTCCGGGCTCCCCATAAGCTGCAAGCAAAACTAATCCCGGTCGATTTGTTCATCTGCGGGAATGTATTTTTTCTAAAGTTTCCCTACGAAAGGAAAAACAAGTGTTAAGGGAACGTTCTGCTAAAGCCGGTAAGGCAGACAGAAAATTCAGCATAGCGGTAGTTGCGGGAAGGGCGATGCTGGGAACCATGCTCTCCATGGTGCCCGCCTCCTTTGCAAGCACGCTGCCCGCGCGTACTGGAAACCGAGATACTTCAAGCCTGGTCCCGGCCGCCTTGAAAATTTCCGGGCTATAAAAAGCGAAGGGCGTGCTGAATTCGATCTCCCAGACAGCTCCCCCCCTCTTCTCTGGATGCCGCCTCCTACCAGACACAGGGAAAGCGGCAGGAGCTGACTAAAAGCCTGTTGAGCCTGACAAATAATTTGGAAGGCGTGCTGCAAGGGCCGCCCAGCGCCTCAAAGCTGCAGTCTATCCAAAGCGGGTTAAAGCAAGTGGAGGAGGCGCTGGCGTCCTCAACCTCTCCACTTCCCAGCTCGAAGGGGCTGCAAAAACCCATGACAAATTGCAAAGCCTTGTCGGCCAGCTCCAGGGCATAATAAACGACGCTTCCTCCCAGTATGAGGCGCAGCTTAAAAATGCGGCGGATGATTTAACAATTCCGAGCTTCCTGCCATAGAGGCGGCAGTAAGCAAGGCCGTCTTGGCCTCGCAAAGCGTATACGGAATGGCAAACAGCGCAAACAACCTCACACTTTCTTCCGCCCTCGCCACTTTTTCCTCCGATGCTAAAAGCGCCCTCGACGCAGCGGGAAGCTCTTCAAATTCTTCCAGCCTGATTGGCGAAGCCGAGCTGATAGAGCAAAACGCCAACGCCCCACCTTTCCTCTACCGGTTCGGATGTTGACGCTGCGGCCTTGGGGGCTGCAATTCTCTTAACTGTGGGAGTAGTGGCGGAACTTTTGAAAAACAAAAAGAGAAGGAAAAACAGGTAAGTTTTTTACCGCTTAAGAGGGAAGGGAACGGCGGGTTTTCCCGATTAAAGGGAGATCCGGATTCAATGCGAAATTTATCCCTTCCCCAAGCACCCCGGAAAACCTTTTATGAATGCAGGCTGAAACCCTGCCCCCCTTAAAGAGGGTTGGCAGAACTTTTATTGGCGCGTCCTTTTGCCTTCAACGCGCCCCTTTGGGGCACTTCCATCTTGCCGGAGGCTCGCTTTAGGGCTTTCAATCTCCAACAACTAACCAATCTGCAAGGCGCCAGTCCATATTCTTCACGGCTTTTCCGACAGGCGAAAAACTGCCCCCGGCGCCTTTTTTAGCGCGATCTCATCTCCGAAGTTGCGTTAGGCGTCTTAATTTTGGGGGGCAGGATTCGCTTTCCCCCAAGGGAATTTCCGGCAAGGCTTGGCGGAAAAATGAACCGAGCCGGAAAATCAAAAACAGGCTCGTCCGCCCTCAAAAAGACCCTGCACCGAATTTGTCCTCCATAAGGGAGCAAAAGGCAAAATCCTTTACTTGACAAAATAAAAAATTTGACTATCGGCAAATTCTTTATGGCATAGTTACATGGCGTCGATTAGCACTGATACATGTAGATTTAAATTCCCACCAATATAAGGAGAGGAAGGCAAAATGGCACGGGGACGTCATGCCAAACCCAGTAAGGCAAACCAAAAAATAAGCGTAGCGGTAGTCGCAGGAGCGACGGGGCTGGGAACCATGCTCTCCATGGTGCCCGCCTCCTTTGCAGATACGCTTCCCACCAACAATGAGAGCCAAAATACGTCAAGCAAGGCCGTTTCTTCAGCTTTAAAGCTTTCAAAATTGGATCAGGCCCAGTCTTCTCTAAATTTCATAAGCCCGGCAGTCACTTCCATTGGATCTTTAGCCTTGCAGACCACGGGATACCAGACCCAGGCCAAGCAGCAGGCCGTGGCTGAAAATCTTTCGGCCCTGACGCAGGACCTGGAGGGGATACTTCGCGACACCCCCTACATGTCTCAGCTTTCTACCGTAAAAAGCGCTCTTGAAAGCGTTGAAAACACCCTCAAGACCCCCAACCTCCCAACTTCCGACCTTAAGGGGCCTGAAAAGACGCAGGGCAAGCTCCAAGACCTGGTAAAGCAGCTCCAGGCCATCATAAACGACGCTTCCACTCAATACGGCACTGAACTCAAGAACGCTGTAGACGATTACAACAAGGACAACCTCCCTGCCACGGAGGAGGGGGGTAACGATGCCATCAAAGCCGCCCAGAACGTCTACGACACCGCAAATACGGCAAACAATCCCGATCTTGCCAGTGCCAACAACGCTTTTTCCACCAATGCCGCCGCCGCCGCAAACGCGGCCGGGAGCACTTCCGATTCTTCTACCATCCTTGGCAAGGCCAAGGCTTTGCAGCAGAACGCGGAAAAGCAGCTAAACAACATCAATACAGAGATTGAGAACTACTACAGCGACAGCGCCTCCCCCGCCAGCGGCACCCTGGCTACAGATGCCAAGAATTTTGACACCTGGGTTCAAAACTGGTGGAACGATCGCACAAAGGACAACAATAAGTCCGGCAGCGAATATGGGTACACTCAAACATTTCTGCCCCTGATAAAGAACTTGATCGCCGAAGTAAGCGGCGCGGCAAGCTCCAACAGCGCAGATGCCGCAACCGTGCTGAAAAATCTTAAGATAATGGAAGCCTCCGTAGAAGAGCTGCAGAGCATAACGGGAAATTCTGATCTGGCTTCCCAGTCTCCCGACGAGGCGTTTTCCCAGGCTTCCCAGCGCGCCTTTATCCAACTAAACGATATGCGCCAATTGCAGAAATTCATAAATGGGATGGACTCCCTTGTGACTCCAGAAGAAGGAGGGAACTCCCAGACCGTTCCTTCATGCGTGCCAGGTTACGGCGGCCAGACTGCAGACTCCCTGCCTGCTACCAACCCCTTCACCGGAACTGAGGGTGCGAAGATATGGAATACGATCACCCACACCCTTTTTGACTACAGCGGCAATATGCCGCAAATGGGAAGCTCTTCCGGACTGATCGATATAGAGAGCAAGTGGGAGCAGGACTATGCCAACTACAAGTACCTGCAGTCCGTGCAGCCCTACGCCCAGACGATTGCCAATGAGGCCCAGACGGCGCTGGACAAGGCTCAGGACGCCGCAAACAAGATCGCTGCCGCCAAGCAGCTGGCGGATCAAAATACCGGAGACTCCGCTTCCGATGCCGCGGCCCAGGCCAAGGCCGATATTCAGTCCGCCCTGCAAGACGTCGCTGCCGCAAACAGCGCGGGAGAGGCAATAAAAGCGGCTATGAGCAGCGCCGCCGCACAGCATGCCAGTGCCACAAGTTCGACTTCTCCCTCGGTTACAATCAACGGGTCCACGGTGGATCTGCCCGAGGCTACCAACAAGGGCCCCCTTTACTCCTCCTCGGACATGGATGCGATAAACAGCGATTTTGGCAACTACGTAAATCAGGCCAATAATATGCTTTCCGGATCCGACTCCGGAACAGGGACCGGAGGTCTGCTGGGAGATGCTGAGGCATGGCAAAAAGCCATCGTAACCCAGGGCGTCTTTAACGATGCTCAAAAGGCTTACAATGCCATTAAAGACGTCCAGCAGGATTTGAAGAACGTAGAATCGGCCCCCAATCCGGGAGCCGCCATCAACAGCCTACATAAGCTGCAAAGCGATCTCACCCCTCTGATTAACAACACCCAAAGCGCCGTAACCAGCATGCGGAACGGAAACAAGACAATTTAGGGCCTGGGGCTTGCGGCCCCCTACAGCCAGAGCGACATTTCCAACGCTCAAACTCCCCTGACCTCCGCTTTGCCCCTGGCATCCGCTTCCAATGCCTCCAACCCCATTCAAAAGGCCATCGTCAACGGAAACGAGTACAATTTCGCCCACCCGATTGTGGTAGGCCTAAGCAACCTTCAGCCCGACATCCGGAGCCTTATAGGCCAGGGAAGCGAACCGGGGGACGCCCAGAAGATTTTGGCCCTGCCCTTCCAGACTATGCCCGCAGTTTCCATGCCTTCAGGCACCGCAAACTCCGGGCAGCCCTCCCATATGACTCAAATGCCTTCCCATGTCCAGGTCCACGTCCGGCAGGAAGCCCTAAAGCCCTCCGGCTCCCACCTCGCCTCTACGGGCTCCAGCATTGAAGCCGCCTCGATCAGCGCAGGCATCCTTCTTGCCGCAGGCATAGCTGCCGAACTTCTGAAAAAGAAGAAAACTGACAGGAACAAATAGCTTCTAAAATTCCTACCGGCCTTTGGGCCGGTTTTTTATTTTTAAGGGAAATGGGAAACCTAATCCCGGATTAAATCAAGATATGAAAACAGGGCAGGCGAGAATTAAAAACTGAACCCGTGGGCTTGAGGGGAATTGAACCCCCAACCTCCTGTTCCGGAGACAGGCGCTCTATCCATTGAGCTACAAACCCGCTTTTAACATTCTAATACAGCAGATTTGCAAGCCTCATTCTGGCCCTTTTTGCCCTGGGATCCGACGAGGGGAGCATGGCTATGAAGGACAAAACTCTATCCTTTGCCTTTCCCCCTACGTCTTTGTAGTTTGCGATATAGTCCAAGAGGCGATCTAGGCCGTCTTGGATATGGCCGTCGTATGCGTCCAAATCCGCCACTTCAAGCTGTGAAGAGAGATCGGAGGGGTCTTCTGCCGCCTTTTTTCTGGCCAAGGCCGGATTTGAAATCTTTTTTACCCTGGCTATTAGAGCCGCCCTCTTGGCCAGAGAAACCGCTTTCGGATCATCAGGGTTTTCCTCTGCGATCTTTTCATAGGCCTTCGCGGCCTGGTCAAACTCTCCCAGAGAAGAAAGTTTTTCGGCTTCTGAGTAGATGCTTCTTTCCTCGGAAGGCTCTTTTTCCTCTTGCTTTCCCTTGCCCATCATCGGGGCGGTTCCGTTCACCCCTTCTTCTGCCGCAGCCTCCAGCGCAGCCTCCACGCTGCCTTGGGCCAGTTCCAAAGATTGGGTCGGATCCAAATTGAGGGGCCCTTCAAAGAGCGCAAGAAGCTTTCCTTTTATCATGGCAAAGAGGGTCGGAAGGGTGGAAAGATCCACCGCCGCCGCTTCGTTGGGGTCCTTTGAAGCGTCTATCCTCAAAAGCTGCAGCTTCCCGTTTCCCTTTTCTACGGCCCTGGCAAGGTCGTCTGCAAATTCCCGGCTGTCTGAGGCGTAGATGAGAAGGAGGATGGGGTAGGTGGCCGAAGACGGCGCGTAAGATTCGACTGATGCGAAAGATACGTCCAGGACGTAGGAAAAGTCTTCTTTTTTACCTTTGTTTTCCCCGCCTTGCGCTTTTTTTGAAGCCTTTGCCTTCATCGCTGACAAATCCACGGCTCCGGCCAGAGATATCCCTATCTGTTCATTTCGCCTGTTTTCTTCGCTTTCATTCATAAAATTCCTTTAACTCGCTTTTACGGAGACAGGCTCTCTTTCTGCCCCCAATACTTCAATTTTCGTACCTTTTGAGGAAGAAGGTATAAAGAAAGCCACCACGTTTACGTATTTCGCCGTAAGGGACTGGGATGGCTTGGAAGAAAAGAGCGCTTTTTCTGCGCTCGTGGCGGGCTTTGCCGTTCCGCCCTTTCCGGCATTTCTCGTCCATACCGAGTTTATCTGGGCAATTACCAGGTCGCCGTTTTCAAGCTTCAAAATTTTGGCTGAAGAGTACTGGGGGGTAAATGATTCGCTTTGGCTGCCCTTGGAAGCTGCGAGGGCGGAGGAGAGGTCGGATCTTAATTCCTGAAGTTCCAAATAAAGGTCTCCCGTTTCAAAAGACTGCAGGTGGGGCGACTTTTCCCCTTCCTCCAATACGTTGGCGTACCAGGAAATGGCCTCCTGGGGAGTGGCGATCAGGCCCGCATCCAACTGCTCTCCGGATTTGACATTTTCAACCCCCGAGGCGTTGAAGGGGATTTGTGCCCCCGGAAAGAGCACTACTTCAGACCAGAGTTTGTAGTTTGACCGGGGAAAGGCCTGGGTAAAGGTCAAAATCCTTTGCGAATACTGGTTTCCCGTGGGCTCCGTCAACACTGTAATCGACCTCGGCCACGAGCAGGAAGAAGGGAGGAAGACGGCGGAAGCGGAATAGGGAATGGCCATATCCTCGTTTGGCTGCCCCGTGGCGGCGGCCACCTTCATCTGACTCTCCCTGATTGAAAGCTCGGGGCCGGAAAGGAGGGAGGGAAGAATGGAAAAATTAGAGTTTCCCGCAGAATCCAGGCCTGAAATTATGCGCTCTTCCGCATTTTTCCTCGTGCTCTCCGTCACGCACGCTTCCTCTCCCGCTTTGGGCGGCACCGGCTCTTCCACCATAGAGTCGCCGCAACCGGCAAGAAGGGAGCAAAGGAGCAGGGAAAGAAGGAGGGCAAGGACGGCTTTAGGCTTTCTTTTCATGCTTCTCCTCTTCCTTCTTTTCCTCTCTCAGCCTCTTAAAGTAAGCTCCCAAGTCCTCGCTTTTGGGGTGAAGCTGCAAGGGGTCGCCCTCCCCCGCCTTTGCCAAGAGGTTTACGTTTGACTTGTCTATTATCACCGGGCCCTTCTTCTTTGAAGACAGGTCGCTTTCCTTGGAGGAGGTTACGGAAAAGACGGTGCCTGCCGCGATCGGCGAAGAGGCCACGGGGAATGAGGGTGGCTCGGAGCCAAAGAGGGAAGGCTTTAGGGCCTTAGGATCGTCGTCTGCGAGCCGGAGGCCCCTGAGGGCGGACAGATCCATGACCTGGGTGCTGACTTCATCTTCCTCGCTCTTCTCCCTTATCTTAAACACCTTCGTGCTTTTTACCGTGCGGGGGATAACTCTGGATTTGCGCTTTTCAAGGGCGAGCTGGTCTTTGGCCCAACGGGGAGTTTCCGAAGCAGATGGGGAAGGCAGCTCCTCTCCTTTAGGTTTGAGGGCCGCTATCTTTCTAAGCCTTGAAAATTCAAAACTGATGCCGGCAAAAAGCACGCAGAGGCACCCGAAAAACGCATAGGGGGCGGCGAGATCGGCGGTTTTTACCCTCTTCCAGCCAAGGCTCAAAATCACTGTGCTTTTAGACGGGTTGAAAACGATAAGAGACTGATCGGGGCCGGGATTCCACTCAAAGCCCATCGTCTTTCCGCATTCCACCTTTTCCCACATATCGCTTTCCTGGAAGGGAACGGGATCTTCTTCGGGGTAACTCTGCTGCCCCTGGGCCTCTCGGATGCGAAGCTGCCTCCAGGTGGAAAGGCCGTCTATCTGGGTATAGGGGGAAGATCCTATCCACCCATGGGCATCTGCGCTCTGGCCCACGGCTAAGCAGACGGAGGCGCGGGAAGAAGCGGCCACTTGTACGGGGCTTCCCGTTAGGGACAAAAGGCCCGGAACGGAGAGGATAAAGCGGCTGGAAGAGGAAAGAGAGGCCGAAACTTCGCTCCTGGACTTCCAGAGGATGGAGGAAGTTGCAGAAAGAACGAAAAAAACAACAGCCAGGACCGAAAAAAGGGAGCCAAAGGCGATTTTGGCTACTTTGAATGCCTTCTGCCGTGACCAAGACGCTTTTCCAAATAGATGGGAATGTCTGTCCACGGCCGCCTTCGCTCTCAAAAGTTTACATTACAGCTTATTATAAATCAGATGTTTAACCTACATATTCGCAAGTCCAGGTGGGCAAAGCTTGCAGGCGCCTTCCTGGCAGCCATAGGCCTGTGCGCGGCCCTGGCCGCCTGCGGCAACTCCTCCTCTTCCTCTTCTTCGTCCTCCCTTCCCAAGCTGGAGGGAGTGAGCGCGACGGGAGAGAGCGGAAAAGAACCCGACCTGCATTTCAAGGCCCCCCTCACGATCTCTCAAAAATCCTACGCCGTGCTGGTAGCGGGAACGGGTGCAAAGCTCAAAGAGGGAGACACGGTTTGCTACCAATACATGGTCTACAACGCCAGGACGGGAGCTCAAATCGACTCCACCTGGAAGCAGACCCCCCTGTGCTCCCTTACCTTAAACAGCTCTTTGGATGCGGGCTATGAGCAGGTGCTCACCTCCCAAAACCTCGGGGCATCCATTGCCTTCGGAATTCCGGGGAGCCGGGAAAGTTCCTCCTCATCTTCTTCCTCTTCAGCGGTTGCCAACAGCGGGGATGCGTATATTTCCGTGATGACTTTAATCAGCACGGTAAAAACGCTTTCAAAGGCCGAAGGGACGCAAGTATCCAACATCCCTTCAGATCTTCCCAAGGTAACTTCCAACTCTTCTACCGGTCAGCCCAGCATTGACTTCAACAATTACAAGTCAAACGGGCAGTTCGTATCCCAGACCATCATCAAGGGGAGCGGCCCTGTAGTTTCCTCTTCCGGATCGGTCGTGGTCAAGTATTCTGGCTGGGTGCTTTCCACCAAAAAGCAGTTCCAGTCGACATGGAGCGAAGGAAACACCACCGCCTCCTTCTCTTTGGCAAATACCATAGAGGGCTTCCAAAAGGGCCTTTCCGGCCAGACCGTAGGATCCCAGGTTCTTTTGATAATCCCTCCCAGCATGGGGTACGGCAGCAACGCCCAAAGCGGCATTCCGGCAAATTCCACCCTGGTCTTTGTGGTAGATATTCTGGGAACCAGCAACTAAGCCTACAAAAAAAAACCGCCCCGAGGGGCGGATTTTTATGCCTTTTTAGGCTTTAACTCTTCTTCTTCGCCGCTGTCTACGGCTATAACCATCTGGTTTTTTTCAAATGAGGCAAAGCCGCCTTCTATCGAGAAGGCCAAGTCTTTTTCTCCTTTTATCTCCAAATCCCCTTTGGAGAGGAGGACGAAAGAAGAAGCATGGCCGGGAAGGAAAGCAAGGCCCCCTCCCAAGGCGGGAACCTGCACTTGAAAGGCTTTGCCCTGCCAAAGGGGCTTTTCTCTGGAGGCCACGGTGACGTCGAAGGTTTTTGCCGCCATCACTCTCCGTACTCTTTCTTAAGCTCGGCCCATTTCCTTTCCAGATCCTCAATCCCTCCGATATTGGAAAAGGCCTGCTCGGGCACTTTGTCATAGTAGCCGTCGCAAATCCTTGTAAAGGCTTCTATGGTCTCGTCAGCCGGAACGTAAGATCCTTCAAGGCCGGTAAACTGCTTGGCCACGTAGAAGTTCTGGCCCAAGAACTGCTCGATCTTCCTTGCCCTCTGCACAGTGGCCTTGTCCTCTTCGCTCAGCTCGTCTATTCCTATCAGGGCGATGATGTCTTGCAGCTCCCTGTTCCTCTGCAAAATGGCCTTCACCCTGTTGGCGCACTCGTAGTGCTTTTCTCCAATGTAGCGGGGGTCCAGTATGCGGGAGGTGGAAGAGAGGGGGTCTACTGCAGGGTAAATTCCCCTGGATGCGATGTCTCTGGAAAGCTCGGTTGTGGCGTCAAGATGGGCAAAGGTGGTGGCCGGAGCCGGGTCGGTGTAATCGTCCGCAGGAACGTATACGGCTTGCAGGGAAGTGATGGAGTGGCCTTTGGTGGAAGTAATTCTTTCCTGGAGCTGCCCCATTTCATCGGCAAGGTTGGGCTGGTAGCCCACAGCTGAAGGCATCCTGCCCAAAAGCGTAGACACTTCGCTTCCCGCCTGGGTGAACCTGAAAATGTTGTCGATGAAAAGAAGCACGTCCTGGCCGGCGACATCCCTGAAGTACTCCGCCATGGTAAGGCCCGTGAGGGGGACTCTGAGCCTGGTCCCCGGGGGCTCGTCCATCTGCCCGAAGACGAGGGCCGTTTTGTCCAAGACCCCCGCCTCCATCATTTCGCCTATAAGGTCGTTCCCTTCTCGGGTCCTTTCTCCCACGCCCGCAAATACCGAAACGCCTCCGTGGTTTTGGGCGACCCTGGCTATCATCTCCTGGATTAGGACGGTCTTTCCCACGCCCGCGCCTCCAAAGAGGCCGATCTTGCCTCCCTGAACGTAGGGGGTGAGAAGGTCTATAACCTTTATCCCCGTCTCAAACATCTTCGTCTGAGATTCTAACTGGTCAAAGGCGGGGGGCTTTCTGTGGATGGGCCACCTCTCTTTGACCTCTATGGTTTCTCCGTCCTTTAGGTTGAGAACGTCGCCTGTAACGTTGAAGACGTGCCCCAAAGTCTCTTTGCCCACGGGGACGCTGATAGGAGAACCCGTGTTGAAAACCTTGGTGCCCCTCACCAGCCCGTCTACAAGGCCGAGGGCCACCGTGCGCACAACAGAGTCTCCAAGATGGGCTTCGACTTCAAGCACCACGTCTTTTTCAGGCTCTCCCTGCCTTGGGGACTTTATCTTGACCTTGAGGGCCGTGTAGATGGATGGGACGTGGTCCGGAGCGAACTCTACGTCCACCACGGTGCCCTGGACCCTCACCACCCTTCCCCAGGCCAGGTCCTCTCCGTCCGTCCTTTTCTCTTCTTCTTCCATTTCACTTCTTCTTAGACAGCGCGTCAGCGCTTGAGATGATCTCGGTTAGCTCTTGGGTGATCTGGGCCTGGCGGGCCTTGTTTAAGCTCACGGTCAGATCTTTTATGAGGCTCTTGGCGTTCTCGGTGGCGGCGTGCATGGCGTTTTGCCTGGAAGCCGTCTCCGAGGCGGCGCTGGAAAGGAGGCACTCGAACATCCTGGAGGCGATATAACGGGCCAAAAGGGCGTCGAGCGCGTCTTCCGCATCCGGCTCAAACTCGTAGAGGGGGTCGGCCGCAGGGCCGGAGGCCTTTACGAGTTCTATGGGAAGAAGCCTAAGAACCCTCACCTTTTGGGAAACCAGGTTTATAAACTCCGTGTAGACCAGGTAAAGTTCCCCCACTCCCCCATTCAAAAAGAGGGAGAGGAGGACGTTTGCTATCTCTTCTGCCTGCTTTGAGCTGGGGTTGTCCGAGTGACCCCCCCAGCTTTTTTCCAGCTTCCTCCTTGGCCCAAAGTACATCTCCCCCCGCTTGCCGAAGGTGAAAAGAAGGGGCTCTTTGCCCTTCTTTTCAATCTCGCCCATCAGCTCTTCTCCCTTCCTTATGGCATTGGAGTTGTAGGCGCCCGCCATCCCCCTGTCGGCCGTTACGAGAAATACGGCCGATTTGGGGTTCTTTTCATCCCTTTTAAAAATCGGGTGATCTACGTCTTTTACGTGGCTGACAAGGTTTCTGGCCGCGCTGTAGACGGCTTCGGCATAGGGCTTGGAAGAAAGGGCCAAGGCCTTGGCGCGGGCGATATGGGCGGAGGCGATCATTTCCTGGGCCTTGAAGACCTTGGAAAGGGAGCTCGTGGAAGCGATCCTGCTCTTTAAAGCCAGCTGGGATGCCATCAGGCCTGCCCCACAACCATCTTCTCCTGGTCAACCTCCCCCACGGGCCCCGCCTCCTTTGCAAGAGGCTGGCCGGTATGGGTGATAAACCTTCCCTTAAATTCCTCCACGGCCTTTTCGAGCTGCGCCTCGGTTTCCTTGGAAAAGTCCTTAGTCGACCTGATTTCGCCCAAAATCCCGGTCTCGTCTTCCAACCAGTCGCACAGCTGGTTTGCAAAGGACAAAACGTCTACAAGGTCCAGCTCATCGTACTTTCCGTGGGTTCCGCACCAAACCTGCACGACCTGCCTTTCCATTGCCACAGGGTGGAACTGGGGTTGCTTTAAAAGCTCCATCAGCCTAGAACCCCGGGTCAGCTCTCCTTTTGTGGCAGGGTCCAGATCGGAAGAGAACATGGCAAAGCCCTGAAGGTCGCGGTAGCGGGCGAGGGAAATTTTAAGGGTTCCCGAAACCTTTTTCAGCGCCTTCGTCTGGGCGGCTCCCCCCACCCTTGAAACGGATCTTCCCACGTCTATTGCGGGCCTCTGTCCGGAATTGAACAGA
The DNA here is from genome assembly GCA_017413255.1 of Aeriscardovia sp. Taxonomy (GTDB): domain Bacteria; phylum Actinomycetota; class Actinomycetes; order Actinomycetales; family Bifidobacteriaceae; genus RGIG1476. The sequence continues at coordinate 61,099 of JAFPUC010000005.1, read as the reverse complement.
TCCGACTGAAGGAAGATTTGTCCGTCCGTAATGGAGATGACGTTGGTGGGAATGTAGGCGGAGATGTCGTTGGCCTTGGTCTCTACTATAGGAAGGCCCGTCATGGAACCTGCCCCTTTGTCGTCTGAAAGTTTCGCGCACCTTTCAAGAAGGCGAGAGTGCAGGTAAAAGACGTCTCCCGGGTAGGCCTCCCTGCCCGGCGGGCGGCGCAAAAGAAGGGAGATGGCCCTGTAGGCCTCGGCCTGTTTGGAAAGATCGTCAAAGACTATAAGGACGTGCTTGCCAGAGTACATCCAGTGCTGGCCGATGGCAGATCCCGTGTAGGGCGCTATATATTTAAAGCCCGCCGAATCGGATGCGCTGGCCGCCACAATCGTGGTGTATTCCATAGCACCGTTTTCTTCCAGAGAGGCCTTCACTCCGGCTATGGTAGAGCCCTTTTGGCCCACGGCCACGTAAATGCAGCGCACCTGCTTTGTAGGGTCCCCGCTCTGCCAGTTCTTTCTCTGGTTTATTATGGCGTCGAGGGCGATCGCGGTTTTTCCGGTCTGCCTGTCTCCTATGATTAGCTGCCTTTGGCCCCTTCCTATGGGCACCATCGCATCTATCGCCTTTATCCCCGTCTGAAGGGGTTCGTGGACGCTTTTCCTATGGATGACGTCGGGGGCCTGGGCTTCAAGGATTCTGCTTTCTTCGCACTTGATCTCTCCAAGGCCGTCTATGGGTCTGCCCAGAGGATCTACCACTCTTCCCAGGTAGGCATCCCCCACGGGGACCGAAAGGACCTTTCCGGTCCTTTTGACAGGCTGCCCCTCTTCGATTCCCGAAAAGTCGCCCAGAATAACGGCCCCTATTTCCTGTTCGTCAAGGTTGAAGGCCAGGCCCTGGACCCCTCCTTCAAAGGCGAGCAACTCGTTTGACATGCACCCGGGAAGACCGGAGACCCTGGCTATCCCGTCTCCCGCATTCACTACTCTTCCCACCTGCTCGCTTGGCGGGCTCGATGGGGAGTAGGATCCGGCAAACTCTTCCAGGGCCTGTCGTATCTTTCCCGGATCTATCGTTAAATCCGTCATTTGGTTTCCTTAAATTTTGATGGAAAAAGCCATTTTCTTTTTCATGGCTCCCGAAAGGGCCCTAAGCTGGGCCTCGGCGCTCATATCCGTAACTTCCGCCCCGCACCTGACGCTAAATCCCCCCACCAGCGACGGGTCCAAGATTTGGCGAATGTGCACGGGCTTTTTCATCCTTTCAAAATAAGCATCCTTTAAAGACTTTTCCTGAGCCTCGGAAAGCGGGGAGGCGCACCTCACTTCAATCCCTACTTCCCCAATAAAGGAAGTTATTTTTTCCGTTTCCTCCAGGAGCTTTCGAGAGTACCTTCCGCCCTCTTTTTGGGCGCATCTTTTGCAAAAGGCTTTGCTTTCAGGCTCAAAGGCTTCAGGCAGGATCTTTTGGCAAAGATCTGTGCGCTTTGAAGAAGAAGCCAATTTATCGGAAAGGCAGCGATCCAGAAGGGAGTTTGAAAGGGCGAGGGATTGAAAGGATTCCATTTCCCCCCTGACCTTTTGCAAACTCCCCTTCTTTTTTGCCCCCTCCATCAGGCACTCTTTGCCCATTTCATCTGCCGCCCATGCCATGTCTTCCCTCCGGCTCCAAAGGAGGGAGGAAAGGAGGGAGGAAATGGAGGAGGCCAAGGGCGAAGGGGAGGGGAGGAGTGAGGAAGCGAGAACTTCTTTTTCCCGGGGCGTGTGGGAAGAATCCAAAAACGCCTCCAGGACTTTGTCATGGGAGGAAAGGAGGGAGGAGAGGAAGAAAAGCGCCTCAGCATCTGAAACCGGATCTGCGCTTTTCCGAATTTCCTCCACGGATTTTTCTTTCGCGCTTTTTAAAGACAATCTGGAAGTTTGGCCCCTCAAGACTGCTTGCCCCCTTCATAGCCGATTCTGTCTATAGCAAGATCTGCCATGGAGGAGCGCACGGCGGGATCCTTGAGCTCGGTCCCCAAAATTTTGGAGGCCAGAGCCGCAGCCACATTCCCCACTTCCTGGCTCAAGTCTGACATGGCCTTGGCCTTTTGAGCTTCAAGATCAGCCTTTGCATCCTGCCTGATCTTTTCAGCTTCGGCCTTTGCTTCGGCCTTTGCCCGGCCTACAATCTGCTCGGCCTGTTCCTTCGCATCCTGCCTGATCTTTTCAGCTTCGGCCTTTGCGGACCCCAAAAGCTCGTCATACTGCTCCTTTAAGTTTGCAGCATCCTTCTTCATGGCCGTAGCTTCGTCTATCTGGCCTTTGATTTTTTTGGCCCGCTCGTCCATCACTTTGTTGAATTTGGGCATTACAAACTTGGCAAAGACAATCAGAAGGACGATCAGCACGACCGAAGACCAGATGAGATCGTAAACCTTTGGGAAAAACAGGCTGGATCCTGAGCCTGCTGCTAACACCAACATCGGGTCCTCCCGGAGAAATTACTGAATGAAGGCCAAAACGAAGCCCAGGAGGGCTATGACCTCCACAAAGGCTATGCCCAACAGCATCAGAACCATGAGCCTGCCGCCCAGCTCCGGCTGCCTTGCGGTTCCCTCTATGGCCTTTCCGGCTATCATGCCCATGCCGATTCCGGGCCCTATGGCGGCAAGGCCGTAGCCTATTACCGACACGCTTCCGGTTACGGCTGCGAGCGTAGTTACATCTAACATTTGATTATCCTTTCACCTTTGACAGGTTTCTTTTAGCCTTCTTCGACATGATTTTGGCTTGCAGTTTGGAGGCTTTGACGGGATCTCCCGCCCCCACTTGGGAGCTATCGGGAATGCTGAGCATTATGTAGGCTGCGGTGAGGACGGAAAAAATGTAGGCCTGAATGGCATCAACCATCATTTCAAAGCAGGTCATTACAAATCCGCCCAGCAGGGATACCACCCCTATCCACTTGAGATCCCAGCCCGTAGAGACGAAGAACCACTGCGTTGCAGCAAAGCACAATCCCACCAGTAAGTATCCCGCGACCATGTTTATAAACAGCCTTATGGTCAAAGAGAATGGCCGGATTATGATTATCTCCAAGAGGTTTATAGGAACCAAAAGAATATAGATGGGCCACGGCACGCCTTTGGGGAGCAACTCGTCTTTGAGAAACTTCCAAAGGCCCTTCGTCCTAATTCCTGCTGCCCAATAGGTTATAAGCGACCAAACGGCCAAGATAAGGGGCATGGCTATCGTGGTGTCTGCAGCCACGTTAGCCCCCGGTATGTTCTCGCAGAAATTAAAGAGGAAAATGGAGACAAACAGGGTGACTATGAGGCTGGTGTACCTCTCCCCCCGCTCTTCTCCCAGGAATTCATAGACTATGCTGCTTCGCAAGAAGTCTATTACCCATTCCACTGCGCTTTGAAATCTGCCGGGAACAACTTTGGCCCTGGCAGCCGCCACGCACATTATCAGCAAAATCAGCACCGTTGCCACAAGCCTTATCAAAATGATGCTGTTTATGGCAAAGACGGTGCCGTGAAACAAGGGGGCGTTGGGGAGCAGTTCGCTTACCGATGGAAAATCCGGTCCTGAAGCCAGCAGCACTTCAGGCATTTTCTAGGATGGGCATTATCCCTCGCCTTCTACTCGATATCTCGTCGATTGCGCACGATTCATCCAAAGTAAAATCGGCGTTATACGCCTTTAATTTATAGGTATCACCAGACAAGGGACGTGTTTTTTTGCCCCTATTGCGTATATCTTTTTTACCTGTTAGAATTACATGTAACGACGCGGGGTGGAGCAGCTCGGTAGCTCGCTGGGCTCATAACCCAGAGGTCTCAGGTTCAAATCCTGACCCCGCTACGAAGATAATGAAAGCCCCTTAGGGGGCTTTTTCATTCTCAAGAATGCAGAAAAAAGAGTTAATTTTCAAATTCTTTGCGGATTTCATCCCCGTTTTCGTTGTAAGATGGGGCATCCTTTTTGACGCCGTAGGAATTCCACGTTCCATATTTGAAGGGATCTCCCAAAACGAGCTGTCCGTCAGGCATCTCTTTTACCATTCCCCTTGAAACTATTTGGGGCATGCGGCGCGTGTCATCCACGTTCAAGCAAAGTCCGCATGGCACGCCCGCTTCGGAAATCTTCTTTTGCCATTCGGAGGCGGGGGCGGTAGAGAGCACCCCTTCCATAAGGGACTTTACCTTCCTCCAGTTCTTCTCGCGCAAATCATTTGTGAGCATCTCCGGGTCCTTTGCCCACTCGGGGTGACCCAGGCACGAGCTTAAAAGAGCCCAGAGCCTGTCGTTTCCGCAGCAAATAGCCACCATTTCGTCTGCACACATGAAAGTGTCGAAAGGATACATGTAGGGATGGCGGTTTCCGATCCTCTTGGGCCTCTGTCCGAGTCCAAGGGAACTCATAAGGCCTTGAGCCATGAGGGAGAAGGAGGTGTCTAGCATGGAAATGTCTACAGTGGTTCCCTTTCCGGTCTTTTCCCTTGCGTAAAGAGCGGTAACTATACCGGCGTAGCCGTGAATGCCTGCCACAATGTCGGAAATGGAGGTTCCCATCCTGGTGGGAAGCCCTCCTTCGTCTTCAGGCCGGCCTGTTAAATCCATAAGGCCGCTCCACGCCTGGATGACGGTGTCGTAAGCCGCAGCCTGCGACATTGGCCCCCACTGGCCAAAGCCTGAAATGGAGCAGACTATGAGGCGCGGGAACTTTTTTACCAAATCCTCGGGATCCAAGCCGTTTTTAGCCATTACTCCGGGCCTGAAGTTTTCCACTACCACATCGGCCTTAGAAATCATCTTCATGAGAAAATCGTGATCCTCGGGGTTTTTGAAATCCAGGGCTATAGATTCCTTTCCCACGTTCGCAATGCGGAAGTAATCGGAAGATCCGTCAGATACGTAGGGCCCCATGCTGCGGGTATCATCGCCCTTGGGCGGCCTTTCTACGTGTATCACCCTCGCCCCTGCATCCGCCAGCATCCTGGTGCAGGTAGGACCTGAGAGCACGCGCGTAAGATCTACAACCAATACTCCCTGCAGGGGGTAGGGTTTTGAAGGATCTAGATGCGGATTTTCTTCCGCAGCCTTTTTATAGTCCGGATTATCGTTCTCGGTCATTTTCTTTTCTTACTTTCATGTCACAAAAAAAACGGGAGCCCCGGCTTTAACCGGAAAACTCCCGCAAAACCTTATACCCTTTCTACCCTTTTCGGGAGAAGGGTATTTCTCTCCCTGCCCCAGAGGGGGCTTCCTTCAGACTTTTGCCAAGCAGCTGTCCAATGGATAAGGAAAGAGTATGGGTACCACTCAAAAACTGCGGCACAAGCTTCCCTCGCGCTATAGGGCGTGAGAGATGAGTGGTATCAGCCAAATCCACAGCACGCATGTACCTGCGAAACAGACTGTGGATATAGCCAGCGTACTTGTGCCTTCCTTGACGTAAATATTATTTTGACTGGAAATTATGACGCCGCTCATTGCAGGGGGAAGGCCGGTGCCAAGAGCAAGCATCTCAAGAAGGATGAGGCTGTTGCTGTTCCTCCACATTTGGCAAAGGAATCCTACGAATACCAAAATTCCGGGCATGAGGAGCAAACGGTAGAAGACGTTCCAGATAATTTCCCAGCTGAAAGCGAAGGTTCCGGTGGCGGCCAGGGCGACGCCGGCTGCAAGAACTGCAACGCCGGAGTTTGCCTTAGCTATGAGCTCGAAGTTCGGGGTGAGCCAGGAGGGCCACGGAATTCCGACCAAAACCCAAATCACTGCGAGGATAGGCGCAGCGGCAACGGGCTTGCGGCAGGCGCGAAGGATGGACCATCCTGCGCCGCGGTGAATCTTCTTGCCCTTTTCATTTACCGTCTTGAGCGTACCGGCCTTAGCCGCTTGCTCATTATAGTAAGATTCCACCAGCGATACGCCGATAGGTATGGTGATAGCGTTTACAACTATGGATATAATGCCTATGACTAGGTTGGTATTGGTGGTATCTCCGAAGATTGGGTCAAGCACTGCAAATCCCAGGAAGCCGATGGTGGGCGATCCTGCTATCAGTGCGCAGATGGCGGCTTCGGCCTTGTTGCGCTTGAACAGCCACTTGTCCAAGTAGTAGCAAACCATAAATAGCGCCGTAACGCCGATAAAGGAGATAAGAGTCAAGACGCCGTCTTGAATAAAGAGCCTTCTTGAAGCTTTGGCGATGGAGGCAAAAAGGGCGGCAGGAAGAGCTACATCCAACACGAAGTAGTTCAGAGCTTTTCGTCCGTCGTTGTCTATGAAGGGCTTCTTCTGTCCCTTCCATTTCCAACCCAGGCACCAACCTAGGGCCATGATGACCAGAATTGGGACCAGGTCATCTACAATAATCTTCCCAATATTCATTGGAACGACCTTAGTACACAGCTAGAGGGGAAGCATTTTGACTTTCCCTCTTTTTTTATATCTTTATTTTGCCTACTTGATCACTTCCGGCGCGGCGTTCTTCGGCCCGCGGGCCTCAGAAATCGTTCCGTCGGCGAGCATGCCCTGGATGTCGCTCTCAGAGAAGCCGAGACCCGTGAGGATCTCCTTGTTGTTCTCTCCAAGATCGGGAGCGCGCTTGTAGGTGGGCTTGTAGTTAGACATAGTCCAAGGAAGGCCGATGGTCTTGAAGTTTCCGCGGTTTCCGCCCTCGTCGATGGTGACGATGGTGCCGTCGGAGTTGAGATCAGGATCGTTTTCGAGCTCGTACCAATCCATGATGGGCCCGCAGGGAAGGCCTGCCTTGCTGAACATCTCGGTAAGGGTGAACTTGTCGTAGTTCTTGGTGAAGTCTTCGATTTCGGCGTAAAGCTCGTCTTTGTGGAGCTGGCGGTGCTGCCAGGTGTCGAAACGGGGATCGTTTATGAGCTGAGGCTTGCCTATGGTGTTGCACATAGCCTCCCAGCTGGACTTGGGATCCTGGATGACGATGTAGACGTAATCGTTAGGATCGGTGTCCCAGCCCTTGGCCCTGTAGCACCAGCCGATGACCTGTCCGCCTTCGGTGTTTTCGGCCCTGGGGATGGCCTTGCCCCACTTGAAGCCGGTGTTGTATACGGCGTAGTGGGGGAGGGCTCCGAGGTTGTCGAGCATGATCTGGTCGCGGAGCTTAATGCGGCAAAGGTTGATGGTGGCGTTGACCATGGACTGGTAAACGAAGCATCCTTCGCCGGTGCGGTCGCGCTGCACGAGGGCTGCGAGGATGCCCATGGTCAGGTGCATTCCGGAGTTGGAGTCGCCCAGGGCTGCGGCGGACTGGGTAGGAACATTGAACTTTCCTTCGTTCCAGCCGGTGGCGGAAGCGGCTCCGCCTGCGGACTGGGCCACAGGCTCATAAGCCTTCACATTCTCAAAGCGGGAGCCCTTGTTGAAGCCCTTGATGCTGCCCATGATGAGGCGCGGGTTGAGCTTGTGCACGTCTTCCCATCCGAAGCCGAGCTTGTCGACGCCGCCGGGCTTGATGTTCTCGATGAAAATGTCAGCCTTCTTGAGGAGCTCGGTAAGGACTTTCTTTCCATTCTCAGTGCGCACGTCGAGGGTCAGCGACTTCTTGTTGGCGTTAAGCTGCAGGAAGTAAAGGCCCCAGGAATCTGCGATATCCAGAAGCTGGTTGCGGGTGGGGTCGCCGGATCCCGGCTTTTCGATCTTGATTACGTCAGCTCCGAGCCATGCCAGAATTTGAGTGCAGGAGGGGCCGGACTGGACCTGGGTCCAGTCAACTACCGTGATGCCTTTCAGCGGTGCAAATTCATCCATAAATAAATACCTTTCTTTTTATTGTCTGCGAAAGCCAATCTAAAAAAAGCGGGCGCCCTTCCTCACGCACTCGCGTTGGAAAGGCGCCCGCAATGATTAACTCTCTAATCGATTTTTTAGTGTATGTCCCAATATGCCGAATGTAAAGACTATTTCTCACTGGGCATGTTTACCGGCCCGTCTTCATGGAAGATGACGGGGTTGAGGTGGCCTATGTGCCCGCTCTCCTTGCCCATGGAGGTGGAAAGCACGGCGTTGATGATGGTCGGCTCCTTGGAGTCGTAGGCCTCGTTCAAAGCGTCTTCCATCTCCTGGTAAGTGCGCACGGCGTAGGCCCTTCCGCCAAATGCGCGGGCCAGAAGATCGTACTGTCCGGCAGGATCGAGGTAGGTCGGGGAAACCATTCCATTAATCTCGGGATTCTCTCCGTTGTAGATTCCGCCGTTGTTGCAGATTACTACAGTTATGGGCAGGTGATACCTGCACATGGTCTCCGCTTCCATTCCGTCAAAGCCGAAGGCAGAGTCGCCTGCAAGGTCTATCACGGGCCTTCCGGTTTCTACTGCGGTGGCGATGGCGTAGGGCAGGCCTACGCCCATGACGCCCCAGGTTCCGGTGTCAAGGCGGTGGCGGGGCTGGAAGATGTTGATGACGTCCCTTCCGATGTCGAGGGTGTTAGCCCCTTCGGAAACCAGATAGGTGTCCGGATTCTTTGCGATGAGGTCGCGAATCGGAAGCATTGCACCGTAGAAGCCCATGGGAACCTTGCCCTTGCCGGCTTCTTCCGCCTTGCTCATCTTTTCCACGTTGGAAGCCTTCTTGGCGGCGATCTGATCGAGCCAGTCTTGAGGCGCCTTGTATCCGGTTGCCTTTACGGCGGGAACGAACTTGCTGAGAACCGAGACCATGTCTCCTACGAGGGGGGCAGCGATGTGGCGGTTGGAATCTATCTCCTGGCCGTCGATATCCACTTGGATGAACTTTACGTCCTCAGCGAAGGGCTTGGGAGAAGCGCCGTTGCCGAGAAGCCAGTTGAGCCTGGCTCCCAAAAGCACTATCACATCCGCGCTTCCCAAAGACAGCGACCTTGCGGCGGCCGCACTGTGCTCGCTTCCGTCAGGGATGATTCCCTTGGCCATGCTCATGGGCAGGAAGGGAATGGAAGTGGAATCTACGAGATCTCTAATCTGGTTTTCCGCCTTGGCGTAAGCGGCTCCCTTTCCAAGAAGAATGGTGGGCCTCTTGGCGGAGGTGAGGATGTCTACAGCCCTCTTTACCGCTTCGTCGCTCGGGAACTGGGCGGGAGCGGGATCGACGGGAACGTGGATTGTGGAGGCGGGATCGACGGAGGGATCCAGCATTTGTCCCAGCATTTCTCCGGGAACATCCAAGTAAACGCCCCCGGGCCTTCCGCCCATGGCGGCCCTGAAGGCCCTGGCTACTCCAAGGCCTACGTCTTCGGGCTTGTCAATTCTGAAAGCTGCCTTGCAGAAGGGCTTGGCCGCGTTGTACTGGTCCATTCCTTCGTACTCGCCCCTGTCCATATCGACAAGAGCCCTGTCGGAAGATCCGGAGATCATTATGACGGGCCAGCAGTTTTCCGTAGCTTCTTTGAGGGCTACAAGGCCGTTAAGAAATCCGGGGGCCGAAACGGTGAGGGCTATTCCGGGGCGCCCTGTGAGAAAGCCTGCGGCAGCTGCAGCTTCCACTGCCGCATCTTCCCTGCGGAAGGCGTAAAAGCGGATTCCTTCCATTTCCATCAAGCGGGATACGTCGGTGACTGGAATTCCGACGAGGCCGTAGACGTTTTTAACGCCGTTGGCCTTCAGCGCTTCCACTAAAAGATCGGCGCCGTTCATTTTTACAGATGACATATCGCTCCTTGTAATACAAAAAGCCATTTAAAAAAAGCGGGCGCCCTTCCTCACGCACTCGCGTTGGAAAGGCGCCCGCAATGATTAAAAACTTAATCTTGCCCCCCATTATAGGGGGCATTTTTGTGTTTGCAAGTAAACCTACTCGCTTATCTCTATGAATTCCTCTCCCTTGGGGGTTTCGATTTCCTTGGGGATGGTGAGGGTCAAAACTCCGTCGGAGAGCTTTGCCTTAACGTCGGTGGCCAAAAGCTCCTTGCCCACGTAGAAAGTGCGCGAGCAGGATTCTACCGCCCTCTCGCGGCGCAGGTACTGCCTGCCGGCCTTGGGCTCTTCTTCGCTTTCGCTTTTCTTTGCAGAGACGATGAGGTAGCCGTCCTTGAGCTGAAGGTGAATGTCTTTCTTGGAAAAGCCGGGAAGCTCTATTTCAAGGCGGTAGTCGGTGGCGTTCTCGGAAATGTCGGTGCGCATGAGGGCGCCCGCAGGAGAAGCCTGGGCTGCCAGAAAGTCGCCCAGGGGGCCGGCGGCCAAATCGTTTATTACATCAGGCAGGAATGCCATAATTCGTTTCCTTTCGTCGACTTCTATGCTTTTCAACATGAATTCGATAGGAATTATTCATTTTTACTCAGAGAAAAATCCGTTTCCGGGGCCATACTTGTTAGAGTAAGTACCCCACAAAGTTAGGAGTAGATATGAAAGAGGACATAGTCACCGTCCTTGTAGAAATCCCGAGAGGATCTCGCAACAAGTATGAACTGGATCCCAAAAGCGGGAGAATGAAGTTGGACAGGACCCTGTTTACGGCCATGGGCTACCCCGATGACTACGGATTTATAGAAGGCACGCTCGGCGAAGACGGCGACCCGTTGGATGCCCTGGTTATGGACGTCATCCCCGTTTTTCCCGGCTGCCTTATAGAGTGCAGGGTTATAGGCATGTACCACATGGTCGACGAAGAAGGGGGAGATGACAAGATCATCCTCGTTCCCAACGACATAAGGTACGATGCCATAAGAGACATAGATGACATAGAGAAGTTCCACAAGGACGAAATCTGCCACTTCTTCGAGCAGTACAAAGCCCTCGAGCCAGGAAAGAAAGTAATGCCCGGAGCGCATATGGAAGATAAAGAGAAGGCCATGGAATGCCTAAAGGCCGCCCAGGCGAGGCTTAAAGAATCTCTTTAACTTAAATTCCCAGGGCGCAAAAGAAAGCCGGAAGCAGAGCGCCTAAAGCCAGGGGGATGGCAAGGGCCGGTGCGTATGCCAGGCCCTTTCCTTTGCGCTGAAGGCCGTCTTCTTCCCTGACAAATTTTGATACGAGGGCAAAGCTTAGGGAAAAAAGCAAGAGCTCCCACAAAACCCCCACTATCATCAAAGCTCCCCTCGCCCAACCCCTGTTTTCCATCCAAAGGCCGGGGACAAACACCCAGCCCATAAGGCTTATGGAAAGAAAGGCGTGGACGGAGAGGTCGGAAAGCGCCCAGACGGCATTGGGCCTCCTCTTCTTAAAGATTTGGAAAAGAAAAGAGAAAGCCAGGGCCAAGAGGAGCAAAATCAGGGCGCCTTCAAACCATGCGCGTGCCGGGGCCGGGAAAGGCGTATGCAAAAAGCCCGCGCTTAAACCGAGGGAAATAAAGCCGCAGCAAAGGCCGAAATTTTTGGGAAGCCTGGGGGAGAAGGCGTCAACCCTTGGAAAAGTGAAATTTAAAAACAGGTTTAAAAGGGATTCGAGAAGGAGGGCGATCGCGCATCCTGCCCACTTTCCTGCCTCTCCCCCCATATCCCAAACGGCGGGCAGAAGATACAAAACCGCCATTAGAGCCGCCCAAGTCAGAGACATTCTCAAAAATCTGTTGGCAGCTTTCATTCTTCGTCCGCCCTTTGCAACTTTCAACTATGTAAATTTAGTACTTTAACCGCGCTTCACAAAGGGGCACAGATCTTTTAGTGGGCATGAGGCGCAATCCGGATTTTTCGCATGGCAGATTTCTCGCCCAAACTCTATTAGGGTGCAGGAAAGTACGCCCCAACTTTTCGGAGGAAAGATGGAGCAGAGCTCTCTTTCTATGACTGCCGGATCCGGATGAGGGTTGTCCCACTGGCTGTGCCACCGCAGGCGGGAGGTGACGCGGATGACGTGGGTGTCTACGGGAAAGCCGGGGATGGAAAAACCTTCGGCCAAAACTACATTCGCCGTCTTCCTTCCGACCCCCCTAAGCCGGGTCAGCTCCTTCATGGACCCTGGAACCTGCCATCCCGTCTCTTCCAACTGGGATGCGAGGGTTTTAATGTTCAGAGCCTTGCTTCTGTACATCCCCAGGGGCTTTATTATTCTTTCAATTTCTTCCAGGGGCGCCTTCGCCATCTCTTTTGGCCCCGGGAAAGCGGAAAATAAGGCGGGCGAAACGAGGTTTACCCTTTTGTCTGTCGTCTGGGCGCTTAAAACCGTGCAAACCAGCAGCTCGAACCTATTTTTGAAATTTATGGTGCACTTTGCGTCAGGAAAGCTGGATCGCAGTATCGCAGCTTCTTTTAGGATTTTTTCCCGCGGAGCCCTCACTTATCCCTCCTGTTTTGTTAGGTAGATTCTATAAAGTCTAAAGTATGAAAAAAAGAGAGGCCCGGCACGGGGACTACAGCGCCAAACAATGGATTACGTTTTCATCGCTTATCGTAATCTTTTCTCTGATTTGCTGGGGGGCGTGGGCCGGAGTGGAAAAAATCTCCGACAGCGGCAGGCAGATAACCATAGGCCTTCAGGACATGCCCACTTCCCTCGACATGCGCACCACCTGGAATCCCAACGCACAAAGGATTTTGCTTCAAAACGTCTATCAGGGCCTTCTCATAAGAAATGACCAAAACGAGGTGGCACCCGGGCTGGCGTCGGGATGGAACGAAAGCGACAACGGCCTGCTTTACACTTTCCAGTTGAGAAAAACCTACTTTTCCGACGGGCAGAGGGTTAATGCCGAAGATGCCATCTTGTCTATAGAAACCCTGGTAAAGGAAAAGTACCCGGGCTACATGGATTTTGCGGGGGTCAGCTCGTTTACGGCCCCCAGCCCCTACACCCTCCAAATCCACCTCTCTCACCCGAACCCGGAGCTCCTTTGGTACCTGGCCGGCCCCTCTTCCATCATCATCGAGCCGAACAAATACAACTACCAGGGCCTCCCCGTGGGCGCCGGGCCCTACGTCTTTTCCTCCCAGGGCCCCCAGTCCATTACCCTCACCCGCAACCGCTACTATTGGAACAAGCCCTACTACTCAACTGTGGTTTTTAAGTACTTTTCCTCTTCTTCAGGCGAGCTTTCCGCTTTAAAGGAGGGAAGCATCCAAGGCGCGCTGGATTTGTCCTCATCAGAGGGGGTTCCTTCTTCATACAACGTGAGCACCGGGCTGAGCAGCAAAATCGTGACCCTTGTCTTTAACGACCACCCTTCCAGCCTCATGAGCGACCTGAAGGCCAGGCAGTCCATGAGGCTGCTAATCGACAAAAACCAGGTGATCGCAGCTTCCGGGGGCCTTGGCCTTACGGTAGGAGGCCCCATCCCCAGGCTGGACCCCGGATACGAAGATCTCACATCCCAGTTCCCCTTCAATGTTGAGGAGGGGAAGAGCAGTATAGACTACTACTACAACAAAACTTTCACCCTGGCCTACAGAAATTCCCTCGTAAAAGAGGCGGCCGAATCAATAAAAAGCCAGCTGGCGGCAGTGGGTATAAACCTTCAAATCTACAAGCTCACCCCCGATCAGTGGACAAATGACGTGGTAAACAGCATGAAGTACGACATGGTCCTTTACATAAGCGGAGGCAGCCACACCCTTGGGACGTGGGTAAGCGGGCAAACCTGGTGGGGGTGGGATTCTCCCCAGGCCGACCGGATTTACCATCAGTCCATACTTTCCCCCAATTACGGCACTTACACCCAGGGCATGAGCCAGACGGCCAAGCTCGTGGCCCAGGGGCAGCCGGCAGATTGGCTTTACCAGATGCAGCTTTTGGGAGTGTGGAAGAAAGGGATATCGGGGGCGCCTCAAAACCTTACAGATTACTGCGTGCCCGTCTTCAACTTGAAAGGATGAGACCTGTTAAACTAGCAAGTATGTCAGAAGAGGGCAAGAAAGAACAGCCTGAAAGGGCGAAGACCGTAGACGGTCTGGAAAAGAAATGGACAAAATGGTGGTCGGAAAGGGAAGTTTACAAGTACAGGGGAAAGAGCAGGTCCTCCACCTACTCCATTGACACCCCCCCTCCAACCGTATCTGGGCATCTGCATGTAGGGCATGTCTTCAGTTACACCCACACCGACGTCATAGCCCGCTACAAAAGAATGAGGGGTTATGACGTTTTTTACCCGATGGGCTGGGATGACAACGGGCTTCCCACCGAAAGGAGGGTGCAAAACTACTACGGTGTCTACGTAGACACTTCCCTAAAGTTCGACCCTTCGTTTACAGCGCCCCTGGAAGGGGGCAAAGCCCCCAAGGACTTTAAAGCCGTGCCCTGCTCCAGGGAAAACTTTATAGAGCTCTGTGAAACCTTAAGCCGGAAAGACGAGGAGCAGTTCAAGGACCTGTGGGTGCAGCTGGGCCTTAGCGTGGACTGGTCGAGGACCTATAGCACCATAGGCGCAGAGTGCAGAAGGATTTCACAGTTCGCCTTTCTTGAAAACCTAAAGAGGGGGGAGGCTTACCAGAAAGTGGCCCCCGTGCTTTGGGACACCACCTTTCAAACCGCCGTCTCCCAGGCCGAGCTCGAAAGCAGGGAGTATCCGGGCTTCTACCACAAGCTCCTCTTCCACGGAGGCGGAGAGGATGTGGCGATTGAAACTACGAGGCCCGAGCTCCTTGCGGCCTGCGTCGCCCTTATCGCCAACCCCGAGGACCCCAGGTACTCGCACCTTAAGGGAAAAAGCGTCAAAACCCCCCTCTTTGGAGTTGAAGTCCCGGTCCTTTTCCACGAAGCTGCGGAAATGGACAAAGGGGCAGGCATCGCCATGTGCTGCACTTTCGGAGACGTTACGGATGTAGAGTGGTGGAGGGAGCTTTCCCTCCCCCTCCGTTCCATCCTCACCAAATCCGGAAGAATCACTTCCTCGGTTCCCGAATGGATCCAAAGCGAAAACGGGAAGAAGGCCTTTGAAAAGTTAGAAAACCTCACTACTTTCAGCGCCAGAAAGGAAATAGCCTCCCTTCTAAAAGAAAGCGGGGAAATGGTAGGAGATCCAGTCCCCACTTCCAGAATGGCCAACTTCTATGAGAAGGGATCCAAACCCATCGAGATCATCCCTTCCAGGCAGTGGTACATAGTCAACGGATCGCATGAGGAAAATCTAAGAAGCGATCTTCTGGCGTGCGGAGAAAAGCTTTCATTCCACCCGGCCTTTATGAAAAGGCGCTACGACAACTGGGTGGAAGGGCTAAGCGAGGACTGGCTTATTTCTCGCCAGAGGTTTTTCGGCATCCCCTTCCCCATCTGGTACAGGGTAAAGGAAAACGGGGAAGTCGACTACCATTCCCCCTTGCTTCCAGCCGCCCAAGATCTTCCTGTAGACCCCGCTTCCTGCGCACCTAAAGGCTTTGAGGAGAAAATGCGGGGAAAGGCGGGGGGATTTGTGGCGGAGCCCGATGTGATGGACACCTGGGCCGCCAGCTCACTTACCCCCCTCCTGGCCTCGGGATGGAAGAGGGACGAGAGCCTGTTTAAAAATACCTTCCCGATGGATTTGCGCCCCCAGGGGCAAGACATCATCCGAACCTGGCTTTTCGACACAGTCCTGAGGTCCTGGCTTGAATTTAAAGAGCTTCCCTGGAAAGAAGCTACGCTGTCGGGGTGGATTTTGGATCCCGATCACAAAAAGATGAGCAAGTCCAAGGGAAACGTGGTGGTTCCAAAAGAGCCCATAGAGGCCTACGGCCCGGATGCCGTAAGGTACTGGGCCGCCTCTGCAAGGCTTGGGGTAGATACCGCATACGACGAAGGGGAGATGAAGATAGGAAGAAGGCTTTCCAATAAAATTCTCAACGCCTCCAAGTTCATCTTGGATCTCAAAGAGGGCGAGGGAGACATTTCAAAGGTCGCTTCCCCCTTAGATCTTTCCCTGCTCTCCACCCTTTTTGAAGTCGAAAAAAAGGCCACTTCAGCCTTGGAATCTTTCGATCACGCTTCAGCCCTCCAGGAAACCGAGGCCTTCTTCTGGAGTTTTTGCGACGACTACATAGAGCTTGTAAAAGACAGGGCCTACAAGGGAGACGACAGCGCGCTAAACGCATTGAAAATCGCCCTGGAAGCCCTCCTTGCCCTCTTTGCCCCCTTCCTTCCCTTCGTCACCGAAGAGGCCTGGCACTGGGCCCATCCGGAAGGTCTGTCAATCCACCTTTCTTCCTGGCCTTCCCCGGGAGAGGCCAAAGAGAGCCCGGAAGGATTTAAAAAAGCGGCCCTGTTCCTCTCCCTTCTTCGCAAGGAAAAAAGCGAGAGGAAAGTGTCGCTTAAAACCGAGGTTGAAAAGGCGCTGCTTTTCGGGCCCGGATCTAAAGAGGCCAAGATCGCTTCTTCAGATCTTCTCTCTGCCGTGCACGCCCGCCAAATCGAATTCGATCCCTCCCAAAAAGAGGCGGGGGCGAAGATAGAGTTTTAGTCCTTTACCGACTTGGCTATAAGGTCCAGAAAATCCCTGTTTGAAGGGGTCTGGCGAAGGCGGGGGACGATGGCCTGGTAAGCCTGCTCTACATCCATCCCTCCCACGGCGCGCCTCAATTTGTAGATAAGGTTGAGGTCTGAAGAAGGAATTAGAAGCTCTTCTCTTCTGGTTCCGGATGCGTTGATGTCTATTGCAGGAAACATCCTTTTTTCGGCCAGCTCCCTTGAGAGCTTTATTTCCATGTTTCCCGTTCCCTTGAACTCTTCGAAGATCACTTCATCCATCTTCGATCCCGTTTCTATGAGGGCCGTGGCAATTACGGTCAAAGATCCTCCCCCTTCTATGTTCCTCGCCGCTCCGAAAAACTTTTTAGGGGGGTAAAGGGCCTGCGAATCCACTCCGCCGGAGAGCACTTTTCCGGAAAGGGGGAGGGAAAGGTTGTAGGCGCGGGCAAGGCGGGTAAGAGAATCTAGCAGGATTACCACGTCCTGCCCCACTTCCACCAGCCTCTTGGCCCTTTCAATCGCAAGTTCGGCCACCATCGTGTGGTCGGATGCGGGCTTGTCGAAAGTTGAGGCGATGACTTCCCCGTTGACGGTGCGTTGCATGTCGGTGACCTCTTCGGGCCTCTCATCTATCAAAACCACCATAAGGTGGCATTCGGGGTTGTTGGTGTGAATGGCGTTGGCGATTCTCTGAAGCATTATGGTTTTGCCGGCCTTGGGGGGAGCTACTATAAGGCCCCTCTGCCCTTTGCCCACCGGTGCCACCAAATCAATTACGCGCCCCTCCAGGTTGTTTGAGGTGGTTTCCATGCGAAGCCTCTCATTGGGGTAGAGGGGGGTGAGCTGAGAAAAGTGCGGCCTGTTTTGGCTCTCTTCCGGACTTAGGCCGTTTATGGTTTCAATGCACTTAAGGGGGGTATATTTCTTCCCCCTCCCGCCGCGCATTTCCATTCTCTCCGGCTGCACGAGGCCCGTTACCGCATCCCCTTCCCTGAGCCCGAAATGCTTGACCATGGAAAGCGGGACGTAAACGTCGTTTGGCCCCTCAAGGTAGCCGCTGGTTCTTATGAAGGCGTAGCTGTCGAAATTGTCTACAATTCCGGAAATGGGAATGGCTTCTTCTCCCTTTTCAACTTCATCGACCCTCGTATACCTTTGGGGCTTAAATCCCCGGTAGGCTCCCTGGCTTTTGGTGAAGAATCTGCGATCCCCTTCGGATCTGTACCTGTTCATCTCATAAGAATCATCCACTGTTTTGTCTTTCTGCAAATCTGATTTTTTTGGAGGAAGAGATTCCATCACCGCCATAAAGGCCGAGCTTTTTTCAGCTGCCCTTCTTTCGGCCCTGAATGCATCTTCTTTTCCGGCCTCATGGGAGGAAGGGGAGGGGGGGACTTTTTCTTCTTTCTGCCCCGTCTCCTTTGCCAGGGCCTTGGAAAGAACGGCGATAAGGGGACCCTTTCTTAAGGCTGACACGCCTTTTACCCCGAGTTTTTTCGCCATATCTTGCAATTCGACCAGCTTTTTATTTGAAAGCTCATCGGTATCGAAGTTAAACACGGATTGAGAACCTCTCAGATAATGAATAAATGAAGTCCAAATTAAGATCTTGAAAAGTGAGTGATCTTGAAATTATTCAGCTGTTGTATTCCGTATTCTACTATTATGCCCAAACCTATTCAATCAGGATCTGTGTTCCCAGTACCACTCTATAAGGCGGCGGGTTGAAGAGTCCACCTGGGCAAGGTTTGATTCGGTGTCCGAAAGAAGGGAAAAGACCTTTTGGCTGAGCTTCTTTCCCAGTTCCACCCCAAACTGATCGAAGGAGTTTATCCCCCATACTACGCCCTGGCAAAACACTATGTGCTCGTAGATCGCTATGAGTTCGCCTAGTGTGTATGCAGAAAGAGTGCGCCCGAAAATGGAAGTGGAGGGCCTGTTTCCGGGGCATCTTTTTTCTTCCTGCGTCCCTTCTTCCGTTCCGAAGGCCAAAGCCGCGGTTTGGGCGATGAAATTGGAAAGGAGCCTTTCCTGCATCTCTTCCTGGCCACCTTCAAGCTGGTTGGAATTGTTGGCGAAAGCTATAAAGTCGGCGGGAATTAAGTGGGTGCCCTGGTGAAGGAGCTGGAAGAAAGAGTGCTGGGAATTTGTCCCCACACCTCCCCAGTAGATTTCTCCCGTGGAAAGTTCCACTTCCTTTCCATTCAGGTTCACCCTTTTGCCGTTAGATTCCATCGTAAGCTGCTGAAGGTAGTCGGGAAGCTTCCTCAAGTAGTCGTTATAGGGGAGGATGACGTGGGTCTCGGCTTTGAAAAAGTCCGTATACCAGATGTTTAGCATCGCCATCTGAATTATCGCGTTCTCTTCGGCGCTGGTGGAGAAGAAGTACTCGTCTATGGCCCTCATTCCCTCCAAAAACCTTTCAAAGATGTCGGGGCCGAGGGAAAGTACCAAAGAGAGGCCTACGGAGCTGTCTACAGAGTAGCGCCCGCCTACAAAGGGGAACATCTCGAAAATGTTTTCCGGCCTTATCCCAAATTCCTCAGCCTTCCCCTCCTTTTCCATGCTGCAAATCCCCACAAAGTGCCTGGCCACAGCTTCTTTTTCGCTGTCCAAAAGGTTCTTTTCGCCCAGGCCCTTCAAAAGCCACCTTTTCGCTTCCAAGGCGTTTGAAAGGGTTTCCTGGGTTCCGAAAGACTTGGAGGCCACAAGGAAAAGGGTGGATGCGGGGTCTAGCCCCTTCACGGCTTCAATGAAGCTGGAAGGGTCGATATTGGAAACAAACCTCGCCTGAACCGCTCCGTCGCTTTTGTTTTGGAGGGCCCCGTAGACCATTTCAGGGCCGAGATCGGATCCTCCGATGCCTATATTGACCACGGCCTTTACTTTTTTGCCGCCCTCCATGCGGATTTTTCCGCTCCTTACCTCACGGGCGAAAGAGTACATCCTCTCTAAAACTTTTTGGATTTCCTCTATGGCGTTGATTCCTCCCGCCATAACTCCGCTCTGCATCCCGCGGGGGGCCCTGAGGAAGGTGTGAAGGACGGCGCGCCCTTCGGTGGAATTTATCTCTTCTCCCCTCACCATGGCGCTGGCCCTCTCCGGGATGGAAGCCTGGTTTGCAAGCTCTGCAAAGACTTTTGTAATATCCGGGTCAATAAGGTTTTTTGACAGATCTATGCTGAAATCCCCCACCGCAAAGGTCAGCTTTTCTGTCCTTTGCGGATCTTTAAACCAAGAAGAGAGGGTTTTTTCCTTCGCATCTTCAAAACAGCGCTCCAGCTTTTCCCATGCGGGCAAAGTCCTGGGGTTTTGGGGTGAGAGTGACACTTTTCCTCCAGATTAAAATCGAGCACAAAAACGGATCTTCATCGATCTGTAAAAATGCTACCACCTGCATTAAATCGCAGAAGGGGGAGGAAACGCGGGTTTTAACGACTTTTTTAAGCCCAAATCGGCCTTTTGGAGATCTCTTCAAAAGACGGGAACCGCTTAAAAGATCTTAGATAGCTTCCCCCGCCCCGTTAAGGTTTAAGTCTATCTTGACTTCCGTCCCCCCATGGGGCCCCGGGCTCCAGAAGATGGATCCCTGAAAGTCCACCTTTACGAAGGTCTGAACTATGTTTATTCCCAAGCTCCCCCCCTCTTCCGGCATTTCTTTGAGGCCCACTCCGTTGTCGAGGATGCGGATTGAAAGCGATCTCCCCCTTCTTCTGGCGTCGATTTCGATTTCCCCTTCCTTTTCCCCCACAAACCCGTGCTCTACGGCGTTGGTGATAAGTTCCGAAAGGATCAGGGCCAAAGGAGTGGCATCGGGAGGGGCAAGAAGGCCGAAAGATCCCTGGTAGGAGATGGAAATCCTCTGATCCCCCTCGCGCATGATGTCTACGTTGGTTTTTAAAAGCTTGGGAAGGGCGAAATCGAAATCGATCATCTCGTTTTTGCTCTGGGAGAGGGCATCGTGGAGGATGGAAATCGCCTGCACCCTCCTTTTGGCCGTCTGCAGGGCCTTTTTCACTTCTTCATTTCCGGAGTCTCTAATCTGAAGAGCCAGAAGGGAGGCTACGGACTGTAGGTTGTTTTTTATCCGGTGGTTGATCTCGGCTATTGTGGCATCTTTTATCTTCAGCTCGTTGTCGCGGCGGCGGATTTCGGTAATTTCCCTGCAAAGGACCACAGACCCGCAGTAGTCCCTCTCAATCCACATGGGAAGCGATCTCAAGCTCACCGAAATATTGTTTATCGTCAAAACCGCATCGAGGGGGCTTTCTCCGGAAAGGAGGAGGGCCATGTCCTTGCCCACGCTTTTGGGGCGGGTGAGCGTCCCCACAACTTCCGCAAGGTTTTTGCCTATAAGCGCCCCTCCAAAGCCCAGGCGCTTAAAGCAGCTTATGGCGTTGGGGGAAGCGTCGGTCACCAGAGACATTTCATTTAGGATGACAAATCCGTCGGGCACGTGGGCGTTGTGCCTCTGGGTGTTTACCGGGACTTTATAGGGGAATTGGCCGAAGGGAATCATGGAAAACAGCTTCCAGGCGGCATTTATCCCCATCTGTTCGTACCTTCCGGTATGGGGGGCCGGGTAGGACCTTTGCAGCACTACCCCCGCAGCCTCGCCCTCCCAGTTGGCGCTGACGGCGCTTAGGGTCTTAAACTGAGGGTCTACCGGGCACAGGGGGCATTTTGAGCCCAAAGCCTGGGAGAGGAAGGGAGAAAGGGAGGATGGGAACTTTTGGCCCACCACGTCTTCCGGGAAGCACGACGGGGCGGTGGCGGGCCTCACCTGGGCCGCGCATATAAAGCCCCCTTCCCCGTCTTTTACCGCCAGCTGAAGATCGCAGTAGCCCAGGTCCGCTATTATCCCCCAGTCGGCTATGAGGGAGTGAAGAAAGTGCCTCGCTCCCTCCGACATCTTTGAACAGCTCAAGATCCTTTCAGGATCCTTTAGATTGCGGCACTCGTCCATTTTTCCAATCCTAATGCAAAGCAAGTAAATTTAATTGTAATAAGCCCTGTGAAAGGAGGAGGCATGCAAGCCGCAGTCAGGGCGGGAGCTGGAAAGAGCGCCGCCGTAGGCAAAAGAGCCAGGCTTGATGTTCACGGGAGGGCAAAACCCCTCACCCGGGGGTGGGTTCACGCCATTTTTGCGCCCTTGGCCATGGCGGCGTGCATAGTGGCCATCTGCCTTGCCCCCATTAAAGGCCTGAAGGCAGCCTGCAGCGTGTACCTGGCCTCAAGCTGCCTTCTTTTCATAAATTCGGCCTGCTACCACATAGGAAACTGGGGAAAAAGGCTTACCGACGTTTTAAGGCGCATAGATCACGCCAATATTTTCCTCCTTATCGCCGGCACCTACACCCCCCTCTCCTTTGCCCTGCCCTTTATAGGCAGGGTCATAGTGATTTCGGTCATGTGGGGAACGGTGGCGATGGCCCTGCTTGTAAACGTGCTCTGGATTTCAGCCCCCCGCTGGCTTTATACTTCCACCTACATCGTCATAGGCGTGGCGGGAGCTGCCATAATGCCGTTCTTATGGCTCTCAAAATGGGCCGGATTTATAGTGGTGATTTTAACGGCGTGCGGAGGCGTGTTCTACATCGCAGGAGGCGTCATCTACGGGGCCAAAAAACCCGACCCTTGGCCCAAGGTTTTCGGCTTCCACGAGATTTTCCACGTCTTTACCGTGCTGGGCTACGCCTGCGAAATTACGGCGGTATTTTGGGTAATCTGCAAGATGAGGTGAAATCAGCCCAGAGGGGTGACAGAAATAATTTCCACTTCCATTTGCCGTCCCCCGGGAGCTTCGTAGTTTACCTTGTCTCCCGCCTTATGGCCTAAAACGGCAGATCCAATCGGGCTCTTGGGGCTGATGATTTTTTTATCGGTGGTGCAGGAAAGGTCTCTTGCCCCCAAAAGAAATTCCGCCTCACTGTCTCCGACTTTCAGTTTTACTACGCTTCCTTCTTCCGCTCTTCCGTCGCTGGAAGTTTGAAGGATTTGGGCGTACCTCAGTTTGTGGGCGAGCTCGGCGATCCTGCCCTCGTTTTTGCCCTGGGCCTCTTTGGCGGCTTGGTATCCCCCGTTTTCGCTTAAGTCCCCTTCCGCCCTTGCCTCTTTTATTTTTTGGGCAATTTGGCTTCGCACCTCGCCCTCGAGATGATCGAGCTCTTTTTTCATCTTGTCATAGGCGTCCTGGGTGAGGAAGATTGTTTCCTCTTCTGGCATTTTTTCCTACTTTCTGTCTGCGAGGATGTCTACAACGAAGACCAGGGTGTCTCCGCCCTTGATGCCTGCCTGGGGAACGCCCCTCTTTCCGTAGGCGTAGTCGGCAGGGGCGACGATTAGGAGCCTGGACCCCACGGTCTTGCCGATCAGGGTTTCGTCCCATGCCCTAATCAGCATGCCTTTTCCTATGGGGAAACTGGCCGGATCCCGCCTTGCAAAGCTAGAGTCGAAGGGATCTTTCTTTCCCCATACGACCCCGCTGTAGTGCACGGTGATGGTGTCTCCCTTTTGCACCACCGCGCCATCTCCGTGCACAAGCTCTTTGCAGACGAGCTCGGGCTTTTCCAGATCCCCCAATCCGTCAAAACTAATGGAGGCGTCCCCTCCGAATTTGGCTTCTACTTTAGGCAGTTCTTCTTTCATGGTTTCTCCTTGCTCGAAAAGGGTTTTCAAAAATCGAAATAGGCGTGTAAATATATAACTATAGCGTACAAGAGGAGGAATTGTTGTCAAGAAACAGGGAACCGGCTGAAATCATCAGGCTTAGGGAGGCCGAAAGGGCCTTTCAGGATGCTCAAAACTCTTATAACCAGAGGGTAAAGCAGGGAGAAAAGCAGCTAAAACAGGCTCAGAAGGCTCATGAAAAAGCCATTGAAAGCGCACAGAGCAGCTTGGAAGGGGAGAAGGAAGCTTTTGCAGCCCCTTTGGACTCTTTTGAGGGAGCCACGCTCTACAGGACCAGGCTTGAATCTGGCGCTGAGACCTTGAAACTTGACCCCGCCTTGGGATGCGAAGTGGAAGTGACGGGGGGCCTTTACACTCCCCCCTCGGGCGGAGAGGACGCCAAAGACACGAGGCAGGTTCTTTTGCACTTCTTTTCCCCTTCCGGCCAGCTCGACATCCGCGCCCCCTACGAAAAGGAAAAGCAGGCGCACGAGTTTGCAAACGAAGTTACTTCGGCCGCCAGGGACTGCATTAGGGCAAAAGAGGAATACGAGAAAAACGTGGCCCTTTTAGAGCAGGGGGTAAAGGAGACCACCGAAAACACCCATGCCATAGACATGGCCGCCTCCTCCCTTGCCCAAGACAAGGCCGCCACCCGGTCGGTGCAGGCCGCCAAAGACTACCTTGAAAAGGTAAAGGCCCAGACTCCCAAGGAAATGCTCAAAACCTACAAGAGGGGAAAGGCCCAAAAAAAGCTCGTGGCATGGAGCGTAATAATAATTTTGTGCGTAATTGTGATAGCGCTTCTAATCATATGGGCCAGCGGAGGGTTTAGGTAAGGTGCCCCCGGCGGGGATCGAACCCGCATGCCAAAAGGCGATGGATTTTAAGTCCACTGCGTCTGCCATTCCGCCACGGGGGCGCACTTAGATTCTAACACTCCAACTTGCGGGCCTCGTCCAGTATCACCCCGTCCAGGAGGGCGGCGTCCGAAAAGAGGTAGGAGTGGAGGGGGGAAGAAATCAAAACCTGCTTCCAGATTAAAGCCCCCGCCCTTATGACTTTTCGCCTGAGGGGGGGGATGAGGGGGTAGCCCTCCATCTCTTCTTCGCTCATATTCATCAGCTTTTCGCAGGCTTCTATCCCTTTTTCCCTCTCTATTTCCAGTTTTTTGGAAGGGATAAATTCCTTCTCCCCCGCAGCCATAAAGCTTACGATCGCGACGGATCCCGAAATTCCAATCAGGCGCATGGCCGAGGAAATGGGGATTTCTTCCATTTTGTCTTCCACAAAGGCCTCGGCCCTTTTCCGCTTTTCAAGAGAGAGGGGTTCGGATCCGAATCCGAATTTTTCGGCAATCCTTACGCATCCTATGTCTAAAGACCTCACAAAGGAGGGAACTTCCCCCTCCCCTATGGAAAACTCCGTGGAGCCTCCCCCAAGGTCTACCAAAAGCTTCCTTTTGCCGCTCATGCCAAGGCAGGCGGCTTCAAAGCCAAGCCTGCCCTCTTCTTTTCCGGTAAGGATTTGGGGTTGGACGCCCAAAATTTCTTCTACAATCCGCCCGAACTCGTCGGAATTTTTTGCGTCCCTTACCGCGCTGGTGGCAACAAACCTTATTCTCTCCGCCTTAAAGGAGTCAATCTCTTCCTTAAAGCTTTCCAGGGCGCACCTTAACCTTTTTAAAGCGAAAAAGGAAAGGAGACGGGTTTTGTCCACCCCTTCGCCCATCCTTATGGTCCACACCTTCCTGGGGACCAGCATTCCTATTTTCGGGCCGGAGGGCGAAAAAGAGACGTCCGCTATTTCCATCTTTATAGAGTTGGTTCCGCAGTCTATGCCGGCAACTCTTACCATGCTCCTACTTCCTTTGCCGTTTCGTCTCCTATCGGGTTGATTCCGGGCCCCATCACAAGGCTCTGGGCCAAAAGGGAATGGAGGCACTTTACCCGCTCCGGCATTCCCCCGGCGCTGACGGGGGCAGGATAGGGGGCAACACCCGATATTTTCGCCACTTCGCGCCTGAAGCAAAGATACATTAGGTGCGCCCGCCTGTAGGCGGTTTTGAGATCTTCGTCCCTTTCCAGCCTTTGGCTCCAGCCTTTC
The DNA here is from genome assembly GCA_017413255.1 of Aeriscardovia sp. Classification (GTDB taxonomy): domain Bacteria; phylum Actinomycetota; class Actinomycetes; order Actinomycetales; family Bifidobacteriaceae; genus RGIG1476. The sequence goes on along the minus strand of JAFPUC010000005.1, from coordinate 36,025 downwards.
ATGCATCCGGCAGACTCTAGCTGCGAAGTTCTTCTGCAAAGATCCCTGTCGGTAAGGTAGAAGACCGTGGGAAAGGGGCAGCTTCTTACAAGGGGCTTTACCACCACGGCTAAAATCCTTCCGCCTTTCCTGGCTCCCACCGCCGCCATGCCTTCAGGGTAGCGCCCTAAGCTCTTTTCCACTTCCCGCATTTCTTCCTCGCTTGCGGGCAGGGAGAGCAGGCTCGAAGCCAGATCCGTGCAAAAGGACGCATCCGCTTGCGAAAGGCTAGAACTTGGAAGCGCGCTTGAAGGCGGATTTGCCTGCATACTTCCCGCTCTCGCCCAGCATCATCTCAATCTTGAGCAGCCTGTTGTACTTTGCCACCCTCTCCCCCCTGGCGGGGGCGCCGGCCTTGATCTGGCAGGCGTTCATGGCCACTGCAAGATCTGCTATGAAAATGTCCATAGTCTCTCCGGAGCGGTGGGAAACCATGGCGGCAAAGCCGTGCCTGAAGGCGATGCGCATGGCATCCAGGGTTTCAGACACCGTCCCTATTTGGTTGGGCTTTACAAGGAGGGCGTTGCAGGCTTTGAGGCTGATGGCCTTTGAAATCCTGGAAGAGTTAGTGGTGAGCAGGTCGTCTCCCACAATCTGGATTTCAGAGCCCATCTTTTCTTCCATTTCGCTCCACCCCTCCCAGTCGTCTTGGGCGAAGGGGTCTTCAATGGAAACCACCGGATATGCTTCCACCAGCCTCTGCCAGTAGTCCATCATCCACTCACGGCTGCGGGCAGATCCCTCAAACATATAAGAGGAGCTCTCTTCGTCGTAAAACTCGCTGCTGGCGGCGTCGATTCCTATTCCGATTTCCTTTCCGGGCTCAAAGCCTGCAGACCTTACAGCCTTAAGAAGCAGGTCTATGGCGTGGGCGTTGCTTTCAAGGTCGGGGGCAAACCCTCCTTCGTCCCCCACTGAAGAAGAGAGGCCCTCTTCTTTGAGGATGGACTTTAAGCTGGCGTAGGTCTCACATCCGGCTTCCAAAGCTTCGTGGAAAGAATCAAATCCGTATGGGATGATCATGAACTCCTGGATGTCAATGTTGTTGTCGGCGTGCACGCCCCCGTTTAGGATGTTCATGCAGGGAACGGGGAGGATGTATCCGTTTACTCCCCCAAGGTACCTAAAGAGGGCCAGATCTGCGCTCTGGGCGGCAGCTCTGAGGTTTGCCATAGACACCCCCAGTATCGCGTTGGCTCCGAGCTTGGACTTGTTTTTAGTTCCGTCCAAATCTATCATGCGCTCGTCTATGCCGCGCTGATCTATGGAATCTAGGCCTACAAGGGCGGGGGCTATCACCTCCCTTACGGCCTTTATGGCTCCTCCCACTCCCTTTCCGTTGAAGTGTTTGCTGTCTCCGTCCCTTTTTTCCACGGCCTCGTATATGCCCGTAGAAGCTCCCGAAGGAACGCAGGCTACGCCTTCCGCACCGTCATCTGTTTCCAGGCTCACTTCCAAAGTGGGATTTCCTCTGGAATCCAAAATTTGTCTGGCATTTATTCTCTCTATCGCTGCCATGATTCCCCCTTTAGGTTGTGAAAAGTTGGCCAAGGGCTTTGAAGGCAAAGCCTATGGCCCCGCCCTCGCATTGCTCTTTGTCTAAAGGAATTTTAAAACCCATCTCAGATTTGAGGTAGAAAGAGCCGGCAAACAGGCGCTTTAGGCGCAGCTGCATAAAGTCCGGGAAAGGCGAAGAGAGGGAGAAGAAGAGGTTATCCCCTCTTTGGGTTACGCTTTTTACCCCGTCTTTTTCAGCTTCCCACTCCAGCCGCCTCTGGGAAAAGAGGGGGAGGAGGGAGGAGGGAAGATCGCCGTAGCGGTCCTCGATTCCCCTTCTGACTTCCTCCAGTTCCTTTTCCCCTTCCGCCTTGAAGATGGAAGAGTAGGCTTCCATCCTCAGCTTTTGGGAGGGAATGAAGGACTGGGGGATGTAGGCCTTTCCGGGCAGGTTTATAAGGGGCCTGTCCTCCTCTTTTTTGTCTACTCCCTTTTCCTTTTCTATCCCCTCTTTCATCATTCTCACAAAGTAGTCAAAGCCTACCCCCTTTATAAAGCCGCTTTGTTCCTCTCCCACCAGGTTTCCAATTCCCCTAAGTTCCAGATCCTTTAGGGCTATCTTGTAGCCCGACCCCAAAGAGGCGTTTTCTTCTATGGTTTCAAGCCTGGCCTGGGCGTCGGGTGTGATGTTTTCGGGGTGGAGGAAATAGGCGTAGGCCCTCTGGGAGGATCTTCCCACCCTTCCCCGAAGCTGGTGGAGCTGGGCCAGGCCGAAGTAGTCTGATCTTTCTACTATTAGGGTGTTGGCTCTCGGGATATCCAGGCCCAGTTCGATTATCGACGTCGACACCAATACGTCCGTCTTTCCCTTCCAAAAGTCGTTTATGACTTTGTCCAGGCGGGCGGCCGGCATCTTTCCATCCGCCACATCCACCCTGCATCCTGGCACTGCCTCTCGAATGCGGGAGGCTGCGGTGTCCAGGTCCTCGATTCTCCCGCACACGTAAAACACCTGGCCCGATCTTAAAATCTCCCTTGAAATGGCGGCCGCCACCAATTCGAGGTTCCACTGGCCCACGTAGGTTAAAACATCCATCCTCTCTTCGGGGGCAGTCATCAGTGTGGAAACTTCCCTTATTCCCACCAAACTCATTTCAAGGGTCCTGGGGATGGGGGTGGCTGAAAGCGAGAGGACGTCGATTTCCGGCTTTAGCTTTTTCAAAAACTCTTTGTCTTTTACCCCAAACCTCTGCTCTTCGTCTACCACTACAAGCCCAAGGTCTTTAAACGAGACGGATGGGGAAAGGATCTTTTGGGTGCCTATGAGGACGTTTACGCTTCCGTCTGCCGCGCCTTCGGCAATGGAGCGCGCTTCTTTTGCGCTCCTGAAGCGCGAGAGCGCTTCCACCTTTACCCCAAAAGGCTCAAAGCGGGAACGGAACGTTTCCAGGTGCTGCTCGCAAAGAAGGGTGGTTGGAGCGAGGATGGCCACCTGCTTCCCGCACTGCACGGCCTTAAATGCGGCCCGGATGGCAATCTCGGTCTTTCCAAATCCGACATCTCCCGTGATGAGCCTGTCCATGGGAGAAGAGGACTGCATGTCCCTTTTTACTTCCTCTATCGCCTTTAACTGGTCAGGGGTTTCCCTATAGGGGAAGGCGTCTTCCAGGGCCTTTTGCTCAGGGCCGTCTTTGGGAAAGGCGTGCCCTTCCATTCGCCTTCGGCTGGAGTATAGCTTTACCAGCTCGGCTGAAACCTCTGCCGCGTGCTTTCTTGCCTTGGATCTGGTCGAATTCCAGTTAGGGGAACCCAGGCGGTCTAACTTGGGGTTGTCAGATCCCATATATCTGCTTATTTGCGAAAGCTGGGAAGCGGGAAGGTAGAGCCGGTCCGGATCCTTTCCGGATGAGGAAGCGTATTCCAGGACTACAAATTCCTTTTCCCCATCCCTTGTCTCCCTCTTCTCAAGTCCTGAAAACCTGCCTATGCCGTATTGGGTGTGCACAATCAGGTCTCCCGGGTTTAAGTCGGGGATGTCTATGGTTTTTTCCCTGAACGAAAGCTTTTCAGAAGGGGAGCGGCTGGAAAAGCCGAAAAGATCGCTTTCCGTAAACAAGGCAAATTTTGCCCCTTCGTCTTTAAAGCCCGATTCCGCCTCGGACCGGATGGGGATAAGGGGGAGATCGGGGAAGGCGGAGCAGATCTTTTCAGCCCCGCCCATAGGGGAAGAGACGAGCACTTTAAATCCGGGAAGATCCAGCGCCTCTTTGATTTTTTCTTTCATTCCCTCACAGGATGGAGATGGGCAAAGCGAGGCTAAATCCTTGTTTTCCGCAAATACGGCATCTTCCCCTTTCAGATCGTTTTTAAGTTCTTCCATGCTCATAAAACCCGATCCGCAAAAGCGGGGGGAGAGTTGCCCTTCCTCTTTTTGAGAGGCCAAAAACTTTTGGGAAGCCTCCTTTAAAAGCAGGGCCGTTCGCTCTGCGGAGGAAAAATCCGAAAATAGGAAAAGCGAGCCCGAGAGAAGGGATGAAAGGGGGAGGGGAGAAAGAAGAAGCGGGGAAAGCGCTTCCATGCCGTTTGGGCTTTTCCCCTCCGCAACCTTCTTCAAAAGGCAGTTAAAGGAAGGGAGGCGGGAGAGATCTTTGGCCCTTTCCTTCACTTCTTCTGTAACCAAAAAATTGTGGACAGGCCCCAAATGGCACTCTTCTTCAGATGCAAAGGTAAGTTGGGAAAGGATGGAGAACTTCCTTATTTCCCTTATCTTTTCCCCTTTCCAAAAAATTCTTACGGGCGAATCCATATTTGGAGCGAAGACATCCAGTATGTCTTTCCTTTTGGCCATTTCCCCTCTTAAAGACACCGCCTCCGCTTCCCTGTATCCAAGGGAGGAAAGGCGGCAGAAAAGATCTTGCTGGCTTATATTTTCCAAAGCTTTTACAAAAAGGGGGGGCTCTCTAAAGAGGGGGGTTAAGGGCTGGAGGAGGGAGCGGATAGAAGAGACCAGGACCTTGATTTCTCCCCAGCCTTTCTTTCTTTCAGGCCTGTAGAGGCGCCTCAGGACGCGGTACCTTTCAGACACCGTCTGGGGCCTTGGAGATAACTGCTCGAAAGGAAGGGTTTCGGGGGTGGGAAGTAGCGCCACCTGCTCTGGGTCGCCTCCCCACCACTCCAGGCACCCCTTCCATGCTTCCTCAGCTTCCTTAGGGGAGGGCAAAACCAGAACGCAGGTCCTTTCGGCCATGCAGCTGGCGGCAATCAGGGCCGGGGAGGGGAAGGCGAGCGTTTCATTTCCGGAGCAGTTAAGGATCCCTAGAAAGTCGGGGCTCTTTTCCAGATCTTTCCTGTAGGCTGCCAGGCTAGCGGGCATTGAATTTTTCCTGCGTTTTTGAAAGGCCTTCGCTGATTATGGAGTTTACCGCCTCAATGGCCTTCTTTTCCCCTTCTTCCATCTTTTCCCTTTCTTCCGGCGAGAATTTCCCAAGAACCCACGGGATGTATCCTCCGGGGCGCCCGGGGCGCCCAATGCCGATTCTCACCCTGTAGTAGGAGGGGGTTTGGAGGCTGGAATCTATGGATTTTATTCCGTTGTGGCCGGCGGCAGATCCGCCCATTTTCACTTTTACCCTTCCCACTTCCAGGTCCATGTCATCGTGCACCACTATGAGACGGCAGGGATCTATGTCGTAATAGGAAAGCATGGATTGCACGCTCGCCCCTGAGCTGTTCATATAAGTCAGGGGCTTGTTCAAAAAGATTTTTATCCCCCCTTCCCTGCAGATTTTGGCAACCGAAGAAAGCCTGGAATTTCTAAAATCGGCTCCTTCCTGTTTTGCCATGAGGTCTAAAGCCATAAACCCCGCGTTGTGCCTCGTCATCTCATAGCGGGGTTCCGGGTTCCCAAGCCCCGCTACCAGCCAAATCCTGTTTTCGCTCATACGTTGAATCGAAATTCGACCACATCCCCTTCCTGCATTACGTAGTCCTTTCCTTCAAGACGGATTTTGCCTTCTTTTTTCGCTTCCTCGTACCCTCCGGCTTCCAATAAGTCCTCGCAAGAAACCACGCTGGCCTTGATAAACCCTTTTTCAAAGTCGGAGTGGATTACCCCGGCCGCCTCCGGAGCCCGGCTTCCCTTCTTTATAGTCCACGCCCTCACTTCTTTGGGGCCGGCCGTAAGGAAGGTTTGCAGGCCAAGAAGGGAGAAGCCGGCGGAAGCCAATTTGTCCAGGCCGGATTCTTCCAGAAATTCATCAGCCTCCTCTTCGGGGAGCTGCGACACTTCCCTTTCAAGTTCGGCGTTCAGGAAGATGGCCGGGGCGGGAGATACGAAGTTAGACAGATCCTTTTTCAGCGCCTCATCCGCCAGGGATGCGTCGTCCGCGTTAAAAACGTAGATGAAGGGCTTCAAAGTGAGAAGGTTTATCCCCTTTAAAAGCTCGTAGTCTATGTCTTTTGAGGTATTGGAGAGGATCTTCCCCTCTTTCAGGGCTTCGTACACTTTTTTCACTTCTTCCAGCTTCTTTTTGTCTTCCTTCCCCCCCCTCACGTCTTTTTCCAATTTGGGGAGCATCTTTTCCAAAACCTGCATGTCTGAAAGTATGAGCTCGGTATTTATGGTCTCTATGTCGCTTTTGGGGTCCACCCTGTTTTCCACGTGCACTATATCGTCGTCTTTAAATACCCTCACGACTTCGCATATCGCATCGGCTTCGCGAATGTGGGCAAGGAACTGGTTGCCAAGCCCCTCTCCCTTGTAGGCCCCCTTTACTATGCCTGCAATATCTACAAACTTCACCGTGGCAGGCACCAGGGTTTGCGTTCCTACCACTTTGGCGAGTTTTGAAAGCCTTTCATCTTTTAAAGGCACTACCCCCACATTGGGATCTATGGTGGCAAAGGGGTAGTTTGCAGCCAGGGCGTTATTTCTCGTCAACGCATTGAACAGCGTGCTCTTTCCAACATTCGGAAGGCCTACTATTCCTATAGTTAAACTCATATACTAAAGTCTAATATTCCGTTAATTTCACCTGAAAGGGGCGGAGGAATGAAATCCAAAGTTGTAGTCATTACGGGCGCTTCCAGCGGCATAGGGGAAGCGTGTGCAAAACTGCTGGCTGAAAAGGGGCACAAGATAGTGATGTGCGCCAGAAGGGAGGAAAGGCTAAAGGAAATAGCCTCCTCCATAAGGGAAAAGGGGGGAGAAGCCATCCACCTTAAAGCCGACGTTACCGACATACTGCAAATGGAAGAAGTCTCCCAGGCCGCCCTCACTGAATTTGGCAGGATTGACGTGTGGGTGAACAACGCAGGCCTCATGCCCGTTTCTGAAATAATCAAAGACAAGGTAGATGAGTGGGACAGGATGGTGGATGTAAACATTAAGGGCGTCCTGTACGGCACCCACGCCTGCCTGAAAATCATGAGGGAGCAGAAGGAAGGGCACATCATAAACATGGGGTCGGTTGCGGGACATGTTTCAAATCCGGGATCTGCGGTTTACTCTGCCACAAAGTTTGCCGTCAGGGCCCTAAGCGACGCGCTTAGGAAAGAGGAAGCCCAGGCTAAAAGCGGGGTAAGAATCACGCTCATAGCCCCCGGAGCCATAGATACCGAGCTTTTAAGCACCATAACGGACCCGGACGCCCTTCAGAGCACCGGTTCCTTCTACGCTTCCACCGCCATACCTGCATTGGACGTGGCAAAGTGCGTGGACTTTGCCATCGACATGCCCCCCGAGGCATGCGTGGATGAGGTAATTTTGAGGCCCACCCTCCAGGTGCATTAAACTCCCTTTGCTTTGCACAGAGATCCGGTCTTGCCGGACATGCACCGGCGGTTTTCAAGTTTAGAAATCCGAGTTATCTCCATTATCCTGCAGCGCTTCAATCCCATTGATGAAATCCGTGAGCTCTGGAAGCGCTAGAAGACGATCCGAAATCCTATAATCTTGCAGCCCTGTTCGCTAAGGCTAATAGGGGTTTAAGGACTAAAGCAGGAAAATCTTAGAACTTTTCCCGAACTTATAAGGCAACCTTTAAAAAAACCGGCGCAAGCCGGACTTTTGGAACGAAAAGGCGGGATTGAGGAACGTGAGAGAACCGAATATTTTCTCCCGCTTTTTAAATCCTCCGGATATTCAGCTATTGCCAATAAGGCGGGATCGCGATCCCTCTAGTTTATGGATATTTTTATAGCCTGAAAGAAATATGAGGTAAAAACCCCGGGAGGATGCTTTGTACAGCAAAAATGCAAAATTCGCTTAGGCGTTTCTTTGCCAGGCACGTAAAAGAGATCGGATGCCTTTTTCAAAAATTCCGAATACTTCACTAATCCGGGAGAAAAAGCGCCTTGACTGGGGAAGCGGAGAAGATGTTATCTCCCTAGGATAATCCGTCGATTCTGAAGGGAAAGCATTTCCGGAATTTTGGTCATGAAGTTGCGCTGTAAAAAGTGGTGCAAAGAGTACGGCATTCCTGAAGAAAGGGTCAATCTGAAATTCTGGCTTGGAGTCCGGTACTGGAATACTGAGAAGGAAGTCAAAGCCTTAAAGAAGGCCCAAAAAGAACCCGTACCTCCGGCTCCGGAATTGTAAATCGGCTTTGCTGTAAAGGGCAAAATCCCTAACCGGGGATAGAAAACAGGTGCATCCCCTCCTCAGTTCATTTGCCCTTTGAGCAGCGCTTTTCAAGGTTTTTAAAACCTGCTATCAGGGCATCTTTTACCTATTACGCATGATTTTGCCACAGGCGCTTTGAGCTTTATCCAGTTCCCTTCCCGCATACCCGACCGCGCGGTCGGATTCAACTTTTTTCATCCAGGGCTTTCTTTACAGCGTCTTTGGCTTTTTGATACTCGCCCCGGGAGACTTTTCTCTCTTCTGCCGGTCTCCCATATTCTGAGCCTGCAGCCGTGCAATTCGGCTTCAAATTGCAGATATCGGTAGGGTCAATGGATTCATGGGTAAGACTGGCCCTGTCTTTTACAGTATCATACGCTTCCTGAGCTGCATCCAACCCTTTGGCAGTTTCGCTTTGACCCTGCAATCTTCCTCGCAGGGCATGTTTATTTTCCCTCTTCTTTCGTCATTCTCTGATAGGCCTCCAAAAGCCCCTTCTGCCTCTCTTCCTCGCTCTTGAAGGGCTTGTCCGAGAATAGGGCGTCCATCGCTTTATCGAGGGACTGGTGGGCTTTTCTGAGGTCCTGGGGCATGTTGAGGGGTCGTATAGGTCGGCTAAAGAAGAAGAAGGGTAATTAGATCTCGCTTCAAGGACCTTTCTCCCGCCTTCGATTATTAGATCCTTCTGTTCTTCTTTAAGTTTGCCCAGAGGGAAGGTATACCAGGTAGTATCTGCCCCGGCTCGTTTATCTTTTTTCAGCCTACCTCCAATTAAGTCCTGCCACGACATGAACATCAGGCTTTCCACTATTCCGAACGCAAACTCAGGGGTATCAGTGCAAGTGCATAATCCGCTATCTGCAATTACTTCCTTCTTTAGAAAACTAGCAGGAAAATAGAGCATTTTTTCGGTAAAAGTTCTGGGAATTGCTAAATAATCTTTAGACGGCTGCCTATCTTCTCCAAACTCCCATATGGGCTTAACCTCATACTTTTTACCTTTTCTGGCTCTTTCGACTATCAGTGCCCTCTTCTGCCAGAACCTACTGTTATGGCGTTCACGGGGCGTAGAATCAGCTAACCACAAACACCAGTGACATGTCCCATGTATAAGATCGTGACCTCCCATAAGGGGTCGAACATATTTGGCAATCCATGGATCTTGCTCAGCTTCTGCTTTTGCAGTTAAGTCCTTCAAGCCAAAACCTTCTCCCCTACCTGTTGCGGCTATACTTCCGGTAAATATCTTCGGCATATTTGAATTTTTATTTTTGTTTCCACCAATTTTGATAAATACCGTAGGCAAATCAGTCAGATATTGAGAAATGTTTTCAACGGGCTCAAGGCTTTTGGATGACTTGTTCCACAGTAAAGGCCTCATATTCATTTTCTGTGTCATTCCGATTATCACAACTGCTACAGCAGCACCCGGGCGATCCCATATAAACGGGGTATAAGCAAATGAAATCTTCCATCCCATGCTGAATATCGGTTCAAAAAGCGGAGTGACTTGGACGCCCTGAACGATTGAGCTTGTAGTGACGAATGCGAAATTAGCCCCTGAACCGTCCAGAAATTTTGCAGCCTTAAAAGTCCATGCCGTACAGTAATCGAATTCTCCGTAATAATTTTTTCCAAATATAGATTTCAGGTCATCTATCTGAGAGGGAGTTTGATCATCATACCCCAAATACGGCGGGTTTCCGAATACAAATAGCTCCGGGGAAGGGGTCACAAGATTCCCCCAGTCCTTCTCCAGGGCGTTAGCACACACAATCCCCTCGACTTCGTCTTTGAGGGGAAGGAAATGCGGAACAGGCGAATTTCTGAACCGCGAATAACTTCTCTTCAAAGCCTGTTCGCGCGCAATATAAAGCGAAGTCCTCGCTATCATAGCTGCGTATTCGTTTAATTCGATCCCATGAAACTGGGAGAGAGAGACTTTGATATCCGTGTCGAGATTGTAAGTGGAATTTTCAAGGCCTATTACCTTGTCTTCCAAGCTCCTGAGCTCGAGGAAGGATTCGATTAGAAATGCGCCGCTTCCGCAGGCCGGATCGAAAAACTGCAGGTGCCCCAGCTTGTCATGGAAGGCCTTCAGCCTCTCCAGTTTTTCTTCATAGATCTCTATCCCCTCAATTTCGCCTAATTCCGCCCTTAATTGATTCATAAAGAGAGGCTCTATAACTTTTCGTATATTTTCCTTTGAGGTGTTGTATATCCCGTGCTCGTGCCTGTATTCGCCTTTGAATGCCTGATCCATGATCGTCCCGAAGACGGAGATGTCTATGCGGTCCCAGTCTTTGAACTTTTGCACGAGGGTGTTTAATCTGTCGTAGACCAACTCGGGGAAAGCTGGAAACCAGTTGATTTCCTCCCCGTTAAGGTCTTTGAAACTGAAAAGTTCTCCGTCCACATAAGGAAAGGCGCGCATATAGCGCGGGATTGCGGCTTTTGCCCGAGCGCCGGAGCCCTCGATGTTCAGGCACTTGAAAAGCGTTATGAGATCCGAGGAAAGGTGCACGTTGTCAGTATCCTTAAGGAAGGATTCAAATTCGCGATTTTTGAAGATCGCCCCCAATTTGTCAGAAGTGCTGTTTGCAAATAGTAGGAAGACTATCCGCATTATGATGAGAGGGATTTCCTCTTCGTATTTTTTCTTTTCTTCTTCGTCCAGGTCTTCGTCGTTTTCAATGCCTTTAAGCAGGCTTTGATATAGTTCGCTTATATCGTCTGCGGCCTCTTCCGTATGCTCGGCATCCAGAATCGAATATTCCTCTTCAGGCTTTCCCCCTACCTTGAACAGCTTCTCAAAGAGTTCGAGCTTTTGTGGGATTTCTTCCCATGCGCACTCCGCATAAGTTTCCCCTTTAATGCCTTCAGGAGTATCCAGATCGTAGAACCGGAACTTCTCAAAATTAGAAGTGATGATAATCGAAACTTTTTCCTTTGCAGGGAGGTTGTCGTTATACCTTTTGGCCTGTTCAAAAGGAGTGACGGGCTCTCCTTGGCGTATTTCAGGCCTGTCCAAATCCGTACCGGGCGCTTTCTGCTCGACTATAAATCCGTATTTTTGGGAATATATGTCGGTAAAACCGCCTTTTGCCGTCTCTTTTTCAAATTCCAACCCCTCGTGACTTCCCGTAAAGAGGTCTGCGAGATCGATCCACAGGACCTGGTAAAGCGGGCGCTCGCGATCGCCTGGATTCTCGGTTTTCCAATCTCTTACAAAATCTTCTGCTTTTTCTTGCAAAGGCTTTTCAGCCGAAAACAAGTCATTCATAAATCCTCACCGTGTGAAGGGAAATAACAACTAAATAATTTAAAAATCCATAGTAGACAATTAAGAATCTAAACATCTATGACAAAACTTTATTTGGATACATTTCGAAAAAATGCATTGAATGAACTTAATCCTAATCTCTATCAGGGCATTTCAGCACATGTACTGCAAAACGAAAACGGTTCAATTTGGATATTCTTAATCAAAGTCCCTTTGAACTGTAGGGATAAAACGCAAAAGAGGGAGCTCTTAACTATGGATTGTTTGAAGTCTTAATTAAGAAAAATTATTTTTAGCTCTCTTAAGGTTTCCCGAGTCTATCAACTAACTAAAGTATTTAATCTTTCCATTTCAAATATCATAAGATGCAATAGTTTTATATAAGCCTTTTCGCACTCCTCATTAGATTTCTTATGAGCATCCGGGTCATGTATATAAAAATTACGTAACCTGTTATTTGGATAGATCCTAGTCGTATCATCACTCTGATCTGTCAATAACCAGTTGCGGAACCTATTTTCTTCAACATTTAAATAGGAACTGCACCAGTTATTACAGGTTTTAAATATAATTTCTTCTTCCTGAAAATTATTGCGTAATTTTTCCACCCAATTCTTAGACCTAGATATATGTATCTGGAATGATAATCCGTCTATTTGCAGTTTAGAAATGTACTTATTATAAAAATACTCAATCAGTCTTTCTAAGGAAAAATATCTATATTTTGATAAATATCTATAGAACCCTTTCACGGGAATATAATCCATACCAAGAACAAGTGAATTTCCATTATAAGAATCAAAACGAATTTCCTTTTTTTGTTAATTTACCATGCTTATCCTACCCAACCCCCCCCAGAATACGGATTAAAATCCCCCCTCGCACTCGTCTTCGGGCCCGTCGGTCTTGACGGGGTAGGAAACGGAAGAAGAACTGTCAGTAATGCGGTTGAGGTTGAAACTTCGGAAGCGGTGTTGCAAAATCAAATTTTCAGTCTTTTTTTGGCGCATCTTCTTGAGTGCCGCTTTAGGATAAGGGGAAACGGAAAAAGGCAGAGCAAAGATTCTTATCCCTTGAGGAGCGTTTTGCATCGTTTTAATGCGACTTCAAATAAAACCTGTTCGGGTAAAAAATTAGAAAGAATATTTTAATTCTGAAATGCTCTCCAAACGCATCCGGCGCGACTGGCATGTTCAGGGCGGTCAAGGTTTATAAATCCCTGTAAACGACCTCTTCATTTCCTAATTCGATGTGTTTTGCAGGTTTTGAATTACCTCTATCAGTGCGTTTTTAACGGTTTCTATATGCACGGCGTTCACTATAGAAATGATTAAGGCTATCAAAGCGACAATTCCTATCACAATCAACCAAACCTCCATTGCAGACAGTTTCCTGTGAAGCCTTGGAGCCCCCGGACCCGCCATAGGAACCCCGGGGCCCTGCGGGAAAGAAGATCTCGGCTCCACGGGGGGCTGCTGGGGCTGGTGGGAAGGCTGCAAGGAAGCGGAAGCGGGATTTTCTTCCGGATCTGAGGATGGGCCAACCGGAGGAGCCTGCGTGGCGTCCTCCGCCCTTCTTATGGGGTAGCCGCAATAAGGGCAGAAATTGCTTCCCTCTTTAATCTGGGAGTGGCAGTTAGGGCATATCATTTTTTCACCTTTTCCTCCTGCCGGCTTTACGGCGCGGTTCTCGCCCCTCAGGGCTTTGTTTACAGGTATAAGTTTAATTTGAGAGAATGGACGACTGTAGATAACGGGCCTTCTTATGCCGCGTTTATGCAAAAAAGGAAACCCGCCTTAAATAAATCGGAAGTTGTTGAAAAAGAAAAGCCCTTCCCGACTTAGCAATTAAAAAAGGCGAAAAAGCGGCGCTGCAGTCTGTTTTGGACTTAATTTTTGGCCGCCCGGATCGCATTTTTGCCTTAAAGCCTTCGGGCGGCCCTGTTTTAGCGTATAGTTTTCCGACTTTTGGTTTTGCCTTCTAAAGACGGCGCTTTTTCTTGAATTTTTCCCACTCGGCTTTAGCCTTTTTTGGGTGGATGAAAAACCGGTCCGTCCCCTCTTTTCTCTTGTAACCCGATTTTTCAAGTTCGCCTTGAAAATCCTTTACGATTTGTTCGCTCACCCCAAATTCTCCGGCTCCCCATGCTTCCTGCTGCCCGTTCTCGCTCGGAACAAAGTCAGAAGGCCAGTTTTCATAGCTGACGCGCGTCCAATTCGGATCCGAATCCAGCTCTGAAGCCGCCCCATCGGAAGAGGGGGAAGAGTTTGTCTGTTCCATCATTTCTTCCTTTTTTGTTATCCAAAATCTGCTTTTTCTTTTGCCTTGAGATTATACCTTCCGAATGCGCTCCCTAAACAAAGTTCATCGGGCTTCAAAAGGTGCAGGCAAAATCCGACTTGGGAAATGGTAGACTCTTACTTAAAAAGGAGGGAAATATGTGCCATATATCCAACATTCAAACTGCCAGCTCTGAACTTCCCGCTTTTATTTTCGTGGGCTCCGTCCCCCTCTATAGGCGCGGGCAGACCCCTGAACAGAAAAAGCAGTACTAGGCTTTAATTTCCGCCCCCCGTTTCCCCGGCGCCTTTACGGCAGGGAAACGGGGTTATTTTTTGTGCCTTCTTCTTTACTGGCTGCCTGAAGGAGAGGCGGGGGCAGGGCTGACGTCATTAAAGTTTATGACCCATCCTCCGTTTCCGTTTAAGGGGGCAGAGAAGGTGGCAAAAATGGAAGAGCCGTCCTGCAGGTTCCATTTGATAGTGGAAGTGGTGCGGGAAGTGATTTGTGAAGTTACATCCTCATTGATAAGATTTTTAATCTTTGCCTGTATAGGAAGGGGCATATAGAGGTCCTGCGCCACGCACGTCATGATGCCTTCCCACCCCGCCGTACCTGTCACGCTAAATTCGTAGGGGTTGTCGGCATTTGTTTCGTTTAGCGTATTGGCGCTGTTTACGCTTGAGCAGTTCTGGGCATCGGAGAGATAAACCTGGGCGTCTGTCTGGGAAGAGGAAGAAGCAGAGGAAGAAGAATTGGAAGGGCCCGCAGAATTGCCGGAGCCCGAAGAACTTTGAAGAGACTGGGAAGCAGACCGGGCAATTTGCGCATTGCTGACAGTTGTTACTATTCCCAAAACTAAAGCGATAATGCAGATGATTATTATCACTACCATGCCCGCTATATAAGTTCCCGGTATGCTTCCCTTTGGCTTTGCCGGCGCCTGACCTGCTTTGAGGGGGGCGGATTTTTCATCGGAAGCGGAGGGCAAAGGCGGGGGAGTGGCGGAAGGCTGGGGGCCCGACTTCTTTTGGGCCCCCGCCCCCGGATTTTGCAAATTTTGCCCGGTGTTTTCAACCCGCCCTAAAGCGTCTTTCCCCTCAGCCTCTTTTTTCCCCGCCATCAGATCATAACCGCACTGCGGGCAGAAATTGCTGCCTTCTTCAACTTGGGCGTGACAGTTTGGGCATTCCATTTTTCGTCCTTCTTTGGGCTTCCGATTTACCTGTACTTGAGATCGCGGTATAAGTCATTTACCAGGAGAACCGCCTCCAGATCCCGGATGTCTCGCGTGGTCTTTTCGGTTCTGAGCTGAGACTGGAGCTGGGCCTGCTCTATCGCTTCCACTTTTCTTCTGTGGCTTTCCTCATCCCAGCATTTTGTAGCCTGCACAAAGTTTTCAGCCCTGCCCATGCGAAGCATTTTAAGCATATAGTCGAGCGCGGCTGTGGAAGAATATCCTTCCGGAAGGAGATCTAAAACGGGCTCCACGTTTTTTTCAACAGGTTTTAGCTTTGCTTCCTCTTCCTTTACTCCACCTATTATTTGGCGGTTGTAATAATCCTTTAAAGATACCGCATAAGCGCTTCTGCTCATGAGGATGATGAAAACTATCGAAAGGGCGATAAAGAAAAGGCAGAACATTCCCACGTAATAGCCTGTGATAATTCCCACTATTCCCGAGGCAATTCCCAGCCCCATGTATATTCCGGCCACGGTTTTTTTGTGTGCGGCCCAACCTTCTACCCTTACCTTTCCATTACGGATTTTTGCCTTTAGATCGTCCATGTAATGGCTCGCATCCGAGAGCACGCTCAGGACTTGTATGGCGCCATCCTTGGTGGCGAGCACGGCGTTGAGCTTGTCTTCGTTGGTTACATTATCCTCTTGCACGGCTTTTATACTAGTGCGGCCCATTTAAATTTGAAAGCTGGAAACTAATGCATGGGCACCCGTCCCCTAAAGGGGCCAAAATTTATAAGATCGAAGTGCGTATTTTTGATCTAACAAATCCAATAGGCAAATCCAAGTCTGCATCATTTGCTTTTAAAGGGTCTTTTAAGTATGATCTTCTGTGCGGGCAGACTTTGAATTTTTAAGGAGTTTCAGTTTAAAGTTTGGATTTTTATTCCCCCTTTCCCATTTTTCCGTTTGATTTAAAAATTTTTAATCTCCCCGGTTATTTTCCCTCGGGCCCCCTTTAGGTTTTAAACTAGAAAACGGGCAATCTAAAAACTCAGGCTTTGTTGTAGTCAATTAGGTAATAAACTCAGGGGGAATGAATGGGTTTCCACTTCATAAAAGGCTACGCCAAACGAACGGGCGCCATTATCGCATCCCTGGCCTGCGCCATAGGGGCTCAGACTTTTTGCCTTCCAATGACGTATGGAGATGAAACGAACGAAAGCGTTAGCGTAAAACAGGTAAACCTGGGCAAAAAAATTGCTGCGGACAAAATAGTTGAGACCAATGAATCTATGGTCTTTGCCGCGCCAAAAAGCATTAAAGATTCAAAAATGCGATATATTCAGATCGCCCGGTACGTGGAGGGCGAAAACGGCGCAAAGCTCGCAGCGACCCCCAAGCTAACTAAGCTGATTTCCCAGTACCTTTCAAAGAAAGGGTACAAAAATTTCAACAAAGCCCTGCCCCTGCAGTCTGAACTAGGATCGCAGGGGTTTATCTTTTCCAAGGTTCCTTCGAGTTTAAGCTCCTCTGAGGCAAAGAAGGAAAAAGCAAAAATTTCAAAGGCAAAACAGGCTTTTGCTTTATACCTTGAAAAACTGTGCTCAAAAAACAAGGTGGCATCTTCGCCACTCCCCCTTACTTACTCCCCCACTCACCCCGCCGCCGTCGCGGCCCTGCCGGCCGGAGGATACCTTTTTTACTCGGCAAATAACACTTTTTTGCCTCAGGTTGTATTTTCCACGGGCGCAAAAATAAAGGATTTGCTTCAAAGCGACTTTGTGAAATTAAACCCCGTTTCCTTCAAAGATGCTGAAAAAGGAAAGACATCGCTGAAGTCTGCATCAAAGAAGGGTAAAGCGGATAAAAAGACAAAGAAAACAGCGCAAACATCCTCCGAGGCCAAGAAGGCAGGGACCGCTAAAGCAAAATCGGGGGCAAATGGGGCAAAGTCCCTGAAAAAACAGGAATATCTGCAGGCGATAAAGAAGTCAACTTTAATCGACACTTCCGCCCCCATGGTGCACGTTTTAAATACAGGAATGCATTCTCCCGACTATCTTTGGGCCGAAACGGGAACATGGATTACAAATCCGGAGGATATGTCATTTTCCGTAGGGGAAATGAATCCCATTTCCTATCAGGTGGGAACGGAGTTTCCCCAGTCTGGGCAAATGTTCACGCTCTGGCTTTACGGATCTACCTTTGATTTCACGGTAACGCCCGGTGCGGGGGAGTCCATAATGCTAAACACCATCCAAGTGGGAGGCGAAACCCCTTCCACCATCAACAGCGAGGAAGGATCCGGGGCAGTTACGGTAAGCTGGGGCGGAAATAAAATAAACAATCTGAACCAAACCGTAGAGGGCAATGGGGAAACGCAGCTGCAGGTTTCTCTTAACCACCCCGCGCTTCATTACCTTAGATGGCATGGCGCAGGAATAAACCCGAGCAACGGATCTTCTACAGGTTACGGTACCTTGAGCATTTATGACGGATCGTCTTTTGCCTTGGACTTTATAGGCTACTTAAACCGCGATGTTATAGACACCTCGAACGGCGTTTCCCTTGGCGCTACCATTACGGGGAAAGCCGCCTTTAACCATGCGGAAACCTCCCCCCAGTCTTCTGTGGCCGTATACACGAACGGCACCCCCAATGGCACGGGGCAAATAGGGAGCTCTTTTGCTCTGAATCCCGAAACCGGCATAAACAATGCAGATTCCTACGGATCTCCATCCCCTCAAACCACGAATGCAGGCCTGTGGTTTAAAGAGGAATTTTCGGAAGAAAGCTGCAACGGAAAAGTTGCAAAGGGAGCAAAATTTACCGTGGCCACCCTGGCCGACACCCTCTACACTGGCCCTGGTTCAGATCCGAGTTCAGGAGACACTCTTTCAAACGGGCAAGCCTACTTGGAGCCTGCAGGGGGCAACTCGCAAAATCCGCTTCAAGAAGGGCCTTCCGGCAGCGAATTTGCGGGCTGGTCATTTGGATCCGATCCCGTGGAATACTCCAGCGTTTACGCAGGAACTTCCTCCCCCTCTCTTCAGGAAAACAGCGGACTGTTTGAGATTGGCGGCCTTGCAAACGGGGTCTATATAGTCTCTCAAACCACTCCTGCGCAAAATATGCTTTCTTCTTCCCTTCCCAGTTTCTATATAACCGTGAACCATAATTCCCCCGATTCATACAGCGATATGAAAGACGGGACCAATATTTCCTACGGAATGCTAAACACCTCCACCGGCACCATTCAGGTTCTTCCCTTCTGCAAAATAAAGGAGCTTCCTTTGACCGGCGGAAAGGGAGAGGCTTCATTTCTCATATCTGCAGCAACGCTCCTTCTGACAGGCGCAGCGGCCTATGGAGTTTACTTTTGGATTGAAAACAGGAAGAAGATGGAGAAAGGAAAGAGAAAATAAAGCCGGATGATTTCTGGCTAAAATTGTAAAAAAGCTTTCAATCTAAAGAACTGAATAACCTGGCCTCCATATGCGCGATATCGCAAAGATAAGGGATTTGAACGTAGGCTTCGTGTAAATTTCACTTCCTTTTCTAGTAGTCGTAATTAGTCACAATAACTTCCTTTCCCCTCCTTTTATTTGCGTCTCTGTTAATCATCCTTTTCACTTCAAAACTTCCAATTCTGTACCCACTGTAAAGTTCTCTGACATCTTCCACATCGTTATTTGAAAGCATTACCTTTACGCCTTTTTCGTCAAGTTCTTTGAAAACTCCGGCAAGCCTTTCGTGATCCTCTGGCAAAAAACCGCCTTTAGCGTAAGAAGTGAAGTTTGCAGTGGGGCTTTCAGGAAAATAAGGGCTGTCAAAATAGACGAAGTCGCCCTGAGCAGCGTTTTTCACCGCTTCTTCAAAATCCAAGCAGCTCATTTTCACCTTTTTCAGATACTTGGACATGTACCTTATATTTTCCCGGTCAATGGAACTCCCTTTTGATCTGTTGTTGTATGGAACATTAAAAAAGCCTTTACTGTTTACCCTGTAAAGGCCGTTAAAGCAGTGCTTGTTTAACCATATGAAAAGCGAAGCCGTGAAGGAATCTGTAATATTTTCCTTTATTCTTTGGTTGTATTCTTCCCGGTTTTTAAGATACAGCTCAGCATTGCATTCTTCAGCATCCAAGGCATTTACGGCAGATATGAGCTTTTCAGGATCGCTTTGAATCTGCCTATATAAATTAATGAGCTGGGGATTTACATCGTTTATGAAAGCTGAGTAGGGCTGAAAAAAGAAAAGAACGCTGCCTGCGCCTACAAAGGGCTCAAAATAATTTTCAAAATTTGAAGGCATCCTTTTTTCTATTTCGCCGAGAATTTGCCCTTTCCCGCCGGCCCACTTTATACATGGGCTTATCTTTTCTTTTCCAGCGCTCATCGAAAGATTTTTGACCACGTATCAAATGATATAAAAGATCTTCTTTTCAAAAGACTGAAACGCTGCGGCAAACGAGTCTCAATCTTTCCTTTGCCTTCCCTCTATATTCAAGGATTTGAGGTTTTGCAAAAGTTTTTGCAACGCTCCTCCCGTATAAAAATTTTCTTTAAGGCATCTTGCGCATGTGGGAACTTTTGTAGCAAACCTGATTTCAAATTTAGTTTTAGCTTTTAATCATTGTCGTGTTTATTCTTTAGATTGTGGAATTATGGGTATGCTAAAACAGGGCTTGCCCCTTTCTGCATGAAAACTACAAAGGAGTCCTGGCAGATCAATCTCACTTGCATCCTTCCGAGTAGACTTTTAACGTGGAATTTGAAAGAGGGCCAAAGATTCAAAAGACAAAAAACCTGTTCATTCCGGATTTTCGCCTATTTCTGAAAACAAGGTGGAAGGTAATCTTTTTCTGCCTTTTGGGAATAGTGCTGCTGGAAGTATTCGTCTTTAATGCTCCTACATGGCAGACGCTTTTGGCCTCTCCGAATCATGAGCCGGTTTCTTCCTTTGGAACTTCGGGCCTCAGGATGTCGGCCGGAGGATTTTATGTGCAGGCGCCAAATAATGCTCAAATTAATATAAAAAGCGAAGCAAAAATAAAATACTTAAAATTCCAAGATTCATCTTTGGCCAATCCTTCCAAGCCCCAAACCATCACCTACAGCGTTGGGGCGGTCTATCCGGGAGACGCCTACATCCACTTCGGAAATTCCATGCAGATGTGTACTGGGGTGGATAACAGCCTCTTTATCAATGCAGGGTCATATGTAAAAAACGTCGTGATAAGATTTGACGAACCTGCGGGAACTTTCATACCCTTTGATGCCCTTACGGTAAATCCCCACATCCCTTACCGCTTCTCTTCCCTCAGGCTGTTTTTGCTGCTGGTAGCGGCTTCTTTCTGGATTATCCTGGGCCCCGGCAGCATCCTTTGGAAAACGGAGCTCGACACCAAGCGGGGTTCCCATATTTTTCTTCTTGTTCTTTCCACCCTCGCCATCATGGCCTTCTACTTTATCAACTGGTTCATGACTCAAGGGTGGAAGGGCTATGTGGGCTGGAACAGGGATCCCGACGGCCTTTGGTCCTCTTACAACCTCTACGGAAACCTCGCCAACTCGCTTCTTCATGGACACACCTGGCTTAACCTGCCCATATCAAAAGGGCTTTTGGCGTTAAAAGATCCCTATAACCTCACAGGCAGGCTGCAACTGAAAAATGCGGGCCAGTTTTCCTTTTGGGATCATGTTTTTTATCACGGAAAGTACTACTGCTATGACGGAGTGATTCCGGCCGTCATATTTTTCATGCCTTTCGAGCTTATAAGCGGCGGACATTGGCTTCCCACCGCTTGGGCTGTCCTCCTTGCCGCTCTCATAGGTGCCGTCTTCGCCACCTTATTGGTATCGAGAATAGCCAATATGTACTTTGAGGACGCCACTTTGGGCTGCACGCTTTTAGCCTCCTGGATAATAGGAATGGGAAGCGGAATTTTGGTGCAGGTCTTTTATTCCTCCTTCTATTCCGTTCCGGAATCTTCCAGCTATATGTTCACCCTTGCCGGCATGTGGTGCTGGCTAAAATCCATAGAGACGCAGAAGGTGGGTAAAGAGAGGGGCGTGTCTCCCGCCTGGGCTTTCTTCGGATCCCTGTTTATGGCGTGCAATGTGGGCTGCAGGCCCCAGTTTGTCTTCTTCGGCCTTTTGGCAATCCCCATATTTTGGACTTCCGTTTTCAAAGACAGGCTGCTTTTCAGCAAAAAGAGCATCTGGGCCAGCATTTTGATCGTCCTGCCCGTTGCCATCATTTTTGCACTCATCTTCCTTTACAACTACGACAGGTTCGGCTCCATTTTCAACTTCGGGGAAAATTACAACCTGACCTGCTTCAACATGACTACCGCAAAAAGGCCGTCTTTCGGATTCCTTTTGCCCATAGTAGTTTTCTACTACCTCTTCCAGCCTCTAAACCTTACGGCCTTCTTCCCATTCGTGGAGATTGTCAGAACCCACATTCCCCTCTGGTACCCAATAGACGTGGCAGCCGGAGGAGGGTACTTTACTTTTGTCTCGCCATTTTCCCTCATCCTTTTTGCCTCTCCATGGATTTATTCTGAAAAAAGGACGCTGGACCTTGAGCGCACATTCTGCGGCGAAAAAAAGAGCGTGAAAAACAGCATTATCTCTTTAATATGCATGGCAGTCGCCTTCGGAACGGCCATTCTTTTCATAGACTGCCAGTGGTGCGGGTTTTCCCACAGGTATCTGATTGATTTTGGGATCTACTACACTTTCGTCACCGTCTTCGTCCTCTATACCATGCTTCCCCGATGGGTGTGCGTGGAAAGGGAGGGAAGCTACCTGGTAAAGCTAACCAAGCTTCTTTTGGTCCTTTTCCTTACCGTGGCATTCCTGTGTGAATTTTTCGCCATCTTCACGCCCGGAAGAGTGGGGTCCACCCTTTACGACAGCTCTATTTATAACGACCCCAACAATGTGAATGTTTTCCGGGTGGCCTCGTGGTTCTTATTTATGTAGCAAGACCTTAGTTTTTGTTAGTTATTTTCAAATCTCCGTAAATCGGGCATCAAAAGGAGGATCTTTCCCATTAGCTGAAGAATTTCAAATTGCAAATCAGCGCGGCTTTATTTGATATGTCCGGCTATGAAAGCTTATACGATCCAAAATTAAAATGCTGATAACCCAACGATTATCAGTTTCGTACAGAAAAATATCAAAAGCCTAAACTGCAACATTTTAAACTGCATCCTCTTCAAGGAGCCAGGAAATCGCATTTTGTACGGAAATTCCTCCGTAATTGCCAAGAGTAAAATTATCCAGAGTTAGTATTGTCTTTTCATAGTTATCCTTGATTTTTTGCAGCGGCATTATCTCTCTTTCAAACGTTTCTTTAGCGCTGCAGTTAGCCGTGATTTGAAAATATTGGCAAACTCCGGATTTTTGCGTGATGAAATCAACTTCAAGATCTTTCATCTTGCCGATATATACCTCATAGCCTCTACGGCGTAGCTCTAAATAAACTATATTTTCCAGTAAAAATCCCAAATCGTAGTTTTGCCTTGGGACCAAGTAATTTCTCAACCCCGGATCGACAATGTAATATTTGACTATATTTTTTAAAAGCTGTTTTCCGCTGACATTCATCGCATGCACAGGATAAAAAAGGTATGACTCTTCCAATGCCCTCACATACCTGCTCACGGTAGCGACAGATGAGCTGCGATCGAGGGAAGAAGAAAGGTAATTTGCAATATTTCTAAGCGAAATCAGGCTTCCTACAGAACTTGCGAGAAAAGAAGAAATAGTTTTCAACAGGGGGATATTGCTTACTTCATGTAAATCCGATCCCTTATTTTTCCTCATGGATCGCTCTTCAATATCTTTCACGACTATCGTGTTATAGATTCCATCAAAGTAAGTATCAAACATATTTCTGTCGTCTTTCAGGTTAACAGCCGCATAAGGAAACCCTCCGTATTGCAAATAATTAAGGAATTCTTTCTCGGGGATTTGCTCTGATCGTGCTTCCATGTACTCTTTAAACGACATTGGAAGCACATTAATTTCTATGTAACGCCCTGATAAAAAAGTTGCCAGCTCTCCGGAAAGCAAAAAGGCATTCGATCCCGTGATGTAGATGTCTACGTTGTCTTTGAGGTACAAACTGTCTACGACTTTTTCAAATTGGGGCACCCTTTGAATTTCATCAAGAAAAATATAAGTTGGCTTGCCTGTAATAATTTTTTTCTGCAAAAAATTATAAAGTTTTCGATAATCCAAAAGATCTTCATAATACAGGTCTTCAAAATTCAGACTGATAATCTGCCCTATGTCTACTCCGCCTTGTAAGAGTTTGGTCTGAAATTCTGCAAGAAGCGTTGATTTTCCACATCGTCGCACCCCTGTTACAACCTTGATAATTTTTTTGTCTTTCCACAGCTCCAGTTGTTCAAGGTAAGATCGACGCAATATCATAAATAAGCTTTCTGTTAAGTTTGTTTCATAAATTAAACAAAGTTACAAATATTGTAGGTTTGTTTCATAAATTAAACAAAGTTACAGTGAATTTTAGGTGCCCCTCTTCACTTTTTCAGTTTTTTTGCTTTTACCTCTTCTCGGAAAGAACATTTCAAGCGTGTAATATCACGATTAATTTGATGTTAAAAGGAAAGATAATCCAGAGACCCCTTTTTTACTCTTGCTGAAAGGGCGGTATGGCCCTATTGAAAAAACAAGATAGAGTTTCTTCTTCTGGAGCGCAGCGATGGATCATGAAATTGCAATCTTTCTTCCACCACCTCTCTTCCACACAAGGATTGGATAACTTTAAAAAGACTATCCCATTTGCACTTTTTCTGTCCTTCCGGCGGATTGATGTATAGAAGACGAAAGATTCCTGCTAAAACTTTTAATCTTTTTCTAATCATGGTTTTTGCACTTAGTAGGGAATCTAATTCAAATGGTAATACAAATTCTATTCATAACCTAAAAGAAAAATAAAAATCTCATCTGTTTTTGGGAGAGAAAAACTAGAATTTAAATCTATTCTTTTCACCTACAATCGACCTAATTGCTATTTTAATACCCCCGTTATATCCTACTAATAACCCACTTGGGGATAAGCGAATAAGAATGAAAGGTGTTAATTATGGGTAGTGAATATCAAAACGCCCAATATATCTATGATTATTTCGTCGGCAGAGGGTTTACCCCTGAGGCAACCTGTGGCATGATCGGCAATTTCCAAGCCGAAAGCAGTGTGCAACCTGACATATGGCAGTATGGCATGCCTCAATGGGGACCTGAAACTGGGTACGGCATTGCGCAATGGACCCCTGCTACCAAACTCACTGATTGGTGCGATGCACATGGATATGACTGGTCAACTTTGGAGGGACAGTGTGCTTGCCTATACAACGAAATGACAAATCCCACCAATAATCAATGGGAACTACGTTACCCTTATCGCATAGTTACCAGAGCTCAGTATATCCACAGTACTCAATCGGCCTATGAGTTGGGGGTAATATTCTGCTGGAATTTTGAAGATCCCAGCACTCAAACTGCAATGCTAAGAGGGGATTATGCACAAAATTGGTACAACACCCTTTCCGGAACCAGGGTAATACCTATTAAATCTATGGGCGGAAGTCCTTATCCCGTCTCATCTAATGGCAATGTTGTTCAAACTTATACGGTACAAAGTGGAGACACGCTGAGTGGTATTGCCGCTAGGTTTGGCGTAACTGTTTCACAATTATGCCAGTGGAACAATATTGCTAATCCCAATCAAATTTATGCGGGGCAAGTATTAAAAATTTATGGTGAAACCAGCAGAAGAGCTAATCACATCCCCGATAATGGTGCCGTCATTCACTATGTAGTACAGAGTGGAGATACTTTAGGGGCCATAGCGGAGCGGTTTGGCGTAACTGTTTCACAATTATGCCAGTGGAACAATATTGCTAATCCCAACTTTATATATGTGGGTCAGGTGTTGACAATTTATCGCGATGCTTCTTCCTCCTTTAGCCCTCATATGATTTATTACACCGTTCAGTATGGGGATACTTTGTCGGGAATAGCACAAAAATTCGGAGTTAGCGTTCAGGAGCTCTGTGAGTGGAACAATATTGCTAATCCCAATCAAATTTATGCGGGGCAAGTATTAAAAATTTATTCAAGTGGAGAAAATGCTTCCACAACTACTTATACGGTACAAAGTGGAGACACGCTGAGTGGTATTGCCGCTAGGTTTGGCGTAACTGTTTCACAATTATGCCAGTGGAACAATATTGCTAATCCCAATCAAATTTATGCGGGGCAAGTTCTGAGAGTGTGAGAAGGGAGTGGCAGATGAGAAAAACGAGCAAGAGGACTGTTAGAATTGCATCCCTGCTTGCAACGGGAATATGCCTTCTGGCTTTACTGGCGGGTTGCGGACAAACTTCTACTGGCACCCAGTTAAAAAGTGCCCCTTCTGATCAATCCCAGAAAACGGGTCAGACACCTCAAAATCAGGCTTCCTTTGACAAAGCTGAAACATCCTCTGGCGGCGCCTCCATGTCTGGTGGAAAAAGTGAAGCTCCCAATGCTCAAACGCAGACAGGATCTCCTTCGGTTCCCAGTTCTTCTCAAACAAGCCAAACTAAACCTTCTGTCCCACCTCTTCAGGCAAGCAACGAAGCTATTAGGGTAATGGCCTATGTAAAAGCCATGGGAGGAGTTGCAAATGTTCCGGCAAAAAACTTGATTGTGAACAGCAACCTACTTGCCCTGGAAACTGTTTCCGGAAATGACGGCAACATGAAACTTGTCACAGTCTCAGGAGATCAGGTGATGGTGACAGATGAGGTGTTCGGACCGCCCTCATCTACCGCGGATAAAACCACGGTTTACAACGTAAGCGACTTGCTAGGCGAGTATTATCAGACTCAAGAGCAGCAGGATACAATAAACAACCTGCTAGATCAGGGGACTCGGCATAACCTCATAGATTTTCTTGCCTACATGCAAGTGTGGGGCAAAGGGGACTTTACAGGGCAGAACGTGGAAATAATGGGCAACGTGGTGAGTGGCGGAACTGCAGACACCACAGGTACAATCACACTAAACGGTAATGAAGTGACTGTGAAAAATGCACAACCAAATTGCGGCGGCTCCCAGGGGTGCCAGCCTTCTACCGGTCACACGTGGACCTTTAACGCTGACGAATTGCTCAGCAAGTACTATTCAACTGCAAGTCAAAAGCAGGCAGTTAATAACTATATAAATCGGGCAAATCAGACCCAGTCCCAGTGGCTACCGTCTGCAGGCCAGATTCAAAATTGAAACCGGAAAATCACCCCCTCAAGGCAGGGCGAGTCTTATAAACTTTAGGCACGCTAAACCCTTCTACACCCTCTAGCCAGCGGATTAATTGTAACGGCTTTTATTATTTCTTTAGGATCGAACTGAAGGTGTGAGATATATTCTTTTGGACTCATATCATGCAAATTGGCCAGGGTTTGAAGAACCAAAAATTCCCTGTCGTTAAAGTGCCATTCACCCACTCGATGTTGCGACATTTCTTTTTCTTTCTACTCAAAAGCTCTAAAAGCTCAGGAAGAGTCTGACCTCCTCCCACATATAAAACATATAAAGAATATTCACTCTATCCCATATTTGTACAACAAATCATTCAGCTAAGATCTGAATATGCAAGGCCCAATAAAAACACCTGCCTAACTTTAATATTTGCTTAAAAAGTTTGAAAGGCAAATAAAAGAATTGGTTTTAAAGGTCGCTAAAAAGGATTTTTGTATTTTACAAATGTAAATGTTTGACTTTTCTCAGTATTTCTTAAAAACTAATCCAATCTAAATTTTTGACCTTGTCCAAGAGATTTTGTAAAAGGCAGGTCAAGATCGCAATCTATGCCGTTCTCAAAGCAAACTCGCAATCTTGTTATTTTTCCTTCCAGTCGAATTCCTTAAAATCTATCTGACCCATCTCAACGTCAAGCTCGTTTTTGACCCTTTCAATTTTTTTGATTTGCCATCTGAATTCGTTGTAGTGAGCATTGACAGCATCATTAACCAGCTGATTCACAAAGTCGTCATGCCTCATTATCGTGCTGTCATCGTTAATTGAGAGCAGATGAATATGATCAGGTTTTACTTTCAAACCTATTGCTTCTGGGGCATATTGAGCGAACAAACCTAACGTAGAACTCATCCACAGACTCATAGGCAATAGGGGGAGGGCTATGGACTGGGCAATGTGTACAAGAATCTGCAGATCGCCATAAATAGCGAAATTATATCCGATTTTCTCCTTTTCTTCAGAGTTTTTATTTTCTTCCCCCTTCTTTACAGAAACCGGAATACAAGTTTTAGCATACGCAGCTTCCTCATCTCCTTCGGTCCCATATTCATTGTCACTTTCATACTCGTGCCACTTTCCATGCGCATCCTTATAATGGCTTGCTTCCCATAATTTGAGAAGACCCTTCAATATATCATGATCGGCTTTCAAACTTCGTTCCTTTTCCTCTAGTTTTCTTTGTTCCCCCGTCATGGGAGATTTTTTTATTCGTGAGTGAGAGAGCTTGGCTATACCCTCAGGATTGATGTACACTTTGGAATAATCACTTGTGTCTACCTGCTGGAAAAATTCCCTCCAAGTTTCAGCTCTTAAGCGAACTCCTTCCGCACTCTTTAGAACTTCTTGTTTTACCTCCTCTTCCGCTTCAGGCTCCCAGTCAAAGCCTCCACACACTATTGGAACTACTGCAACGCTGCGTCTTATTCCTATGGTGTCTACTCCGTAAAAACATTCCTTGTCGTCCAGCAAGCCATTCCTGGCAATAAGTTGTTGTATAGTTCCTCTTTGACTTTTCACTTCCGCACGCTCCTAGCTTCTCAGATCGTTTTAAGTCTTCCATACCCCCGCTCTAAGCAGATTTGCAACAGTTTTTTGAAATTTTAAAATTGAAAATCCCACACCTGGGGGAGGGAAAAATTGCGATCTGTAAAATGGATCAACTCAAACCTAAACTTGAAAAAACCCACTATAGAACTAATAACTATGAGTTATCAAGTTTATTACTAATTAAAATAGAATACAAATAAATGCCTAAAGACTTGGAATCTGATTGCTCTTACGGAAAAGTCTGTGATGAAACTCAAAACGGTAATTGCTTAAAATCCAGTTCAGATCCCACGTAATTAATTTCCCAAACGTTAGATCCTATGATGTTTAATAACCTTTTCTTTAGAGAATGGAGCTGCAATGAAACGCCGCATATACATAGATGCCCCCGTATTTTCCACATTTCCAGATTTTCATCTTTTCTGCGTCATAGCCCGAAACTTGCCTCCCGCCGGGGATTTGGATGAAGAAAAGAAGGAAGAGATAAAAGGTGATCTGGAGAAAGCCAATTTAGAAGCGCGCCAGTGGATAACAAGCGACATAATTTCCGAAAACGAGCCTGTTATGGTGTGGAGGGATGCCTACAAAAAGTTCAAAACGAAGAAGGGAGCAAGAAGCTCCATTGAAGCCCTGCTCAAAAGGGTGGCTCAGGATAAGCCCGTCTCTTCGATAACTCCTTTGGTAGACATATACAACGCGGTGTCGCTTACCTTTGCAGTGCCCGTTGGCGGAGAAGATCTGGATAAAATTCAAGGCAGCATGGGCCTTTGCCTCACCAAGGGGGGAGATGCGTTCCTTCCCATAGGAGGATCCGAAGAAAACGAGCCGACTCTTGAAGGTGAAATCTGCTACCTGGACGATGCAGGAGCAGTGTGCCGCTGCATGAACTGGAGGGACGGACAGAGAACCGAGCTTACCGATGGCACTAAGGATGCGATTTTCCTGATAGAGTGCACCCAAAAGGATTTGGAAGGAAGAAGCCGGGAAGCAATGGAGGATCTTGAAAGAAGAATTGAAAAGTACTTTGGAGCAAAAGTATATGACTTCGTCTTGGACGCCTCCCAGCCTGCTGTTTCGATAGAGCCCTCCTCTAAAGAGGGGGATGAAAAT
The DNA here is from genome assembly GCA_017413255.1 of Aeriscardovia sp. Taxonomy (GTDB): domain Bacteria; phylum Actinomycetota; class Actinomycetes; order Actinomycetales; family Bifidobacteriaceae; genus RGIG1476. Next base: position 7,122 of record JAFPUC010000005.1, on the reverse strand, counting down.
ATTAAACCGCAATTTCAAGGCAGGTGCCCGCTAAAGTTTTAAGACGCCTAAACAGTTTAAAGCGGAAAGTAAAAGCGGGGAAAAGAATTATTCCCTCATAAAAGTGTTAAATTAGCGCCGTTATTCCCTCATAAAAATGTAATAAGGAGTAAATTCTTGTTCAGATATGCTTATAGGCGGCTTATAGATTAGAAAAATAACATTTCCCATAAACCCTTATTGCTGAATGGGGCCAGACAAACTGGGAAAACATGGCTTTAAAGGAGTTTGGGCAAAACGAATATGAAAATACGGCTTACATCAATTTTGACTTTTCACCCTTTCCCGATGAAGTCTTTAGCGGCTTCGACATACCAAAAATAATAAGGGCCGTTTCTTCTCTCACCGATCAGCCCGTTTCTCCCTCCAGAACTTTGATTATCTTTGATGAAGTTCAAGAAAATCCCTTAGCCCTTACATCCCTCAAATATTTTGCAGAATCGGAATTAGGATACAACGTCTGCGCCTCAGGAAGCCTTTTAGGTATAGGCCTGCATGCAGGTACCGGATTTCCCGTGGGAAAAGTAGAAGAAGTCAACCTCTATCCCATGTCCTTTAATGAATTTGTTTTGGCCAAGGGAGGAAAGGCAAAATTCGATTTTCTTAAATCTTCAAACTGGGATGAAATAAGCCTGCTTAATGCCTCTTTTTCCTCTTTGCTTCAGGAATACTGCTTCACCGGCGGAATGCCCGAAGTTGTAAAAACCTACGTTGAAGGGCGCGATCTTTACAGAACCAGGGAAATTCAAAGATCCATATTGCTGGGGTATGAAAAAGATTTTTCAAAGCACATTCCTGCCAATCTTCTTTCTAAAGTAGAACTTATTTGGAGCTCGCTTCCTTTGCAGCTTGCAAAGGAAAACAAAAAATTTATTTTGTCGTTAATTAAAAAGGGATCCAGATTAAAAGAATTTGAGGAAGCAATCAAATGGCTTGAGGAAGCAGGCCTAGTTTATAAAGTGGACAGGTGTTCTAAAGTCGGCTATCCCCTGAAATTTTATGAAGAGCAAAATATTTTTAAGCTTTTTCCTATGGATTTGGGACTTCTGGGGTGCATGACGGATGTCGATTTAACTGCCATATTTGTGAAGGGCACATTTTTTGCAGAATTTAACGGCGCTTTTGCGGAGCAATTCATTGTCCAGACCATAATTTCTAGCGGCTTTAATCCGTTTTACTATGCGAAATCAAATTCCCAACTTGAGTTGGCCTTCGTTATTCAGTGCAGAGATTTAGCCATTCCAATTGAAGTCAAATCAGGAAATAATACAAAGGCCAAAAGTTTAACAACGGTATTGAGAGAAAATCCGGATTTAAAAGCCATCCGATTTTCCCAGATAGGATTTAAAAGGCAGGACAACATTGTAAATGTTCCGCTTTTTATGGCAGATTCCTGGCTCCGCTCTCTTAAAACATCGAACACGCAGCCTGAAATCTAATTAGATATAGAGTTCAGATGCACTCGTGGCTTTTTCTACTTTTGACTGAGTAAAGGGATCTGCAAGATTTATTGAATTTCCATCCCCATCAATTGCATACCATGCTGAAAACAGACCAGGATTCTCTTGTAAATACTTTACAGCCCCCTTTATTCTTGAAAGACTGTCATTGAATTGAAGGCCATGGGGATCGACTACATATGGATAAATTGCATCATGGAAGACTTCAAAGAAGATGAAGTCCGGATAAAAATGCTTGCCGTCCTCCTTCAATATTCCAAAGGCTCCGCTTCCATGGGGAGGGTTCCTGAAGAAAGCAACAGTATTATCTAAACGTGAATAGTCCTCTACGCACTTGGCCTCTAAATCATTCAGATGAAGATGAGCTGTTCCATCTTCGCCCTGATATATGCATTTTTCAAAGGCTTTATCATTAAGACGTTCAGTCATAAATTCATTTAATTTGAAGTTATGGAAATTGGTCTTTCCTGATACTTCTTCAAGTTCACCAGCAATTTCATCATATTTTGCTTGTTCCGAGGGATTAAGTTCTTCATATAACGATGAACTCGTGAACTCATTCCAGAGTTTTGACTGTTCTCTTTTTGCCCAATCTTTCATTTCCTTTAATGCAGCATTATCTCTTCCCACAAAGATAAGATCTTTTTCACTTTCAATATTCGAGTTTTCTTTCATGTATGACTTTACAAAATCGGCAGTAAAAACATCCTCGGTAGATAAGGCCTTCCTATAGATATCTTTTGAAGTATCTTTTAGACGACCCACCAGTTCCTTACTAACTTCGCGATCTTTGGTATCTACCGTTTCTTTAAAGTAACCCGTCTTTAGAAAGTCATCCAGAAAGTTTTTTCTTGCAAACTTGTTAGTCGATGCTATCGTTTCTATATACTTATGGAAATTTCCATTCAATGCTCCTACCATTTCCCCCATGCTCGATCGCAAAGCATAGCTAGATTCCGCTATAAGAGAAGATGTATCTTGAAGAAGGTGGAAGGGAGATTGCGGAATCTTAGGTGAAACAGGTACCTGAATTTTTTTCACTGCGTCCATTATTCCCTTCCAAATTTCAGGCTCAAAAGTGGAATTTGGATTGCGGGAAGGATCTGCCAATGGAATGGAAACTGAGTTAACTGTCACGGTTGTTTCATTTTCCTCTACAGAATCTCTGGTTAAGTATGAAATCACTTCTCTAACTGTTTTTTCGTCATAGTCAGGAAGCATAGCAGAGACAGAATTTAATTCTTGATTGCCTTTGATTTCTCGTCCTAAAGGAGTGCGCACCATCCTGCCTAGAAATTGTGCAATGTAAGTCGGATCCTTCCTTCGGACTCTAGAAAATAAAACTTCCGCCCTAGGGCAGTCCCACCCATTTGAAATGGCTTCCTTTGCAAAAAGGACCTGTATAGACTTGTCTAACTGAATAGACTCAGGAGAGACATGGCGTATTTTTGCCCCTGCCAGTAATAAATCGGGGGTATCTGATAACACATGCGCAAAAGCTTCCTCAGGAATATCTGGCAGTTCCGACTTTACAACACCTACTATCTTTTCAATTCTCTTCTTTTCTTCCTCACCGGAGCTGTCTCCTGCGCTTTTAGCTTCCAGTTGTATTACAAGCAGTGGAACTACGGGATCAGATTTGAGGGAGGGATGAGTGGAGCAGTATTTTTCCCAAGCTTTTCTTGAACTACGAAAGTCTTCCAGAGCCTTGATTAAATATGGATCATACTTGTCTATACCAGATGCATTTTTTGCAGGCACGTATAAGTTGATATATTCCTTCAATAAGCCCGACTGCCTAACATCTTGGGGGGATACAGAAACTACCCCATAGTCCAGCCGTTTAGTATTTTTCATGTAGGATACAAAATTATCCTCGGTGGCACTTATTCCTATAACAAATGGGATGTTCTGAATTATTCGCTCTCTTATGCTGTCTTTAGTAGCTGCCGAATTAAACCCCCTGTGAGCTTCATCCATAAAACAATATACAGGAATCTTTTGGTCAATGGCATCTTGTAGGACCTTCCAAAATGTAAGGCCACCATTTTTATCTGTTGGGCTGGATATATGTTTTCCTTCTCCCAAAAGTTGAGTTTCAAGAAAATAAATTTTTCCTTTTTCAAGACCCTGACTAAGACTATCGGCACTAATAGTCCTAATGCTCTCTTCGCCTAAAGCATCACTTTCTAAAAGATGCTTTAGTTTGGATTGGCTCTGCAAAAGCAGGCTTTTCTCACACACCCATAGAATTACGGCATCCCTATCAGAAAACCTGTCGGGAATGAGAGATGTTTTTTTAGGATATAAAAGTGAATCTATTACGGCGCCAGCCATCACAGTTTTTCCAGCGCCTGTAGGAGCTTTGAGGCATGTCCACGATAGGCTTCCATAGTCCTCCCACGTCTGCTTCATGTCTCTGAGGTTGTAGAGTAACTGTTGGACAGCTCCTTTTTGGAAAGGTCTTAATGTAATACTTATCGACATCTTAGATTTCATCCTCTCTTTCCATGGAATGCACATAGGCTTGAGGAAGCTGGTAACAATTTTTTGCAAAATGGGAGGCTAGCCATTGATATCGCTCATCATCAAATGTAGATATAGCAATTAATTCCATCTCATTGGTAATGTAGTTTAGAAATTCTGATATAAATCTGTATTGAGTGATAAGACCAAAAGAATCGAAGATCATATAATGTGCTTTAGTGCATTCTTGTATTTCCTCCTGTGTTAAGAGCTTTTTGGATCCGGACGACATCCAAAGAAGCGGTAATATCCTTGGGAGCTCCTTTCCAAGTTCTACATTTTCCCTATCTGCGTAGCAGAGTTTAAAGTACTCTAAGTTTTCTTCGTATCCCTCCTTAATTGAGCTTTCATCCCTGCCTTTGTAGGTACCTTCAATCACGCTACCGTCGGGATATTTTCCTGTAATACATGCCTTAAGACGAGGGAATGTCACTTCATCACAAATCTTATTTTCATTATTTGTAACCGAAACACACACCCTTCTTCCGCCATCCTGTTTATTTAGGCGCATGACGGCATGAGCGGTAGTACCGGATCCTGCAAAGAAGTCGAGAATTAAAGCATTTGGCTTGTTAGCTACAAAGAAGCGAATCGCATCCTCTACGGCGTAAAGGGACTTGGGATATGGAAAAGCCTTACTTTTACCTGTAAGGGTGTCTACTAATTTGGATCCTACGGCCGTATAGTAATCGCTGCTGCTCCAATTAAGATTTGGAAGATGTGAAGTAGCAACATAGGGGGGATCAATTTTTATTGATCCATCTTCTTCATACCCCACTATGTGGTTTTCAAGTTCCCCTGATTCAATCTTTTCAAAAATAGGCTTTGAAAAAATACTCACGGAAAAGTTGCCAGGGTGCCCTTTAACCTTTACTAACCCTTTTTTCAAAAGATCGCGCAAACCCTCAGAACTGCAGTACCAGCGAAGGTACGGACCGTTCTTTTTATGTCTGCTTGGCCAAAGTGCCTCAGTCCCATCAGGGGGCACTATATTGGCACTCTCCCGATCAATTCCTTCGGGCAGCGGAGATCCTACGCTTACTACACGGTAAGGTTTTTCCGTAGAAATAAAAACAGGATAAAACTCTTTTGGCCTATCGCTTCTAAGACTGTGATTTCCACTTCTTTGCAGGGGTATCCATGGAGTTTTTTTATTCCCATCAGGAAGCTTTTGCGGCGTACTTGAGCCTATCATGACGAAAAATAGGTATTCTATGCTTTTATTAAACCCTACTGAGGGATCATTTCCCCCACCCGTGATGACGGACGCCATCTGAATAAGTGACTCAGGAAACATTTGCTTTAAAAGGAGCCCTAATTCATCGCGTTCTGTTTCGTCTATTGCAACTATTAGACAAGAATTTGCGGGATTTAAAAGGAGTTTCGCTATGCGAAGCCTATGTTCTATGAAAGAAAGCCATTTTGAATGACGATAGACGTCAGTAGGATGTACAAAATTATTGTTATACTTCCAATCTGTGGAACCTGTGTTGTAAGGTGGATCAATATAAATGCAATCTACTTTTCCTGCATATGCAAAGGTTAGAAGTTTTAGAGTATATAGGTTTTCGCCCTGAATTAAAATTTGAGATCTTTTGTCTTTCGCATTTTGAACAGAGTCTATAAATTGTAGAACTGGGTAAGCAGGAGTCTGAAGCTTTACCTTGTAATCCGCATTTAATGGAACCTTAACAGACTCTCTCTCTCTCTCTCTCTTATTGTTGGCTTCAAGCCAAAGACTGTCATCCTCAATTTTTTCTACATTATAATCTGCACCATTCACACGTACAGTGCTTCCTACAACAGGCTTGTAATCTGTGCTCTCAAGCCAGAGTTCTTCGGGTCTATCTTCATAAATTAGACCAAAAGTCCGTCCATCATTTTTTATACTCATGTTCTTCATGTTATCATAAGTTTTAATACCTAAACAGTTTTAACTATCCCACATATATTTTTAAAATCAGAGACTACATGGGTTTTGAAAAACTTATACCATTAGGATTACTATCATTCTTCTTGGGAATGATAAAGAAGTTAAAAAGCCGAAAACATTTGTTAAGGTAGCCCCTTTAGGGGAGGCCGGATTTGCGGTTTTATGCATTCCCTTCCGACAAACAACTGCGATCGGCCTGCAGGGGTTTTTATATGGCAAAGCCTATGATCTTTCTGCGTTATTACCCATTTTCATCTATCCGGCAACTTTTTCGCGCCTCTATTCTTTCTTGTTCTCGTAAATAGGAGAGGATTTCATCTGCGCGCCATTTTTTGGAAGACATTTAAAAGTCGAATGGCAAACGAAAAGGATGAAAGTCTAATGGCAGTCTTCTATTAATATTAGGTCTTTAAGTCATGTTGTTTCCCATCTTTCGTGAGCTGGAAGCACTAAAGGGGTTAAGTGCAGCAGATGTCGGCGGTCTTTCGGCGCTACCGGTCAAAGCATTTTGCCCTTTATAAATACCGGCAAAGCCCTGGGGATATTTGGCAAATGAAATACAAATACGGCACTTTCATCCGAGGATTTAAGTCAATTAAAAGCAATTACAGGCCCCTGATACTTGAACTTCCTTGTCTATCCTAAAATCCCAGCAGTACCTGTGCGCTCTTCAACTTGCCGTTTTTCTATTTTCATGCCAAAAGGCAACCATCTTTAGCAACACCTATGTTTTCTTTGCCAAAACTGGATCAAGGAGAAAATTTGGCAACTTCAAAACAAAGTGGAGGGAGGATTGCATTCTCCACCTCGAGTAGGACGGATTAACTGTGCGGAAAAATTTGAAATAGGCCTTAAGAATACTGCATTTCGCCCCGCGGTTAAAGAAGGCAAAACAGGCGTCAAAGGACCTGAGGCAGTCTTCCCAATTTCTTCCCATTAACACCAGTGCCTACCTACAGAATTCATCGTCAGCTTCCCTTTCATTGGTGGCACCTGATAGTCATGCCTTCCTAAATTAATGCCGTACCGTTCTCCAAAATTTTGCGCAATCCGCCAAAAAGCCCTACATTCACCTAAATTCGCCCTGGCAAAGATGGCTATCAATTCCATCCAAAAGTAGCATGATGCCAAACCTATAGAATACCAACAAAGTATATATATATA
>JAFPUC010000004.1 GCA_017413255.1 Aeriscardovia sp. | reverse complement strand
GGGCTCGTTTTCTTCTTTCTTAGGCTGGCTTTGGGTCTGAGCAGGTTTTTGGGCAGGTTGGCTCTTTTGGTCCTGGGTGGAAGCCTGGGCCTTGGGCTCGTTTTCTTCTTTCTTAGGCTGGCTTTGGGTCTGAGCAGGTTTTTGGGCAGGTTGGCTCTTTTGGTCCTGGGTGGAAGCCTGGGCCTTGGGCTCGTTTTCTTCTTTCTTAGGCTCTACCGGCTTGGGGGCGGGCTTTTTCTTGGTTCCCACTTCTATAATTTCGGGCTGGCTCTGCTTTATTACCTTCGCTCCCATAAGCTGAGTGGCTACGGGCTTCCCATTGATGTAGGTAACTTTCAGAATTTGCTGCTGCTCTCCGTAAGATCCCTTCTGTTCTATAGTGGTGGTCCCCACGTAAGCGTTGGGATTGTCTACGGTTTTAACGGAGTAGGCCGTCATTACGTCCTGCGTTTCAGTGCCGTAGCTGACCCTTTCTACCACCAATATCGTTTTTCCTCCCGTGTGTTCCACCGAGACAAGATCATTTGAAGTGATAGTGATGCCCAGAGAATCCAAGATGGAAGCGGCGGGCTGGTTTCCGTTTTTGACGTTATAGGACTTTCCGAAAGCTATAACCTCTATGGGGCCGGAGGCGTTGAGGTTGATTCCGCCCGTCAAAGCGTTGTAGACGTTAGGAATGTTTACGCTGATCTTGGCTGCTTCCTTGTCATTTTGAAGGAAGTAGTTTTCAAGTTGCTCTGCGCTGGAAGCGAGAGTCCAATAGGGAATGAGGTGGCCGCCTATATCGACCATCACTTCATACGCCCTTCTAACCTTAACCACTGCCCCATTGGTGAGCCAGTAGCCGGATGATGAAACGGCCTGGTCATGAGTGTGGACGGTTATGCCCTGCTGCTTTAAAAACTTAGGCAAAGAATCTGTATAAGTGACAACTTCCTTCGTTTTGCCATCCACCTCAAGCGCTATGGCTTTTCTCTGATTTAAGATAAATCCAATGCAGCAAACGGCTATGGCCACTAGCGCGCTCACTAAAATCCTCAGCACTCTCTTCTTAACATACTTGCTGGGATTCCAGGATTTTGCACTCATTTTTTCCGTCCAAAGTTCGCAATTATTACAAGAACTATTCTACTTTGCTCTCTACCCACTGCGGGTCGCTGGGACCGTTCAAATCAGGCTCTCCATATTTTCCGGCTAAAATCAGGCTCCCAGGATGAGGTTGGCTGGGAGGCATGGGGCTCAGTTCCCTCCTCTTTCCTTCTCGTCCGTCCCCGGAACTTACATTGTGGTACCTGTGCGAGAGCCACGGTGTTAAATAATTTTTGTCCCACTGGAGGGTGGTTTTTACTTTGCTTGTAAGGGGAGCTTTCATATAAGGCAGGGTCGTCCACAGCTCACCGTGATCCCAACCCGGGTCGCATTCCAGGCCAAGGCCTATCAGGGCTATTTGCGCTGCCCTCTCATGGCACTCGGGGGTGGGGTGAATCCTATCTTCTGCCCACAGGCGCGGATCTTTGAATGGTTTGTATTCCCAAAGATCGGCTGCATAGCAGTCATAGCGAAGAAGCATGGATTGGAGGCGGGCCACGTAATCGGCCCTCTTATAGCGGCTCAGATCCATCACAAATCCATCCGTAGCTTGGGGAGGTATCAAAAAAATAAGATCGGATCCGCTTTCCCTCACCTGCTTGATCCCGTGTTCTATGTAGCGCATTATGGAGTCTACGCTGTCATCGGGTCTTAAAATGTCGTTGCCTCCGCCGTCCATTATTACAAGGTCCGGGTGGAGTTTTAATGCCTGAGGAAGTTCTTCATCTACTATGAACTCTATAAGTTTGCCCCTTATAGCCAGATTGGCATATTGAACGGGTTCAAATCCAGCCTGCACTCTCCTATAAGATAGGTGCCCGGCCAACCTGTCCGCCCATCCGTACACCGGTCCGTCCCAGTGGGCTTCCTGATTTTCATACTTTGTCAGATCCACATTGGGATCTGCGCTATCCCATAAACCCTCGTTGACAGAATCTCCGATTGTCACCACTGTATTCCATTTGGAAAGATGGGGGATTATAAGCCTGGCGGGAAGGATATCCTTTTTATTATCGCTGTATGGCCGCTTTTCTATGGCCCTTTTAAGAATTGCAGAGTGTGAAAAACTTATTGACGTCATTGTTTTAGGATAAGAGCACTGAATAGTAATTACAATAAAAATTTCCGTGAGATAAAGAAATAGAGCCTCCTGCTGGGCTTGAACCGGCGACCTTCCGCTTACAAGGCGGATGCTCTAGCCAACTGAGCTAAGGAGGCGCTCAAACGGATTATACAAAATTTCATTTTTCTCTTCAAATATTGCCCTTTAAAGTGGATGAAGGAAGGTGAAGATCCCCCTTTTTATACAATGAATTTATTGAAGTTTTTATCGACTAAAAAATGTGCTTACTTTTTTGCAGGAAAAATAACTTTATATATTCATTAAATGACCTTATATCGTATTAATATAAGCGATATTAATAACCGCATATCGATTTCATAAATTTTCATGATATTTAACAATGCTGCAAAAATTATGTAAACTTAAGTGGAATTTGTTACTGATTCGGCCTTTTGGGCCTCGTGCTCGATGTCGGATTGAACTTACGATTTAGGAGAAAGATCATGCTAGGTTGTATCCTACTTTATGTCGGCATGGTTTTGATGAGCAATGGCTTGTATGGCCTTGGAAAAATAGGCGACAAGTCAAACGTCATCATGAACTTCTTCACGGGCGGACTAGGGCTAATCCTCAACATTATCGCCCTTGGATATGGCGCATGCGTTGGAAAGCCTGCTCTCTGGTTCTATGAAAGCGCTACCGGGCTGCTCTTCGCCTTCACCTACCTTTATGTAGCTCTGAACAAGATCTTCAACCTTGATGGACGCCTTTACGGATGGTACTCGCTCTTCGTAGCAATCAACTCCATCCCTGCAGGCATTCTCTGCTTCACAAACCACTACGGCGGCAATGATTTGTACGGCATCATATGGTGGCTTTGGGGTATCCTCTGGCTCACCGGCTTCATAGAGTGCACCTGCCACAAGTCCCTTGGTAAGTTCGTGGGCGTCCTCGGCGTCTGCGAAGGAATTATCACCGCTTGGATTCCTGGCTTCATGATGCTGACCAACACCTGGCCGAAGTAAGCGATACTCGCTCACAAAGCTCTTAAAAATATAAGTGTTTGCAGCCTAAATACTGCAGACACTTTTTTTGTTTGTTAGCATTATAAGCAGATTTAAACCTTTGTTTAGTTAGGACTTTTAAGTATGTTAATTTCCATACTCCATTCGAGTACGACGTATTCGAACATCACTTATATGTTCCTGTGTACAATTCTTGTGTTCCTCATGACCCCAGGTCTGGCTTTCTTCTATGGGGGCCTGGTACGCAAGAAGAACTCCCTTGCCATAATGTGGAAGGTCTTTTCGGCCATTGGCGTTGTGGGGCTTATGTGGATCTTTGGCGGCTTTAGCCTTGTCTTCGGAAACGATCTCGGAGGATTTATAGGCAACCCCATTCAATTTTTCGCACTCCATAACGTTATATTCAGCATTGATGGAAAGTATGGAGCGTCCATACCTCTCCTCATGTTCTTCATGTATCAGCTGATGTTCGCCATTATCACCCTTCCGCTTATGACCGGAGCTACTGCCGGCAGAATGAACATGGGCGGCTGGATAGGCTTCCTTATCTGCTGGATGATTTTGGTCTACTTCCCTGTGGCCCACTGGATTTGGGGCGGCGGATTCCTGGCTAAGTGGGGATTTGTCGACTTTGCAGGTGGAACCGTCATTCACATAACCGCGGCATTTAGCGGCCTTATGGCGATCTGGTACTTCGGAAGGCGCAAGGATTATGACGAATGCCCCGAGCCTGAACCTTCCAACCTTGGGCTTGTAGCCATAGGTGCCGGAATGTTGATGTTTGGCTGGTTTGGCTTCAATGCAGGCGGCACCTTGGCCTCCAACGACATTGCCGCCATCGCTTTTGCCAATACCGGCATAGCTATGATTTGCGCCATGGTGGTTTGGTGCATTCTTGACTATGCCTTCAATACACACCACTGGTCCTTTGCCCAGCTGATGACCGGCCCCATTGCCGGCGCTGCCGCCGTGACGCCTGCTTCCGGCTACGTCACCCCTGTGGGCGCCATCATCATAGGCTTCTGCGCAGCTGTGGTCTGCTATTTCTGCGTCTGGTTGGCCAAGAAGCTGAAGTGGGATGACACCCTGGGCGTTTGGGGCGTACACGGAATGGGAGGCTTCTTGGGCACCATCCTTATAGGATGCCTCGCAGACCCCCGCGTGAACGGCGTGAGGGCTGGCGGATACCAATTCCTCGTCCAGCTTTCTGGGGCTCTTCTCGTTGCTGCCTACTCCATGCTCGTCACCTGGCTGATTTTGGCCATTTTGGATCACATCTTCCACATCAGGACCACTAAGGAGCAAATGGATCGCGGACTGGATCCCGCCCTTCTTCACGAGCGCTACTTTGTAGATTCCGATGTTGAGGATGCCAAGAAGGCAGAGCTTGCCGAAGAGGCTATGGAGGAGGTTCCCGCTTCCCCCGTATCTCCGCAAAACGAGTAAAAAAGCCTATTTAACGCGAAATAAATATTAGAAATGTCCTAATCCTAAACCAGATTAGGACATTTTCGTTTTACGCTGATCTTGTGGATTATTTGAGAGGTTGATACATTTTTGTTTTGAAAGGAGGAAACTATGCATTTGACAACTCGCGAAGAGGAAAAAATGTTGGTTTCAGTTGCTGCCATGGTGGCACAGCAACGCAAAGATCGTGGTCTCAAGCTCAACTATCCTGAGGCCATCGCAATAATAACTAACACCGTCATCGAAGCTGCCCGTGATGGTAAGGACTGGTCCGAGTGCGTATCCATCGGCAACAGCACCCTCACCCGCAATGATGTCATGGAAGGGGTTCCTGAGATGATCCCCATGATCCAGGTGGAATGCACCTTCACCGACGGCACCAAGCTCATCACCCTTCACAACCCCATTCAGTAACCTGGTAAGGAGTTAGACTTATGGTTCCTGGAGAAATTCATTTTGCAGATGGGAAAATCACCTGCAACGCGGGATATCCTGCCACTTCAATAAAGGTCACCAACACCGGTGACCGTGCTGTACAAGTCGGTTCTGAGTTCCACTTCTACGAGGTCAACTCTGCCCTCGAATTCAACCGCGATCTGGCTTGGGGCAAGCACCTCGACATCGCTGCCGGCACCGCCATCCGTTTCGAGCCCGGCGACCAGAAGACCGTTCAGGTTGTGGACTTCGGCGGACGTCGCCGCATCTTCGGCTTCAACAACAAGGCCGACTGCTACCTCGACGGCTTCGCCGCTCCCGAGACCGACTCTGAGACTTACACCGCTATGCGTAAGGCCAACATGAAGCTCGCAGCTGAGCACGCTCACGACCAGAAATAAATTGGAAAGAAGGAACATCTCATGAGCTTTGAAATAGATCGCAAGACCTATGCCCAGATGTTTGGTGCTACCACAGGTGATTCTGTGCGTCTCGGCGACACCAACCTTTGGGCAAAGGTAGAAAAAGACCTTACCGTTTACGGACAGGAAGCCATTTTCGGCGGTGGCAAGGTCCTTCGTGATGGCATGGGCTGCAACACCACTTCCCTGCGTGAATCTGATCCGCAGGTGGCAGACGAGGTTATCACCAACGCCCTCATCATTGACTACACCGGCATTTACAAGGCCGATATCGGCATTCGCGACGGCAAGATCTTCGCCATTGGAAAGGCCGGCAACCCCGACAACATGGACAACGTGAACATCGTTGTGGGCGCCAGCACCGAGGCTATGAACGCTGACGGCAAGATCGTCACTGCCGGCGGAATCGACACCCACGTTCACTACATCACCCCCGAACTGGCCGTGATGGCTCTCGACAACGGCATTACCACCGTATTCGGCGGCGGCACCGGAAACTCCAACGGCACCCTCTCCGCTACCTGCACCCCTGGAAAGTACAACATCCACGAAATGCTCCGCTCCGTAGAAGGCATTCCCTTCAACTTCGGAACTTATGCCAAGGCCGGTGGCATCCAGGTTGAGACCGTAGGCGAGCAGATCCGTGCAGGCGCCATGGGCATCAAGGTTCACGAGGACTGGGGCGCCACCGCTTCCAACATCAACAACGGCCTTTGCGCTGCCGACAAGTATGACGTTCAGCTGGCAGTTCACACCGACTCCCTCAACGAGGGCGGATATGTCGATAACACCCTCAACGCCATCAAGGGCCGCACCATTCACTCTTACCACACCGAGGGCTGCGGCGGCGGCCACGCCCCCGACATCATGGTGGTTTGCGGACAGAAGAACTTCCTGACCTCTTCCACCAACCCGACCGATCCTTACTGCAAGAACACCGTTGACGAGCTCTTCGACATGACCATGGTCTGCCACTCTCTCAACCCTGCCCTTCCTGAGGATGTGGCTTTCGCCGAGTCCCGTGTCCGCAAGCAGACCATTGCTGCTGAGGACATTCTCCAGGACATGGGCGCCATCTCCATGATGACCTCCGACGCCATGGCCATGGGCCGTATCGGCGAAGTGGGAATGCGTACCTGGCAGCTCGCCGACAAGATGAAGCTCCAGAGGGGACCCCTTGAGGGCGACAGCGAGTACAACGACAACAACCGTATTAAGCGCTACATCGCCAAGTACACCATTAACCCCGCCATCACCAACGGCGTTTCCGACTACATCGGATCTGTCGAAGTTGGCAAGTACGCCGATCTGGTAATTTGGGATTACGCCTTCTTCGGCGCAAAGCCCTACGCCATCTTCCAGAACGGCTTCGTGACCTACGCCAAGATGGGCGATGCCGGCTCCTCTCTGCCCACTCCCGAACCTATGAAGATGAGCGAGATGTGGGGAGCAAAGGGCAAGGCTCTCTCTGAGAACCACAAGACCTTTGTGTCCACCTACGCTTATGAGCACGGAATCAAGGAAGAGCTGGGACTTGAGCGCCTCGTTCTTCCGGTTCACCGCACCCGCAACCTGATGAAGGACGACATGATCCTCAACACCTACACGCCGTCCACCATCGCCATCGATCCTCAGAAGTTCACCGTGACTATCGATGGAGAAACCATCACCTGCGATCCTGTCGATGACATCCCGCTCGCTCAGCGTTACTACCTGTACTAATCCCTCTGATTTTGCACAGATAGAATAAAAAAGGGTGCAGCTCCGTTAAAAGGGCTGCATCTACTAAGTTCCTTTTTTATATTTTTATAAGAAGGCAAAATGGACGACATAATTGAAGAAATAATAGGCAATGTCGACACCTATCCGGATGCTGGGAAATACCATATAGAGACCGTTTATATGGATAACGAGGATCTGGCTAAGCCCATCCACCGCGTAACTTCCGATCATGGCCATGAATACCGCATGAGGCTCGACAGGAAGAATCTTCCGCTAAAGAGCGGAGACATTATCTGCAAGAAGATGGATGATGAAGACGGGGAGACCCTGGTAGTCATCCACACTCAGTCGCAGGAAATGATAGTTATTAAGCCGAAAGATATTGATCAGATGGGCGTTATAGCCCACCTTCTGGGCAATACCCACAAGCCCGTAAAGATTGAAAACGGAACTATCATCCTAGAGAGAGATCCGGTGGTGGAGAAGATCCTCGACCATAACCACATTCCTTACGACCTGGAGGAGATTACTCTTTCCGAGCCGTTGGAACACGTGGATCTGAGGTACTGATTTCTAAGGCGGTCTTAATGAGCAGCAGGGAAGGGCGCACAGCCAAAAAAGAAGAGGAATACAGGGAAATAAACAGGAATCTGGAAATATTCCAGGTATGCGATTCGACTTTCCCTATCGGGACTTTTAACCATTCTTACGGTATGGAAACTTACCTCAGGGATGGAATAGTCCACGATGCCCCCTCCTTCGAGAAATGGCTCTCGATATACCTCGAGACTCAGTTCAAGTGGGGAGAGGGGCTTGCCGTAAAGCTTGTCATGGAGGCTTTGGACAAGCAGGAGTATGACAAAATCTGGCAGATAGACAGGATTTTGACCTTGTCGGCTGCAGCTCTTGAGACCAGGAAAGGCGCAAGCCTGATAGCGGTCCAGATGATAGATCTGCTCCTCAGGCTTTACGGGGATACGGATGCAAAGGAAGTAGAGATCCTGCGCGAGTACCGCATAAGGATTAAGGAGGAGAAGGCTTTTGGCAATCAGGCCATTGCCTTTGCCCTCTTTATGCATATGATGGGCTCTGACTTCCGCCAGAGCGTGTGCTACTACTCCTACAGCATTGTCACTACCATGGTTCAGAACGCGGTGAGGGCCATACCTTTGGGCCAAAAGGCGGGGCAAGATATTCTCCATACGATTTTTGGAGATATCATCGATCTTTCCTCGGCCATAGAGGATCTGGACGAATCCTACCTCGGGGCTTCGGTTCCGGGAGTGGAGCTGGCCCAGATTAGGCACGAGACCACCGTGTTCCGTTTGTTTATGTCTTAGTTTTAGGAGGGGTTATGTCTAACGGCAAGCCTGTGATAATTGGGGTCGGAGGACCTGTAGGGTCCGGCAAGACCAAGCTTCTGGAGGATCTTTGCGCCGTCATGGCCAAGGACTACTCCATAGGCGTCATCACCAATGATATTTATACCAAGATCGACGCTGAGTATATGCGCCAGAACTCCGTTC
The DNA here is from genome assembly GCA_017413255.1 of Aeriscardovia sp. GTDB lineage: Bacteria > Actinomycetota > Actinomycetes > Actinomycetales > Bifidobacteriaceae > RGIG1476. The sequence continues at coordinate 137,243 of JAFPUC010000004.1, read as the reverse complement.
TGGAAGACGACCGCATCATAGGAATTGAAACGGGCGGATGCCCTCACACCGCCATCCGCGAGGATGTATCTATGAATGAGGCCGGGATTGAGGAACTGGAGAAGAGGTTCCCGGATCTGGATCTCGTCTTCGTAGAAAGCGGCGGAGACAACCTCGCCGCTACTTTCAGCCCTGAATTGGTAGACTTCTCTATTTACATCATCGGCGTTCCTGAAGGTGAAAAGATCCCCCGCAAGGCCGGACAGGGCATGATAAAGAGCGATCTGTTCATAATCAACAAGACCGATCTGGCCCCCTACGTCGGAGCGGATCTGAAGAGGATGGAAAAGGATACCGAGAAATTCCGCAAGCCTGGAACCTTCTTCTTCACCAACCTTATGACCGGCGAAGGCGTAGACAAGGTTGTCAACTGGATTAAGAGAGAGTGCCTCCTGACTGAAGACTAAGAGGCAAAAGCGCATCGAATGGGAGGCGTGAGACTTTGAAAACCTACACATACCCGCGTGATGGGTACACCGAGATCGAGTTCACTAATCGGGACGGAAGGACTGTAGCATCCAAGCGTGTAACCGGAGGGCAGTCCAAATTAAGCGCCCCCCTCCGCCTAAACAATGAGGACACGCTTGCGTTTTTCCTCATCACCATGGGGGGAGGATTTGTCGAGGGTGAGCATTACGAAACTTTTATAACCTCCCATGAAAAGACGCATGCCATAGTGGCCAGCCAGGCTCCTACATACGTTTACAAGTGCAATGACGGCAAGACGACCGTTCAGGATATAAAGGTCAAAGTAGATGAGGATGCAGTTCTGGAGTTCCTCCCTGATGACGTTATACCCTACGGAAATTCCAAGTACAGGCAGGTTACCCAAATTGACGTGGCAAAGGGGGCAAGCCTCCTCTACACTGACGGCATTACGGCCGGATGGTCTATGAACCACAAGGACTTCCAGTACCGTTACGTCCATATGCTTTCCAAGATCAGTTATGATGGCCGGCTCATTTTCAATGACAACCTCATCTTAGATCCCCACGCTTTTGAAATGGCGGAGCTGGGCCTCTTCGAGGGGTACAGGAACTATAGCTCGCTTGTAGTTGTAGACGAAAGAGTAAATGCCAAGCTCGTTAAAGAACTCCAAGACTTTAACAATATGGCCTTCGATGGCACCATAATGGGGATTTCGCTTCTTGAGGGTCCCGCCATGGTCGTTAGGGTGCTGGGAAAGAGCCTCAATAACAATAGAGCGATTCTCTACCGCTCCATAGATTGGCTCCGTTACAGGTTCTACGGGCTTCCTCATTTGGATCTGAGGAAAGATGAGGCCTTTGTAAACGCTCTTAACGCTGTAGGCTAAATTCCCCTAGGAATAAAAAATTGGGAGGCAGAGCCTCCCTTTTTTATGCCCCTTGCCCTCCGGCCTAGTTTGAGGAAGAAGACGAGGAGGAAGAAGAAGTGGGGAACAGGGGTTTTCCTTGCGATCCCAGGGCCGGCTTCTTGCTTGTCCCCACTTCAGCCTGCGTCAGCCCTATAGCCTTTAAGAGGGAGGTTAAGGGGCTTCCGGTCTGGCTCCACGCCTCGTCGAACAGCCAATAGTGACCGTTAATTATAAAGGTAGGAGTCGTAATTTCGCCCTTTAGCTGCCCTGAGGGGTGTTGCAGAGCCGTATCGGTGGAAGCCATGCTGGTCTGGGCATTTACCCAAGGAACGTACGTTCCTTTCACGGCATCCTGTGCCACGCTAGCGCTTACTCCGGCCTTTTCCAGCTGGGCGCTAATCATTGCATTTGAAACCGGCTTGTAGTTTTCAGACTCTTTAGGTTGGTAGGCTGAGGCAAAGAAGGCCCTTACCACATCGAGGAGTTTGTCCGGCTCATACTGGGCCACATATACCGCAGCCCCCGCTGCCCTGCTTGAATATTCGTCTGTAGATTCGTCGTTTAGGAAGGCCTCAGGGTGAATTTCGACATTTACCTGTCCGGCATTCACCATTTGTATGAGGGTATTGTCGATGTCCCTGTCAACTTCTCCGCATGCCGGGCATATGAAGTCCATATAAATGCTAATGGTAGGCACTCCCGAGACAGGTTTATTCAAGCCGTTTTTAGATACTAAAAATCCCCCATTGGCCAGAGCCGCAGAGGGCTTGACCTTCACGGAAGCAAGTTCTGCTTCAGCTTCTTTCCTCTCCTGCTGGGAGGTGGAAGTTGAGGAAGAAGAGGAGGAAGAAGGCCTGTTGGCCCTCCAAATGAAGTATCCCACCACGCACAGGACCGCGATCAGTATAACCACGACTATAACGCCCAGAATAGTTTGCCGTTTTCTATCGCTCCTCTGTATTTCTGTCTCTTTTTTACCGTCTGCTGCTTTCTTTTTTGCCATTAAAAGTTCCTCAGTCTTTTTCTATAAACGGGTGACGAATATAGGTCCCCAATCCGTACCTCTAAGGGCCAGGTAAACGGTCAGGCTCGCCAGGAGAAAAGCTCCTAAGAGTATAAGCAAGATTATTCCACATTTGGCTGAAGCAGGATGCAGGTAAGCGTCCCTGCTCACCGGGCCTGCGCTTTCTTCATCCTTTAAGTGCCTAACTCCCCGGTAAATGGATCTATAGGCGCAGTCGAACCCCACTCCCGCGCTTTTGGTGCCAAGACGCGTGAAAAGCAGCGCCAGCCAGCACAAGAGGGCCCAAAGGCCCAAAACCAGGCCGCCCCAGGAGCGCGGGGGGAAATTGACAAAGCTCATTTTCCATCCGGATCCCAAAAAGGCTGCATCGATAGATGAGTAGGCAAAGCCTAAAAGCCAGTTGAACAATATCAGGCCGAAAAACCATATGAGGATCGCAGGCAGCATGCGGATTAAAATTTTTGCCGCCCACCACGGGGAGCGTATTAAAAGCTCGAACCAGTTCAAAGTTCTTTTTCCCCTCCGGCGCCGAATCTGCTGGATGTCGAGGATAAAGCCGTAGAGATAAAAACAGGCGTAGAGAATGGCGGAGGCGATCAGCCCTTCCATAGGTACGGCATTTGAAAGAAAGAAAATCGGTATCACTAAAAGCAGGGCCAAAAGCTTTCCGTACATTTTCGGCTTCGCTTCATCAAATTTCTTTTCCTCGCGGGCTTTGGGGGAAAAGTAGTTGGGGGAAGCCGAAGAGGCAAAATGTGGAAGAGAGGGGTCGGGGGCAAGGGTACGGCTTATGGGGATTTTTGGAGATGGGGTTCCTTTTACGGCTCTGGGGATTGGCAAAAGGGTGGTGGGGGCGTCAAATTCGCTAATTCTAGGGCCCTCTTCCTCCTCTTCCTCCTCTTCATCTTCCGGATCTTCAAAAGAGGACAGATTTACATCCTCGTCGGTTCCGGGAAGATTCTCCTTGCGCTCATCTTTGCGCCAGCTCAGTCGCGGATTAAAAATTGCTCCTCCTTCTCCCTTGCGGCTTTTAAATATTTTGCCATATGACGTCTATCAGATCCTTAACGGGAAGGCGGAGGGAGGGATTGGGATCTAAGGCCTTGGCAAAGGCGCAGGCAAGCGGGGAAGGGAGAGGGGCAAAGTCAAATTCCCCCCTCTCTTCTTTATCCAGTATTCCTGCAACTCCCCCCGCTCCGAAAGCCGAGCGCCCTAAAGCTGCAAAAGCTAAAACTGCGCAAAGGGACCACCAGTCGCTTTGCGCCCCTTCCCTGCCTCCTTCCAAAATTTCAGGGGCGATATATCCCGGCGTCCCCATTATCAGGCCGGTGCGGGTAAGGTGGGTTTCTTCCGGATTCATAGCTATGCCAAAATCCACCAGGACAGGCCCCCTTTCAGCTATGATTACATTTTCCGGTTTTATATCTCTGTGTATTATATGCGCCTCATGAATGGAGTGCAGGGCAAAAGAGAGCTTGTCGGCAAGGAGGGCGAGGTACTTTCCCTCATATACCCCGTTTGCTTTCACATCCCCCCTCAGGTTCTCTCCCTCTATAAACTCCATAGCTATAAAAGGAGACGGCCCATCCACGTCTGCCTCTACTATTTTTGCCACGTTGGGATTGTTTACGCTTGAAAGCGCGCAAACTTCTCTTTTCAAACGGCGCAAGTCTGTGGGGCTCAAAATCTTGGGAAGTTTTAGGGCTACTATTTTCCCGTTCTTTTTTGCCTTGTATACGCTTCCTGCGCCCCCTTCTCCAAGGGGGCAAAGAATCTTGTACCCCCCTATCGCGGACCCAAACATCGGCTCCTCCCCGTCACAGCCCCCGATTACCATAAAAAATATAGTATTTTTTATCCCTCTAAGCCGAAAAAGAGAAGAAATGTCCTCTGTCAGGTACGAAGACGTGAGTTTCAGATATTCCAAAAAAGCCCCCCTCGCCATAGAGGGCCTTTCCCTGGAAATAGAAGAGGGGGAATTTTTGGCGGTGGTGGGATCGTCTGGATGCGGGAAGTCCACCTTCCTGCGCCTGGCGGCAGGACTGGAAAAGCCCGAATCCGGAACGATTTATTTTGACGGAAAAGATTTTTCCCGAGTTCCTACGCAAAAAAGGGATGTATCTATGGTATTTCAGTCCCCGTGTCTATACCCTCATTTGGATGCTGCGGGAAACATAGCCCTGGCCCTAAGAATCGGAAAGGAAAAAGAAATAGAGGAAAAGGTAAGACGGGCGGCAAGGATGTGTGGCATAGAGGGGCTGCTTTCAAGACTCCCTTCGGAACTGTCGGGGGGACAAAAGCAGAGGGTCGCCATTGCCCGCGCAATAGTGCGCCGTCCGGGCCTCTTCTTAATGGATGAACCCCTTTCCAGCCTCGACAGCAACCTGCGCTTTCAAATGAGGAGGGAGATAAGGGATTTGCAAAGGAAGATAGGAACTACTTCCATTTACGTCACCCACGATCAGGTTGAAGCCCTCACTATGGCAGGCAGGATCGCTGTTATGAGGGATGGAAAAATAGAGCAGGTGGGGAGCCCTGAAGAAGTGTACCTAAATCCCGCAAATACCTTTGTAGCCTCTTTCATGGGCCAGCCCCCCATGAATTTGATAGAAGAAGAAGCTTTTGAGGGCCGCTTTTCTCTGGGTGGCTTTTCCTTCCCCTCCTCCCTCCCCTCCGGAAAATTTATCTTGGGTTTTAGGCCTGAAAATGCGAAAGTGGGGCAAGCGGGGCCTCAAATTGAAGTTTTGGGCAGTGAAAACATGGGCAAGGAATTCTGGCTTCGCGGTTCTTTAGTTGGAGGCGGCGGGGAAATTTTTATCCTTTCCCCCGTTTCCTATCCCTTGGGATCGCGCGTTAGCTTTTCTTTGCCTCTGGAAAGTTTTAGATATTTTGATCTTTCGGGAAAGAGGCTTTTCTAGCTTCTACGGTAGCAAATAATGCTATTGCAGTCGCTGCCGATACATTTAATGATTCCATTCTTTCTTCTATGGGTATTTTAGCTTCCATGTCGCATTTAGTGCGGGTGAGCCGGCTTATCCCTTTTCCTTCGCATCCGGCGACGAGTACCAAAGGATCGTTTTCAAACCCCGTTTTTCCTACCTCCCTTTCCCCCTCTCCGTCAAGCCCTATTACGGAGTATCCTATCCTTTTAAGTTTTTCTAAGGTCAGGTTTAGGTTTTCCACCCTTATCACATTCATAAATGCGCACGCCCCCGCACTGGCCTTCCAGCAGGCGGCGTTCACTGAAGCGTTGCGCCTGTGGGGGATTATCACCCCCTCCGCTCCAAAGGCGGCCGCCGATCTGATTATGGCTCCCAGGTTTTGAGGGTCGGTGAGGCCGTCGACTGCGACGAAAAGGGGAAGGGGGTCAGAAGAGCTTTCAAGCACCCTATCGAGATCTTTGTATTCATAGGCCTTAACTTCCAAAAGCACGCCTTGGTGCGCCTTATTTCGGGCCATGCTCTCTATCTCTCCCCTGTCTTTTTCAAAGATGGGCACTCCTTTTTTGGATGCCAGGGCGCAGATTTCTTCAACCCTCTCATCTTTCTGTATGCCCCGGGCCAAAAAGAGTCTTTTTGCCTGCATGGAAGTTTTAAGGGCTTCAAGGCAGGCGTTGCGCCCGATTATTATCTCTTCTGCCTCTTTTCTCCTCTCCTCCCCCCTCTTTTTAGCTGCCAGGTACGGGTTGGCAGTCTTTCTTTTTTCGCGAAGGGACTTTTCCTTGTAGGCCTTGTGCCATGTGCGCTCTTCAGCTTTGGGCGTGGGCCCTTTCCCTCTTAACGATCTTCTTTTGGGAATCATTTCTTTCCTCAGTAGTAAATCATGTTCATGGCCTGCCTGACTTTTTGCAGAGTCGAGGCCGCTATTTTTTCCGCCTTTTCGTTTCCGGCCCTTAAAATTTCCCGGACCTTATCTTTATTTTGTTCCAGTTCCTTCCTTCTCTCTCTTACGGGTGCCAAAAATGCATTCACGCTTTCAGCCACATAGCTTTTAAGGGCCCCCGCACCTCCGCTTCCAATATCTTCCGCTATTTCCTTTTCGCTTCTTCCAGTGGTAAGCGCCGCAGTTGTTAAAAGAGCTGAAATTTGGGGCCTCTTTTCAGGATCAAAGGTGATTTTTCTTTCTGAATCCGAAGGAGACTTTTTAATCAATTCCCTGGTCTCTTCTTCCGTCGAGCAAAGCATTATCGAATTTTTATAAGATTTGCTCATTTTTCTTCCGTCAAGCCCCGGAATTTCGGGGGCGTCCGAAAGAAGGGCGATGGGGGAGGAGAAAGTGGGCTCCGTTCCAAATCTGGAGTTGAATCTCTTGGCTATGGTTCTGGCAATTTGGATGTGGGGGAGGTTGTCCTTGCCCACGGGAACGACTGTGGGCATCCCGTCGGCAGAATAGAAGAGAATGTCACAACTTTGGTGGACTGGATAGGTCAGAAGGAGAGCTGTAAGGGAATGGTTTGAGGCAAGCATTTCGGCATGCACGGTGGGATTTCTTAAAAGCTCCGCCTCACTTACCAGGGACATAAAAGGAAGCATGAGCTGGTTTATCTCGGGGATGTAGGAGTGGGTGAAAATTATGGTTTTTTCCGGGTCTATCCCGCAGGCCATGTAGTCTATTACCATTTCGAGCACATTGTCCTCTATATGGGCGGTGGTGTCTCTGTCGGTTATAACCTGGTAGTCTGCTATGACTATGGCGCACTTCAAACCTTTATTTTGCAGTTCCACGCGGCTTTTTATAGATCCGAAAAAGTGGCCCAGGTGCAGGCGCCCCGTAGGCCTGTCTCCTGTAATCATTTTGAAAGATGAAGGGGATTTTTCTATCTTTTCCTTCGTTTGACGGCTTCTTTCCTGAGCTGCAAGAAAAGTGGCCTGGACCTCTTCTTCCCTTCCTTCTTCGTTCATTTATCCTCCGTTCCGGTTACGTTAAAATGATAATCCGCGCTTTTCTCTTATCGTAAAAGCTTTCAATGCCTTAAGGGATTTATGGTACTCTTTAGAATGATGATTTGGATAGTGTAGGCAGGCCTGTACAGCTTTGAGCTTGCCTAACGCTGACGAGGGAGGTCAAATGGGCCGCGGACGTCAGAAGGCAAAACAGACACGTGCCGCTCGGAAGCTAAAGTATCTCACAACCGACACCGATTATTCCCAGCTCCAAAAGGAGCTCTCAAATAAAAAGCAGAACCGCGCAAATGAAGATGCCAAGGCTCAAGTTGGCGAAGAGGATCTAAGCGACTACGCTTCCTGGGCTGCAAAAAGCGCTTCAAGCGCAGGACTTTTGAAGGAAAATATATCCCTGAAGACGGCAATGGCCAAAATGGCTCCCTCCTGCGAAGAGGGAAATCAAAAGCCGTAAAAGCGCCTCAGAGTGCTCTCTTTAAATTCGTCAAAATACTCCCCCTCTATAGAAGCCCTTATTTCATCTAGCAAATGGACGAAGAAGTATTCGTTGTGTATCGTAGCAAGGGTGCTTCCGTTCATTTCCTTGCATCTCAAAAGATGACGGACATAGGCTCTGGAGTAGTGGGCGCAGGTATAGCATCGGCATCCTTCTTCCAGCGGCCTGGGATCTTTCAAAAAGGCGGCGCGGGTAACGTTGTAGCGCCCGAAATGGGTATAAATCGCCCCGTTTCTTCCGCAGCGGGCCGGAAGCACGCAGTCAAAAGTGTCTCCTCCGTTTTCCACCCCTGCAAACACATCGTCTACTGCTGCAATGCCCAAAACATGCCTCGGCTTGTCTTCGGGCAATTCATCTGCAATCCATGCGCATATCTGGCCTAGAATCTTTTTTTCCAGAGCCCCTCCGATTCCAAAGCCGTCTACGTTCAGGCCGGAAATCTGCCTGGCGGCCTTTCTTCTCAGATCCTCGTAGTTTGCCCCCTGAAGGACCCCAAATAGGGCCTGGTAGGGTTTGTCCTTTCTTTCTTCCGTCAGCCTTTCATGTTCCGCCACACACCTTTTTGCCCACCTGAAGGTTCTCTCAAGAGATTGCTCCTGATAGGACCGGGCGTCTACAAGGGTTGTCAGCTCGTCAAAAGTGAATATTACGTCAGCCCCGATTTTGTGCTGTATCCCTATAGATATCTCGGCAGAGAACCTTTCTTTAGATCCGTTGAGGGGGGATTTAAAATCCACCCCGTCTTCATCTACAAAGGCGCGCCTTTCGCTGTTTTCGGCGACTATGTCTTCTTTGGAAAGGCCGGAGGTGTCCATGGCGAGGACTTTTTTAAAGCCAGCTCCTAAAGAAAGGACTTGAAATCCTCCGGAATCGGTGTAGGTCGGGTGGGGCCAATTCATAAATTTGCTAAGCCCTCCCATTTCGTCTATTACTTCCTCTCCAGGCCTTTCATGAAGGTGAAAAGCGTTGGAAAGGAGCACTTGCGCTCCCAATTCCTCCATCTTTTCAGGAAGCACGCCTTTTATGGCGGCCTGGGTGGCCACAGGGATAAAGGCGGGAGTGTGGATATCTCCATGGGGAGTGTGGATTATGCCGCTCCTTCCATGCCTTTTTCCTTCTCTGCCGAGGCCGCTTCCGGACTGCGGCAGGCGCTTAGAAATTGAAAAATAAAAAGGTTCGCTCATATTCACCAATTTTATTAGTCCGGCTTTGGGTTGATTACTTTGAGATATTTCTGAATGTTTTCTAGATACTTTCTAAAATTTATCCCATAATCTATTTTTTAGAAAACAAAGTAAAAATGTTTTTGCAAAAACTTCGCCGCACAGTAGAAAGGGCATAGATGGCTCAAAGAGAGGGCGAGGGGCCGCAAAATGAGGAACCTCGCAGCGATTCTGGCATGAATTTAACTCCGCCGGTTCCTAACTCCCCCGGCTCTCAGGAAGGGAGCGAGGAAAGAGAGGGCGAGACTCCTTCTTATCCTCCAACTCCCTCTCCCCAGCCTCAGTCTCCTCGCTATGGCTATGGCCAGGGAGGGCAGTACAGCTATCCATCTTATGGCCAGCAGGGATCGCAAAACAGCGGGTACGGAGAAGGAGGGTCGCCGGTTCCTCCTTATTCCTTTTCCCCCTCTCCCCAGCCTGGGGAGCACAATGATAGATCAGGAGCCTCAGTTGTAAACAAGGGCTGGTTTATAGCCGTTATTACTGCGGTAATTACAGCCATCATCGTCCTTTTAGTGGGATGGGGGCTTATAAGGGGAGGGGTGATAACGGTACCCGAGCAGTCTTCGGTTTCTTCCCTTCAGTCATCTAGCGGCGCAGAGGGAACGGTAAAAGTGACCGGCCAGGAGGCGCCGGACTGGAAGGCTGTAAATAAGAAAGTCGCTTCCTCCGTAGTTGCGATCACGGTCCAGCTTTCAAATGGCATAGCCAAAGGATCGGGCATTATTTATAACAAATCCGGAGACATCGTCACAAATGACCACGTCATAGAGGATGCCCAATCTATCGAAGTGACGCTTAGCAACGGCAATATGTATTCAGCCAAAGTTTTAGGCACCGATCCCACTACAGATCTGGCTGTCATCCAGCTTCAAAATGCACCCTCCGACCTGCAGCCGGTAACTTTTGCAAATTCAGATGATCTGGCCGTAGGAGAGAGGGTAATGTCTATAGGAAACCCCCTGGGCTACGAAAATACTGCTACTACGGGCATAGTATCTGCCCTAAACAGGCCTGTGGAGGTTTCCGACGCCACGGAAAGCAATATAGTCACTAATGCCATTCAGATTTCTGCAGCCATTAACCCCGGAAATTCTGGAGGGCCTACATTTGATGCGGCAGGAGACGTAATAGGGATAAACTCCTCCATAGCCACTCTCTCTTCCTCCTCCTCCTCTTCCGGCGACTCTCAGTCCGGATCCATCGGCATTGGATTTGCCATACCTTCCAACCTGGTCCAGCAAATTGCAAATGAAATCTTGAAGGACGGACACGCCACCCACGTCGAAATAGGAATTACCGTAAGCACGGGCACTGCCACAACCGGAAATGTCACAAGGGCCGGAGCAAAGGTAGTATCTGTGCAGCCCGACACCCCCGGATCTCGCGCAGGGCTTAGGGCAGGGGATGTAATCATAGGCTACAACGGGCAGTCGGTAGGGGGCATGTACTCCCTGCTTGGCTACGTCAGGACTGCAACCCTGGGACAAGTTGTAAAGCTTACCGTGATAAGGGATGGAAAAGTGATAAGCCTTTCCTGCACCATGAACAAAGTGGAGCACATTACCACTAACTCCACTTCCCAGCAGCAAAAGGGATATCAGGATTATGGACTTCTAGATCCCTTCGGCCTGTTTTAAAAGCCAAAAGTAAAGTAAATACGGGGAAGATCTCCCCGTATTTTTATTTCATAGGAGAGAAATGGAACTAAAAGACAGGGCATGGAAAGTAGCCGTGGTAGGGGCGGGGCCGGCAGGAGTTTACGCTTCCGACATCCTCCTCAAAAGGCTGAAAGAAAAAGCTTCCCTCATGGGCATTCCAAAAGATGTGCATATCGATATTTTTGAAAAAAATCCGGCTCCTTACGGCCTGGTGCGCTACGGAGTGGCTCCGGACCACCCGGCCATAAAGTTAATTTCCCAGGCTTTGGACAGGGCGATAGGGGCAGATGAAATCAGCTTGTACTGCAATGTGTGCTGCGGAAGGGACATAAGCCTGGAAGATCTTTTGCCCCGCTATGACGCCGTCATTTTCGCCACCGGAGGGGGAGAAGACGGAAAGTGGGAGCTTGGGGGAAAGAAAATTAAAGGCGTATGCGGAGCCGGAGAAGTTGCAGGCTGGTATAACTGCGCCCCCGATTTTGCCGCCCCCCCTCTTTCCAGTAAAGCGGTTGCAATAGTGGGGGGAGGAAATACGGCCCTGGACGTTGCCAGAATGCTGCTTCAAGATCCTTATTCCCTCTCCAAAACAGACATGCCCTTTAAAATCTGGTCGAAGATGGTTGCAAGTTCCGTTCGGGAGGTTCACATTTTTATCCGCCGCGGGGTAGAGGCCAATAAGTTTTCACCACAGCAGATTCGCCAGTTAAAAGCGTGCAGCAGACTAATTTTGGATGACTTTTCAAAAAAGAGTTTGGAAGGATTCAATCCGGAAGGGAAGATCGCAGAAGAAATAAAAAGCGAGCTTGAAACTCCGGGGCCTGAAAACGGAAAAAAGAGCTACATGCATTTTTCCTCTTCCATTTCCTCTCTTTTCGCTCCCGGAGGGGAGTTGAAAGCCGTAGAAGCCTCGAGAAATATAGAGGGGAAGAAAAAAGCCGACTTTTGCTTAAAAACCAATCTTTGCATAAGCGCAGTCGGATGGAGATCTGAAAGGCTGCCGGGACTCCCCTTTGACGAATCTAAGGGAGTAATCGCCAATGAGGTAGGGAGGGTGACCCCTAAGGTATACGTGTCCGGATGGGCAAAAAGGGGGTGCGACGGGCTAATAGGATCTACCAAGGCCGACGCTTCTCAAACGGTAGACATAATTCTTTCAGATTGGCAAAACTCGAAGCAAAGGCCGATTGACGATTCGCCCGTAGAAGACTTTTTACTTGGGCAAAGCATCCCGTTTACCAGAAAGGCGGGCTGGTTTGTTTTAGAAGCCTACGAAGCAGATTTGGGCAAACCCGATGGCAAAAGAAGCGTAAAGGTGGGGTCGGAGGAGGAAATGAAGAGGATTTCTTCCCTTGCTCAATAAAAAAAACACCTATATAATTCCTAATTGCAACTGTCCATCTTTATATTAGTTTTAGCTCTTTTAAAAATGGACGGGGAAGTTTTGTATACTGCGGCGGACGTAGTTCATCGGTAGAATGGAAGCTTCCCAAGCTTCAGAGGCGGGTTCGATTCCCGTCGTCCGCTCTAGAACAGGCCTTTTAAGCAGGGCCTAAAGGCGGAAGGGCAGGTCCTTCCGCCTTTTTCTTTCTCTTTTTTAAGGCTCCCGGTTTTTTCCCCTCATTGAAAGCCGGGCCAATCTTCATGCCCATCTTTGTTTTTAATAATAAAATGCCCTAAAGGGAAAGGGATTTTTCTTTTCGCCTTCCCTAAGGATTTGCTTATCTGTGAGGTGAATATGGCAGAGTTGACTGAGCCTGAAGCCTGGGAACTTTTATGCGAATACACTAAGGGCCCGGCCCTTAGAAAGCATGCCAGGCAGGTTGAGGCCTGCATGCAGGCTATGGCAAAGCATTTCGGGCAGCAGGAAGAGCCTTGGGAAATTGCCGGCATGCTTCATGACATGGATTATGAGATGTACCCGGATCAGCACTGCCTGAAGGCCAAGGAGATTATGGAACAGAAAGGGGTAGATCCTGTCTACATCCGGGCAATGCTGTGCCATGCGTGGGGAGACAGGACGGATGCGAAGCCGGAAACGGAAATGGAAAAGTCACTCTTTACCGTCGACGAGCTTTCGGGCCTTATAAACGCCACCTGCCTCGTCTATCCTTCAAAGTCGATTGATGACTGCACGAGAAAGTCTGTGATCAAAAAGTTTAAAGACAAGCACTTTTCAGCCAAAATCGACAGAGATCACATTCTTCAGGGCTGCCAAATGTTGGGAATGCCCCTCGAAGACGTGGTTGGCATATGCATAGAAGGAATGAAAGAAAATAAAGAGGCTTGCGGATTTTAAATTCTGATTGTCAGATTTTATTTTTCAGTTTCTTTGCGGCCCTAAGGGCGCTGTAAAAGGTTTTGTGTATCGGGATATCGCGGCTGGGGTTTACTTTCTCCACGTCTTTGCTGAATTTCGTTTTGAATTCGTTTAGACCCTTCAATGTTGGAGAGAAATCGCTTCCTATCCCCATAAGGTCGTATTTATCTACTCCCTGCTCCCCTAAGACGCAGCATTCGGTAAAGAGAAGTTTGTCGGTCACGTGCATTCTCATTGCGCTGGTTTTCATGGCTGCGTAATATCTTACCGCCAGCCCTGAGTTTAAAGTTATTATCGACCATGCCTTAACTTCGCCATCTTCGCGGGCTGCAAAGAGCCTGCAGTGGTCATAACCTAGAATGGTGAGCATTTCTTCGTAATTTTTAGAGGGCATCGGAACAAATCCGTCCCTTTTAGCCGTCTCTTCCATCACCGGGTAATAGGGGGAGAAGTCGCCATAAGCCATTTTGGTTTCATCGGCGCATTCTGCCTTGCACTCCCTTTCAGATTTTCTTACATCCCTTCTCCCTCTGGGCTTCATTTCCGCAAGGATCTGCTCTGGATCTTTATGGAGTTTTACCACAACCGTAGAATCGTAGGTGACAGTAGAAAGGATAGGCGCGCTTTCAGGTATTGGGTCTCTGAGAGAAATTCTCGCAAAGACAATGCTTTTATCCATCTTTCTTACAAATCCTGAAAGCACCCTGGCCAGATTTTCTTCATCTTCCAGGCTGTATTCTCCGACCCATACGGGCCCATGCTGGCAAACGAGGTATCTGTAGCCGTGCGTTTCAAATTCTAAAAACACGCCTATGGCCATTATTCTGTCTTCGTTTTTGAAAACTAAATTTCCCCCGCCTTCATGGTTTCTCCATTGCGACCTGCCCTCTATATGGGATTGGTATTTTATCCAGTAAGTGCTTTGCTCTATCGGAAGGGAGATATTCGACTTTCTGGCAATTTCGTCAAATTCTTCTCGCGTAACTTCTTCTGCAGATATCATCTAAATCCAATCTATACGTGAAGGCTTATAAATCCGAGGATTATAAGACAGGCCGAAAGGAGGAGCGTGCCCAGGGATACAAAAAGGATCTCCCGCGAAGATTTTTTAAAAGATCGCTCTAAAGACTTTAAAAGATCGCCCACTTTTGGCGCAAAGGCGTTTTTCAGAGGTCTAAATACCTTTTCGCTTGTAGAAAGTTTTTTCTTCCTATGAAAACGGGGCTGTGTTTTAGGCGGTTCTTTAGGGGGGTGGAACCTTTCTATGGCCGGAAAAGCCTGTCCCGGAGGCGTCGGGCGTTCAGCGCTCCTCATCTGAGAAGGAACAGAGGATATTTCTTGAGTTTCTTCTTCTGCAAATTCATTTAAAACCGGAATTTGCGAGAAGGCGTCTTCCGTCTGATAGTCATCGGTATAGACAGAGTTCTCTGTGGTTTCAAGATTATTGAAATCATCCTCGTGCGGGTTGGAATCTTGCACTGTCATTTCTCCGGAGAGAGGAGAGGAAAGAAGGCCTTAAGTTCTTTTGCCCTGGAAAGGGGGGGGAGACTTAAAGCCCCTTCGACTTCGTCCCAGTTTTTAAGACCAAAAGAGAGTTCCAAAAAAATTTCAGGATCCACCTCGAAAAAATCGGGAGGCATTAAATTATGCGGATCGGGTTTAGATCCTTGCAGCACCTTGCAGGCGGCAAACGGCACGACCCTAACTTCCAGACTTCCCCCGGGGCACTTTTCCTCTAGGAGGGAAACGCAGAATCTGATGGCCCCGCCAACTAGGGAGGGGGAAAGAGACTTAATACCCCTCTCCTCTAGAGCAAATAGGCAATCTTTAAGTTCCGAGGGAGTTAGAAAAAAACCGGGTGTTTCAGGCCTTTTCTTCGTCCTTGTTAGATTCGTCTTCATCGGCTTCATCTGAATCTTCATCAAGCCCCAAATCTACAGGAGAGGAGCTGTTTTCCCAAGATTCCTCCCATGGGTCGTTTTTTGGATGCTTTTGAGAGTATATGTAACGTCCCAAAACTGCTGCGAGTAGAGCGCCGAATACAATGGCTAGAAACTTCCAAAAACCTGACTTCATCGCCAACCTCCTCCTTAAGTGCGGATGGTTTTGTATAGATCCTAATAAATTCTAATGAAGAAATTCCAACCCCGCCCTATTTCCACCACATAGTCATGACAAAACCTATAAACATCAGGCCAAATCCTATGAGCAGATTCCAGCTTTTAATGGCGGGGATGGGGTATTGCCCGGAAGTGACATAATTGACCACTACCCACGCTAAGCCTATTACGAGAAAGGCTGCAAAAATTGGGACAAACCACTTGGGGTTGGTCTTGGTTTTCTTTATGGCCTTCTTGATGCGCTTGTCGTTGTCCTCTTGCCTTTCCATAAGCCTTCGGATGCTTGCGGGCATATCCTTAGAGGAGGCATCCGGGTTGAGGAGCGCTTCCACTTTGTCGAATTTGGGCTTGTCTTCTTCCTGAACCCCCTCTTTTACGCCCTCTTCGGCCTTGTCCTCTTCCTCGTTTTCCATAAACCTCCTTACTATCTTTATATAGTGTAGTCAATTGACATGATTCAATAGAATGAAGTTCATGTAAATTGTGATGGAGGCGCGCTATTAAGGCTAAATCCAAGCACCGCGGAAATAGGAAGAGGGCCTTTACTGTTGCCGGAGTGATAGGGGAGATTCTCCTCACTTTGGCCGCTCTGTGCATACTTTATGCTATTTGGCAAATTGGATGGACCGGAATAATTTCAGAACGAACGCAAACTAATGAATTTGATACAGTCAGCTGGGAAACTCCCGGAACAGGAGAAGACGGTTACAAAATTGCGCCCCCCCAGTCCGGCGCGCCCCCTATACTCCCCAATTTGAAAACTCCGGGCGCTATTTTGGGGGAAATTTATATCCCTTGCTTCGGATCGCAATATAAAAGGCTTATAGTTCAGGGCACCAGCCTTGTTCAATTAGACAGGCATGGTTTAGGGCACTATGAATCCACCCCCATGTTTGGCGCTGTAGGAAACGTGGGATTGGCGGGACACAGAGAAGGGTACGGCGCGCCCCTGGGCGATGTGGCCAAGTTTAAAACGGGAGATGAAATTATAATCCGCACCACGCAGTATTGGTACGTCTATGCTTACCAGAGTTACCAGATAGTTCTGCCATCTCAGACCCAGGTCATAGATCCCGTTCCAAATCAGCCCGGGGCAACGCCTACAGAGCGCCTGATGACTTTGACTACCTGTACTCCCCGTTACGGCATCCCAACGCACAGATGGATAGTGTACGCAAAATTCAAGTATTGGGCCTATGTTAAAGACGGCATCCCGACTGCCCTGGCCCAGGAGGGATCCGGTGGAAAAATTACTTTTCCCGCTTCCTTCAACAGCTGGACAGCCTCCATTCCTCCCGTCAGCTCTATCTTTTACTTCCTCCTGGCCGCATGGCTCATAGTGTTTGCCGCGGCAGCCATTACTTGGAGGTGGCCCAGTGCAAGGAAAGATATGGAAGGGAAGGTAATAAATAAGCCTTACAGCATTTATTCTGCCATGCGCTGGATAAATCCGGGAGTGAAAGCTGTAAGGTGGGTATTGTTAGTGCTTGGCCTTCTCTGCTTTATAGCGTTGCTTTTCGCATGGGTCTTCCCATGGATGGCTTCTACCATACCAATTCTGAAATCTTCTTCAAATTATGTAGCCATTCCACAATAAGCGCGTTTAAGGGATAAGGCTTTTATAGTTTCATCCCCTCATGTATAATCAGTCTTTATTAATTTAAAACTGCACTCATTCAAAGGGGAATGGAGCGTATGTCAGATCAACGCACGGCTATGCCTTGGGGCCTCTATACCGTAGGGGGGCTGGGAGGGCTCTTATTTGGCTATGATACAGGCATTATTTCGGGAGCGGGGCCAATTATCCAAAATGATTGGAGGCTGAACGCCGCACAGCTCGGATTTATTACGGCAAGCGTCCTTATAGGCTCTATGGTTGGAGCTTTGGCTATTGGAGGCCTGGCGGATAGGTTTGGAAGAAAGAAGCTGTTTATTATTGCAGCTCTGCTCTTCATAGCCGGCGGGTTTTTCTGCATGTTTTCTCAAAATTTTGCCGAAATGAGCATAGCAAGGATTATTTTGGGCTTTGCAATAGGTGCCGCCTCATCTCTCACTCCAACTTATCTTGTGGAACTTGCAGATAAGGATCATAGGGGATCTATCGCCTCCATGTTCCAGCTCATGATAACCATCGGAATTGAGGTTGCCTATTTTGCAAACCTTCTGTTTTTAAATCACAACATAGGGGGCCTGGCAGACTGGAGATGGATGCTCGGTTCCGAGCTCCTTCCCGCGGCGGCCCTGATGATAGGCTCCATCGCACTTCCCGAAAGCCCCCGTTACCTCATAAAGGTAGGGAAAGTAGAGCTGGCCAGAAAGATTTTGGAAAGAAGGCTAAAGAGGGACGGATCTGAAGAAATAGCGGAAATACAGGCTGTCTTGTCAAAGTCGGAAGGCAAGGGAACCTTTAAGGAACTTTTCGCAATCTCCGGAAAAAGCGTACTTGTGGCAATTTTGCTCATGTTCTTCCAGCAGCTGGTGGGTATAAATGCCGTCATTTACTTTGTCCCCAAGATTTTCCAGTCCGCCTTCCACTTTTCCAGCGCCAATTCCATCTGGATTTCGGTGGGAATCGGAGCTGTGAACGTAATTTCCACCATTGTCGCCCTTGGCATTATGAACCGCTTCAACAGAAAGTCCCTGCTGATTTTCGGCTCCATTGAAATGGCCATTTCCTTCATAATCCTCATTATTTTGAATCTGACCCTGGGCGTTCACAGCATGGGAAGCGCTGTAGCCACCATGATTTTTATAGCCCTGTTCATTATCGGTTTTGCCGTTTCCTGGGGACCTATATGCTGGATTATGATAAGCGAAATCTTCCCGCTGAAAGTCAGGGGACTTGGCACTTCCATAGGGTCTGCCGCCAACTGGATAGGCGACTTCATCGTTTCCCAGTTCTTTACCATTCTTTTGGTAGGCTTCCACAACAATATCGCAGGTCCGTTTGCAATATTTTGCGCGTTTGCCATCCTCTCGATCTTCTTTGTAAAGTACATGGTTCCGGAAACCCGTGGAAAGAGCTTGGAGGAGATTGAGGAGAATATGGATGAAAAGAGGAAGAAGGCATAAAGCCTTCTGCCGGCTTTTGATTCTGCGCGGCTCTACCGCGCATTTTTTATATCATAGATGGGGTAAGAAAGGGGCAGGGATGGAAGAGCAGTGGTGCCAAGAGCTTCCTTTTTCCGATATTTACAGGCATCTTCCCGCCGTTTTGCCTGCAATATCGGCAAGCTTGGGGGCTCCTTGCCCTACGGCCCTGTACAAAAATCCTGAAGAGTGCAGAGAAAGGCTAGATCTTCCTTATTGTTCCTCATGCCTCTTTATCTTTGTAGACGGCCTGGGCTACTTCAATCTTACGGAGAATTTAAGTTATGCCCCATTTTTAAGATCCATCAAAAGTTTCTTTCACCCCTCTCCTTTTTTCAGCTGCTTTCCTACAACTACGGCGGCAGCCATTTCTTCAATGGGAACCGGAACCTGCCCCGGCCTGACTTCTATTTTTGGCTATACCCAGATCAATCCATTTACAGGCCGAATTTCACAAATGATTAGTTTCAGGGATGCCCCCGATCCAAAAGAGGTGCAGAAAGAGCCTACGCTTTTTTCCCTTCTGGGAAGGCGGGGCAAAAAGGTGGCCACGGTGGGGGAAAAGAAGTTCGATTCTTCCCCGCTTACCTTGGCCGCTTTAGATGGGAGCCAATACTTCGTAGAAAAAAATCCGATGGCTGCGGCCAAAATGGCAGGTTCTTTAACTTTCGACTTCGATCTCACCTACTTCTATATCCCCTCTGTCGATAAAGCGGGCCACAAATTCGGCTGCCAAAGCGAAGAATGGAAGGCGGTTCTGGAAGAAGCGGATTTGGAAATAAAGTCAGCTTTTGAGGCGGCGAAAAAAGGCACTTTGTTAGTGGTGTGCGCAGACCATGGGATGGTGGAAAGGCGAAAGTCTTTTAACTTCTCCGCTTTGCCTAAAAAACTTATGGATGGGGTAAAGCTGGTGGCCGGAGAACAAAGGGATGTGATGCTTTACTTGGAAGATGGTCAAGATCCGCGCCTAAAAGCCGAAGAGTGGGAAAAATATTTTGGGGGCTGGGCGATGACCTTCGATAAACGCCAAGCCATAGAGCGCGGTGTTTTCGGGCCCCTCTCTGCCGAAAGCGGGGCCTATCTGGGAGATGTAATAGTGTGCTTCAGAGGTGAGGCCTTGCTTGACGGCATGGGAGGAAAAGATATAGAAATGCCGGGAGTGCACGGGTCATGGACGCAAGCCGAAGCTAGGATTCCTCTGATTGCCGTGGTGAAGTAACGCCTCCTCCGAAAAGGATGTCATCCCACGAGGGCACGCCTTTCCTCTGCATTTTTCCTTTCGGCTGGAAGGCGATTCGGGGAGTCTGGCTTTCCGAGGGATCCACCAATTCCGTCTCTACTTCCTGGGCCCCCTCCTCCTCGCACTCTTCACGCTTTTTTTCTTCTTCCTCTTCTTCTCTGCTTTGGATTGGTTCGGGCAGGACTTTTCCTTCAGTCTTTAACCCTTCAGTATTTTTCGGGGATGGAAGAGGGGGGAGGCTGGGTTTTTTAGGGCTTGGGAAGGGCACAGGTTTAGAATCGTCTCCCAATAGGTATTTAGCTTCATCATTCAAAGGGGAAATGGAGTTATCGCGAAGATTCCATGTCCACACAGCTTCCCATTTTTTCCCAGCCCTTTCAAACTGGGCCGTTATTTTCCACGGTCCTCTCCCATCGCGAAAGGCATTCCATTTAATTTCTTCTCCCCTAACTCCGAGGCGCCCCAGAGCGTGGGAAATAATCTCTGAAATCCTTTCCTTTCCCAGAGTGGACTTTTGGTAAAAACCGGAGAGAAACTGATGGACAGCAGTCCTTTTTTCATCTTCCACAGGTGCCGCCACGCGGGATATAAAATCCGGATCTATATGCAGTTCCTCGGATATCTGGTCTACGTCTTTCCCGGCTCGTACCATGTTTTGTATTCGAGAAATTGGGAGGGGCGCCAGGCGCTTTTGCAATCCGGCCTGAGCCTTAATCTTGCGCGAAGAAAGCAAGGCGTCTTCCAGGCGATCGGAGGCCTCCAAAATTATCGGCTCACCGTCGAGCGAGAGAATAATATTCCCCTCTCCATCTACGCGGTCAAAGGCTGCCTTCCTCATTTTTCCCTTCTCCCCTTACTTATAACCTATCTTATTTTATTTCCCTACTTTCGGCAGGCTGAGTGATGTTTAAGAGAGCAATCTACCGTATAATTAAAACATTTAGTTGGATACACATTTTAGGAGGACATGTTGTCTCAGGAAGATTTGGATCTTTATCCGGAACAAACCGATGAATTTATAGCCGCAGCCCCCATCTCTGAATATGACGAAGATGAGATAGACGAAGACGAGCAAATGCTCGCCGAAGAGGCGGATCTGCCCAGTGAAAGCGGAGATGATAGGGAAGAAGAAAAGGAGGCGCTCCCTGCCGCCATGCCAGTGCAGGAGGACGAATTTGTGTGCTCTCTGTGCTATTTGGTTAAACATAAAAGCCAGCTTGCTAAAATGGACGGCAATAAGCCGATATGCAAAGAGTGCGCGTGAGCAAAAATAATGGTAGAAATTGAAATTATTGCCATGCAGGGATGCGCCGACCTCCTCCCTTCTTACGCTCATCTGACGGATGCGGCCGTAGATCTTAAGTGCAGCGAGGATTTCTCTTTAGAGTTTATGGAAAGAAAGGCAGTTTCCTGCGGTATTAAGATAGCGCTTCCCCAAGGTTGGGCCGGTTTGGTCCTTCCAAGATCCGGAATCTCTTTGAAGAGGGGAGTGACAGTGGTAAACGCTCCCGGGCTTATAGACAGCGGATACAGGGGGGAGATTAAGGTAGCCCTCATTAACTTTTCCAAAGAAAGGCAGAAGTTTTCCCGCGGGGAAAGGATTGCCCAGTTTATGGCCGTAAGGGCTGGGAAAATGAAGTTTTTGCCTTCCACCGCCCTTCCTCCTTCCGACAGGGGAGAAGAAGGGTTTGGCTCTACCGGGGTCTAGCTTGAAAAAGCTGCATATAAAGTCCTTCTCACCTTCCAAGGCTCTGGGAGCTGAGATTTCTCAAGATCCTTTTGATTTGCTGGCGCCCGTTTTAAAGGCCTTTTCCTTCCATCATCCTAAAGATGAGCTGGAGCCCATAGAGCGGGCATGGAAAATAGCTAAAGAAAAGCATGAAGGCCAATTTCGAGCTTCCGGCGAACCCTATATCTCCCATCCTCTGGGAGTGGCCCAAATTCTGGCCGATCTGGGTTCCGATCGCCAGGTGGTGATGGCGGGCCTTTTGCACGATACCGTAGAAGACACCGACTACTCGCTGGAAGAATGCAGAAAGGAATTTGGAGAAACCGCATCCCTTGTGGAAGGAGTTACAAAGCTTTCCTTAATCACTAAGGAGCTTTCAAATGCCGAGACCATAAAGAAGCTGATTTTGGCCATGCAGCAGGATGTGAGGGTGGGAGTGGTAAAGCTTGCCGACCGCCTTTACAACGCCAGAACATGGCGTTTTATGCCTCCAAAAAAAGCTTCCAAAAAGGCCGGAGAGACCCTTGATATCTACGTGCCCTTGGCAGACAGGCTGGGCATGGGGATGGTCAAGTCAGAACTGGAGGAGCTTTCTTTCAAATACCTGGATCCTAGAATTTACAAAAAAGTTGTAGAAATGGCGGGAGCCAGGGCCGGGGTAAGGGACGAATACCTTAAAAACATGATGGAAGAGGTGAGGATGGCTCTGAAATCATATGGCATAAAGGCCGTTATCACCGGAAGGCTTAAAAGCTACTTTAGTATCTATAGAAAAATTGTGCTTCTCAAGAAGAATTTCGATAGGATTTATGATTTTGTGGGGATAAGGGTTCTTGTAGATTCCCCTCAAGACTGTTACAGGGCCCTAGGCATTATTCACGAAAAATGGCTTCCCGTTCCAGGGCGCTTTAAAGATTACATAGCCATGCCCAAATCCAATTTCTACCAATCCCTCCACACCACCATTTTGGGAGACGGAGGACAGGAGATAGAGATTCAGATTCGGACCAAAGAAATGCACAGAGAAGATGAGTACGGCATAGCCGCCCACTGGAAATACAAGGAAGAGGAGGATTTCAGATCCCCCGAATGGGTGGGAAGAATGGCGAACTGGGTGAAAGATCTTCAAGATCCCTCTGAAATCCTCCCGGCCCTTAAAAGCGATCTGACTTCGGAAGAAATTTCTACTTTTACCCCCAAAGGAAAGACTATCTTCCTTCCTGAAGGCGCCTGCCCTTTGGATTTTGCCTATGCCGTTCACACCGAAATTGGAAACAGCGCTGTAGGGGCTAAAATCAACGGGATTCCTTCCAGCCTGTCTTCCAAATTAAAATCCGGAGACTGCGTGGAAATTTTAACCGCGCCGCCGGGAACGTCCGGCCCCTCTTACGAATGGCTTTCCCTTGTAGTCACTCCCAAAGCCAAAAATAAGATAAAAAGATTCTTATCGAAAGAAAAAAACCTTGAAATCGCAAGAAAAGGCAAAAAAACTCTCTTAGCCTATCTTTTAGAGCATAAGGTTCCCTTTTCCACCCCTGCCCTGGCCCAGACCTCTTACCTTCTAGGCTTTCCTTCTCTCGAGCAGCTTTACTGTGCGGTGGGAAGCGGGAAAGTCACCTGTTTGTCAGTATCTAGGGCAACTCTCGGAAGCAAAATAGCGGGAGAGGGAAGCGAATCGGAAAAGTACTGCGTCACAGTAAAAGGAGTGAAAAAGGAAGAAAGGATAGACCTGGCCAAATGCTGCAAACCGGTTCCGGGAGACCTCATAGCGGGATTCGTCACAAACTGCCGGGGGGTGCGCGTTCACTCAACCCGTTGCCCTGAGTTTATAAAGTTAAGCGAAGAGAGTCCCGACAAAATTGTAGATGCCCAGTGGAAGGGAGAGAAGGGCGAATTTGAAGCGGAGATTGAGGTTCTAGCCATAGATCGCCAGGCACTGTTGGTAGATCTTTCCGTGGCCATCTCCAACGCCTGTATAGACTTATCCTCCTCCAGGCAAAAGGTGGCAGCCAATTTGGTTTCGGCCTATTTTTCCTTTAAATTCAGTGACTGCTCACAACTGGATTTGGTAATAAAATCCCTCGAGCAAGTCGAGGGAGTGATAGAGGCTAAGAGGGTCGGGAGCTAGTCCTTCATGTCCTGAAGGGTCTTAAGCCACACTTCCTTTTCCTTCTTCTCTTCTTCCAGCTTGTTCTTTTCGTCTCCCTGGGCCTTGCTGATGTCTTCGTCTAGCATCTTTATTTTGGCCGTCAGCTGGTTAATTAGAAGCTGCTTTCTCTCCGCGGGACGAGGATCTGTCCTCTTCCACTCCATTCTTTCGCTGGCCTCTACCTGGTCTTCGACTTTCTTAAGTCTCTCTTCGCATCTGCGCACTTCGGCCCTGGGCACTTTCCCTATCGAGTCCCACTCTTTCTCTATGGCTTTGAGCTTGCGCTTTACTTCCCTTATATCGTCGGTCGGCTTGATGGGAACCAGCTTTTCGGCCTTCTCCAGCAGTTCTCTTTTAGCTTCCAGGTTCTTTTTCTCATCTTCTTCCATTTCTTCCCCTTGTCTGTCTCTAGAACTGTAGAAGCGGTCGGAAGCGGCTTTGAACCTCTCCCATAAGGCATCGTCGTCTTCCCTGGAAGCTCTTCCCGCCTTTTTCCATTCATCCATGAGCTTGCCGTAGGTCTTGGAGGCGGAGGCCCAGTCGGTCGAAGAAGAAAGCGCCTCCGCCTTTTCCGCTATCTTTTCTTTTGCGGCCTTGGCCTCGTTTTTCTTGGCGATTTTGGCCTTTACCCATTCTTTGCGCTTGCGGTTGAATTCCGATCTGGCTGCCGCAAAGCGCGTCCAGAGAGCCTCTACTTCCTTGTTGGCTCCCTTAACGTTGGATGACTGGGCCGCCTTCCACTCTTCAAAGAGATCTTGGAACTGCTGGCTCATTTGCTTCCAGTTTGTGGAGCTGCCAATGGAAGAGACGAGCGCCTCCGCCTTTTCCGCTATCTTTTGGTGGGCTGCAACGCTTTTTGCAATAGCTTCAGAGTATTTTTGCCTGTTGGCCTCAATTACCGAATCTGCCTTGGCCTTTACAGAATCGAACGCGCTGCGCAAAGCCTGCATGTCGCCTACGGATTTAGGCTCTTTTAGAGCCGCCGACAGTTCCTTAAGCTTGGCAAAAATATCGCGGTTTTTGAGCTCCCCTTCATCTAGAGAGGAAGAGAAAGCCTTGATTTTATCCATCAGCCTAAGATACCTTGAAGCGTAAAAGGCCAGGGGGTCCGGGGAGCTGGCCGGACCCACTTCCCTGTTTTCGCCTCCATCGTCTACGTAAACCGTTTCTCCTTCCACGCGGCCCCACTTTTCAGCGTCCTTAATGGCTTCGGGAGAGAAGTGGAGGGCTGAAGATGCGGCCTGTTTTGCTACCTGAGCCGGACTCGGCGTAGAAGAAACTTGCGTTTCATCGGATTGATCAGGCGCGTTCATATTTGCTCCTTGTTGATTGGGAAGACGATATACCTCCCATTATAAGGAAAATGGTGAAATGACGCCCTTTTTTCATCTAAAGACTTTGAAATTTCTAAAAGCCGCACGATTCTTATATGAATGCCTGCTTAACATATAGGTATGCCAACTTCCTACTCTATATCGGGTTTTCCCGAGTGGTCGCCCGAGCAAAGAATCATAGAAAAAAGGGTTATAGAGAAGATAGAGGAAAGCTTCAGGCTTCATGGATTTATAAATATAGAAACCTGCGGCGTGGAATCTTATGAAAGCCTCATCAAAAAAGGAGACGGAAAGGAAATTTACAGGCTTTCCAAAGAGGGAAGCGGAGAAGAAAACCTTGGCCTCCACTTCGATCTCACCCTCCCGCTGTCCAGATATGTGCTTGAAAGGCGAGGGGAACTGGTATTTCCTTTCAGGCGCTACCAGATACAGAAGGTATGGAGGGGAGAAAGGCCCCAGAACGGAAGGTATCGCGAATTTTACCAGGCCGATATAGATATCATTTCCCAAGGGGAGCTTCCTTCTCACTTTGAATACGAAGTGCCGATGGCGATGTGCGACACCCTCAAATCCCTCTCTGCCTTAGGGCTTGGATCCTTTTCCATGCATATCAACAACCGCAAACTTTCCGAAGGGTTTTATAGGGCCCTAGGGATAGAGCAAATAGAAGAGACGCTGAGGCGTATAGACAAGTTAGATAAATTGGGGCCCGGGAAAACCGAGGAAATCCTGAGGGAAGTTGCAGGAGAGGAAAAAAGCCGGGCGTGCATAGAATTGGCACAAATCAAGGAAAAAGACCCTTCGGCTTTCGAGGAAAAAATTGAAAAAATCTGCACCCGCTGGAATATAAGCGAAGGGTGCGAGGAGAAAAGCCTGATGCGCGAAGGGATAAAGGATGCCGAACTGGTCCTTTCCTCGCTGCTTCGCGCAGGCTTTGAAGGGGCCTGTATAGACTGCTCTATAGCCCGCGGGCTGGATTATTACACAGGATGCGTGTACGAAACGTTCTTGGACGACAACCCCTCTCTGGGCTCCATCTGCTCGGGAGGAAGGTATGAAAGGCTCATAAAGACCCAAAAGCAGTCCTACCCCGGGGTGGGAATGAGCATAGGAGTTTCTCGCCTCCTTTCCCACCTCTTTGGCAGGCTCAGAACTGACAGAATCTCCCCAGCCACGGTATTGGTAAGCGTGTGGAATGAAGAAGAGAGGTGGAGAAGCGACGAAGTGGCAAAGATTTTACGGGGGCGAAAGATTGCCTGCGAGGTTTCTCCGAGTTCTGCCAAAATAGGATCTCAGATAAAAAGGGCCGACAAGCTTCTCATCCCCTACGTCTGGTTTGTCACAAGCCAGGGATCTGAAGTTAAGGACATACGTTCCGGAGAGCAGATAAAAGCCGATCCGCTTTCATGGGAGCCGGATCCAAAGTACGCTGCGGATATCATTGTGAGGGAATAGAAAGACAGGAGGAGTTGTGACTAGCACCCATTACCGCTCGCATTCGGTGGGCGAAATCGATAAAAGCATGCTGGGTTCCTGCGTGCACCTTATAGGCTGGGTAGACAGGATCCGCGATCACGGAGGAGTCACCTTTATAGATCTGAGGGACGCTTCCGGCCTGGTGCAGGTTGTAATCAACGATGAACAGCAGGCGCGCGGAATCAAGGTAGAAGACGTAATACAGGTGGAAGGCAAGGTGAGAAAAAGGCCTGAAGGGGAGGAAAATGCAAAGCTCGCTAACGGCGAAGTGGAGGTGGAAGCTTCTAAGATTCAGATAGTTTCCGAAGCTTCCGCCCTTCCCTTCCAGGTTTCCACCTCTCTTGAAAACAGCGGGGAGTTGAACCTTCCTTCTGAGGAGACAAGGCTTCGCTACCGCTACCTTGATTTGCGCAGAGCTTCCATGCGCAAGGTGCTTAGGACGCGCTCCGACATGGCCAAAGCGGCTAGGGAAGCTCTAGATTCTATGGGCTTTATGGAAGTGGAAACCCCCACCCTCATTAAATCCACCCCGGAAGGGGCGAGGGACTTTCTCGTGCCCGCCCGCCTTTCTCCCGGCAACTGGTACGCCCTTCCCCAGTCTCCCCAGCTTTTAAAGCAGCTTTTGATGATAGGGGGGGTGGAAAGGTACTACCAGTTCGCCAGATGCTACCGCGATGAAGACTTCAGGGCGGACCGCCAGCCCGAATTTACCCAGCTCGATATTGAAATGGGCTACGCCGGCAAGGAAGACGTTATGGCAATGGCCGAGGCCGTAATGAGGAAAGTGTGGGCCGTGGGGGGCATAGATATCGGCACGTTAGAGCAGATGCCCTGGAAACAGGCCATGGACGAATACGGATCCGACAAGCCCGATATCCGCTTTGGAAATAAGTTAAAGGACCTGACCGACTTCTTTAAGTCAACGCCCTTCAGGGTCTTTCAGGCCCCCTATGTAGGCGCCGTCCTCTACCCCGGGGGCGCCTCTCTGCCCAGGCGCCAGTTTGACGCCTGGCAGGATTGGGCAAAGCAGAAGGGAGCAAAGGGCCTGGCTTACATAGTTTTCAGGGATGGAGAGCTTCTTGGGCCCGTGGCAAAAAATATTTCCGAAGATGAGAGGGCCGGGATTATGGCCGCTTCCGGCGCGAAAGATGGAGACGCCCTCTTCTTTGCCGCAGGAGAGAAAACAGCCAGCCAAAAGCTCCTTGGAGCGGTAAGGCTCGAGATTGCAAAAAAGTGCCACATGTACGATCCGAAGGAATACAAGTTCCTCTGGGTGGTAGACTTCCCCCTCTTCAAGAAGGCGAGCGAGGCCAAGAGCGAAGGGGATGCGCCAGTGGGCGAAGGGGCATGGACCAGCGAGCACCATCCTTTCACTATGCCTAAAGAGGAGTTCTTGGACACTTTCGACAAAGACCCGGGCTCGGTTCTTTCCGATGCCTACGACATGGTGTGCAACGGAAATGAAATCGGGGGAGGCTCGGTCAGGATCCACGATCAAGACGTACAGCAAAGAGTGTTTAACGTGCTTGGAATTGGTGAGAAAGAGGCGGAGGAAAAGTTCGGCTTTCTTCTTGAAGCTCTAAAGTACGGCACCCCCCCCTGCGCAGGAATAGCTTTTGGATGGGACAGGTGTGTGGAGCTCTTAACAGGCAAAGGCACGATAAGGGAGGTTATAGCCTTCCCGAAGTTTGGGGCAGGAAAAGATCTGCTCACCGGGGCCCCCTCTTCCATCACGGCTCTCCAGAGAAAAGAGGCAGGGGTAGATTACGAGCAGTGAGGCGGAAAAACTCTCCTATTTTTTGCCCCTGAAGGGAGAGAAGTTCGATGAAGAGGAGATCTTAGACAGGTACCTGGAATGGGTGAAGCTGGGCGGAAAAACCCCATGGGAGCACCAGGAGAGAGCCCTCATCGCCCTGCTTTCCGATTCTCACCTGCTCCTGACCACCCCCACGGGTTCAGGCAAATCCCTGGTTGCCTACGGGTTTATGTTCCAGGCCCTCTGCCAGGGAAGGAAGACCTATTACACAGCTCCTATAAAGGCTCTTGTAAATGAGAAATTCTTTGAGGGCCTTTCGATCTTTGGAAAAGGGTTTGTGGGAATGCTCACGGGAGACACTTCCATAGACCCTGCAGCCCCCATTATTTTCTGCACGGCAGAAATTTTGGCCAACCAGTCTTTGCGGGCCCAGGCCGGCGGAAACTGCTGCGTTGTTATGGATGAGGCTCACTATTACGGAGACGCGCAAAGGGGCTGGGCGTGGCAGGTCCCCCTTTTGGATATGCCCGAAGCTCAGTTTCTTCTCATGAGCGCCACATTGGGAGATCCTTCTTCCATCGTCTCTACCCTAAAGCGCACCACAAATCGGCAAATCGAGTACATAGCGGACGCCCCCAGGCCCGTGCCTTTAGAGTACCAATACAAAGCAAAACCCATACAGGAGATCGCAAGCGATCTTGTTTCAAGACATTTGGGCCCCGTCTACATTGTCCACACTTCCCAGGAAGCTGCCCTGAAAGATGCAGAGTCTTTGGTGAACTTCGGAATAGTTTCAAAGGAAAGGCGAGAGAAGGTAAAAGAAGCCATAAAGGACTTTAAATTCACCACTTCCTTTGGAAAAACTTTAAAGCGACTCCTTTCAGCGGGGGTGGGCGTGCACCATGCGGGCATGCTCCCCAGGTACCGTCGCCTTATAGAGCAGCTCGCCCAAAGCGGGAAGCTTCCTCTGATATGCGGCACAGACACCCTCGGAGTGGGGATTAACGTGCCTATTCACACCGTGGTTTTTACCTC
Source organism: Aeriscardovia sp. (assembly GCA_017413255.1). GTDB lineage: Bacteria > Actinomycetota > Actinomycetes > Actinomycetales > Bifidobacteriaceae > RGIG1476. The sequence goes on along the minus strand of JAFPUC010000004.1, from coordinate 108,317 downwards.
CCTTTCCAAATGGGACGGCGTAAAAGATCGCAGGCTTAAAGTCAGAGAATTTCGACAAATCGCAGGAAGGGCCGGAAGGAGCGGATTTGACAAGGAGGGCCTTGTAGTTTGCCAGGCTCCCCCCGATGAAATCGAAGCCAGGGAAGGCAAAGAAAAAGGGGGAAAGAAGAAAAAGAAGGGGGCGCCTACGCAAGGGCCCAGCTGGGATAAAAACACTTTTGAAAAGCTCGCCTCTTCTCCCAGCGAAACCCTCATACCGCACCTGAAAGTCAGCCACTCCATGGCCCTGGCAGAGGTTGTGCAGGGAGGGAACGCCAAAGAAAGGTTGGCGGAGTTGATAGCCTCCTCCGCCCAAACCGAACTTCAAAAAAGCCGCCTCCTTCTTCAAAGCGACGACATCTTTTCTGCCCTCGTAGAGAGCGGGGTGATAGTGCTCTCAAACGACGGATCGTACTCGACCACAATCGATGTGCCGGACAATTTTGCCCTAAACGAGCCTCTCTCCCCCTTCCTCTTTTCCGCCCTCCCCCTTTTGAACCGGGATTCGCCCTCTTATGAGCTGGACCTGATTTCAGTTGTGGAATCCATTTTGGAAGATCCGGATGCCATCCTAAGGGCCCAGGAGAGGAAGGCCAGAGACGAAGCGATAGCTGAAATGAAGGCCGAAGGGATCGAATGGGAAGAGAGGATGGAAAGGATTGAGGACATAACCTACCCTAAGCCTTTGGAAAGCGGGCTTGAAGAAAACTTTGAAGAATATAAAAGGGAAATGCCTTGGGCCCAGGACTATTCTCTAAGCCCCAAATCCATCCTTAGGGACATGATTGAAACCTGCTCCAACTTTAACGAGTACATTTCACGCTACTCCATATCCCGGGTAGAGGGCATTTTGCTCAGGTACCTTTCGGATGCATGGAAAGTACTGGTCCATACCATTCCGGACGAGTATTACACTCCTCACCTGGCCGAGATTGCTTCCTGGCTGGGCCTCCTGATAGACGGGGTGGATTCTAGCCTCCTTGACGAATGGGCAAAGGAGGGAAGCTTGGCCCGGCAGGGAGAAGAAGAGCCCCATGAAGAGGAGGAAGAAAAGGACTGGATGACCCAAAGGAAGGGCCTTGTCCTCATGGCAAGAAACGCCTTGTTTAGGAGGATAGAACTCATAGCCTCCGATAAGTTTGAAGAGCTGGGAGAAATGGATAGCCGCTGGGGAATGGGAGTGAGGGCATGGGATGAAGCCCTGGACGAGTTTTATTCTCAGCACGAATCGGTAGACATATCCCAGGATGCCAGAAGCGACAAATATTTCTTAATAGAGCCCACCGCCTCTCTTGACGGTTTTTGGCATTGCAGGCAAATAGTAAAAGACAGCGAGGGGGATACGGACTGGTCCATCTGCGCTGACCTGGATTGCAGCGCGTCTTTGTCTGAAGGACAAGCGGTATTCACAAATTATTCCTTCGTCCCGTTTGAAGAATTTGGAAATTAATCGCTGACTTTTTTGTTATATAGTAAGCAATGCTACATCTGAAGGGCAGTCGTTTTTGCTGACTTCAACCTGTTAGGATGCATCTGTCTGTTTAGAAAGAAGATGGATATGGGTGTAGAAAATCGCCCGATACGTTTTGCAATGGCTCAGATAGACACATTCGTCGGAGACATAGCGGGTAACTGCGAGAAGGTAATAAAGGCCTGCCAAAAAGCAAAGGCCAAGAACGCGGATATAGTGGTATGCCCCGAAATGACTCTCACGGGCTATCCGACAGACGATCTGGTTTTTAAAGATTCTTTCCGCTACCAAGCATCTGATGCCAGCCGCCAGTTGGCTGCATCCCTCAAAGACAACGGCCTTGGCGACCTTTACGTTTTCGTCGGATCTTTGGGCCTAGGTTCCCTTGAAGCCCAAAAGGGCAAGATTTGGTATGCCACCGATCACAACCGCCTCTTCATACTCCATGACGGCGAGATTTTTGACACTTATGACAAACACTACCTTCCGACTTATGGCGTATTTGACGAACTTCGCCTTTTTGCCCCGGGAGACAAGCCATTAACCGTAGAACTTTTTGGAAAGAAGTTCGGGGTCGCCATTTGCGAGGACATATGGAGGGAAGGGGGCACCGTAGGGGATCTACGGGGAGAAGGAATTGACCTTTTGGTCTCAATAAACGGCAGCCCCTACAACGAAGGAAAGATGAAGACCCGCTACGGCCTGGCGATAGAAAAAGGCATGAAGCTGGGCTGCCCGGTAATGTATGTAAACCAGGTGGGCGGCCAAGACGATCTCGTCTTTGACGGAGGAAGCTTTGTCATGGATGGCAAAGGGAAGCTCTTCGCCCAGGCCAGGCAGTTTGCAGAAGACCTCATCTTCTGGGATCTGGGAGCTACCCCCGCTTCGCCACAAGACGCGCCGCAGGAGGATGTAAACATCTGCAGGCCTCTGGGAAGCCTAGACGATCAGGTCTATGCAAACTCCGTTTTGGGACTTAAAGACTATGCCCATAAGAACGGCTTCGACAAGGCCATAGTGGGCTTAAGCGGCGGAATAGATTCCGCGCTTTGCGCCGAGATTGCGGCCGATGCTCTGGGCAAGGAGAACGTCACCTGCATCTTCATGCCTTCTTCCTGCACTTCCCCCCAGTCTGCCCAAGACGCCAGAGAATTTGCAGGAAAGCTGGGATGCAAGTTTGAAGAAATCCCCATCTCCACCTTTATTTCCGCCTTTGACACTCTGGGCCTAAAGGGCGGAGCCGAGGAAAACCTTCACTCCAGGATTCGCGGCATGATCCTCATGTCCTACTCCAACCAGAACGGCGGGTTGGTGATCAACTGCGCCAACAAATCTGAAATTGCCACGGGCTACTTTACGATGTACGGAGACTCGGTTGGAGCCTACAGCCCGATTTGCGACATTTACAAGAGCAGGGTTTACAAGCTGGCAGCCTTCAAGAACGAGCACGGTGGATGCATCAGCGAATCTATGCTCACCAAGGAGCCGAGCGCAGAGCTCCACCCCGGCCAGAAGGACACCGACTCCCTTCCCGATTACGGCACCCTGGACGCCGTTCTCTACGCCTACATTGAAGAGAACAAGGGAAGGGCGGAGATGCTGGCCGCCGGATTCGACAGGGCTGTAGTTGATAAGGTTATAAGCCTTGTAGACAAAGCTGAGTGGAAGAGGAGGCAGTGCCCCATGGGGCCGAAGGTCTCCCTGCGCGCACTTAAGCACGACAGGCAAATTCCGGTTACTCAGCACTTCTTTGAGTAAATAGTCAGGCCGGAGGAGGAAGTATGTGGCCCGGTGAAGAGAAAAAGTGGTATTTCAATATCAAAACTGGCAAGGTCGAATACGGCCGCATCTCCAGCCTGTTTGATGTGATGGGTCCTTATAACAGCGAGCAAGAAGCTCAAAATGCCCTCGAGAAGGCCGCCGAAGATAATTCCAAGTGGGATGAAGAGAACCGTTCATGGGACGAGGAAAGCGGCGCAGATTCCCCTTCGGAACTTGGAAGCGAAGAGGGGAGGGTAAAGATAAAGAGGGACCCCAAGGGTGAAGAGGATACGCCTTCAGCCATCTTCTGATTTATGCCCGGTTTTAACTTAGTTAAAGAGCCTAGAGGGGGAGTTCCGCCGGTGGTGGACTCCCTTTCGAGGTTTGAAGAGGCAGTTTCCATCCTCAAAGATGCCCCGGGTCCGGTGGCGGTAGATGCGGAGAGGGCGGCAATGTACCGTTATTCGCATGAAAACTACCTCATACAGATGAAAAAGCAGGGCACTCCCATATTCCTTTTTGACGCCCCCTCCCTTTCATCACTTGGAGCCAATCTTTCACGGCTTTCAGATTTAGCCCCCAGGTGGGTCCTTCACGATTCGATGCAGGACGTTCCGGCATTCTGCCAGATGGGGATAACTCCTCCGGCCCTTTTTGACACCCAGGTGTCCTGCATGTTTTTGGGCATGGAAAGGATGGGGCTGGCCAGGTGCACTGAGACTTTCTTGGGGATTTCCCTGGAAAAAGAATTTGCTACGGCCGATTGGTCGCTTCGCCCCCTTCCGAGGCCCTGGAGGAATTACGCGGCGCTGGATGTGGAGTTTTTGCTGGATATAAAAGAAATCCAGGAGAGAGATCTTAGGAAAAAGGGCGTGCGCCAATGGGCAGAAGATGAATTTTCCACAATCCTTCAAAAAGGCATCGAAGGCAAAAAAAGGCGCGACCCGTGGCGCGGAGTTTCAAATATCAATGTTTTAGGCCCCGACAGGCGCGGCCTTGCCGTGGTGAGGGAAGTTTGGGAGGCTAGGGAAGAAGTGGCCCGGGAGTTGGATCTCGCCCCCGGACTGGTGCTTAAGGATGAAACAATAATCGCCCTCGCTCTCAAAAAACCCAAAAATGAAAGGGAGTTTAGGGAGACCGGGGCCGAGGAGAGGGTAAAAATAGAAAAAGGCGGCCAGCTAGACAACCTTTTTGACCATTACATTCCCCTCCAACGCAGTATAAAGCCGAAAATATGGAAAGAAGCTGTGCAAAGAGCGATGGATCTTAACCCCTCCTCCCTTCCCCTGCCCACCGCAGCGCCCACCAAACACGGCTCCGCCGTCCCAAATTCGCTTAAAATTTGGGAAAAGAGGCACCCTGACAAACTTGAACGCCTGCAAAAGGCTATGGATGCTGTAGGGAAGCTCTCGCGCTCTTTAGACATTCCTTCCGTATTTTTGATAAGCCCCAGGATTTTAAGGGAGTACTTTTGGATGGAACCTGCAGGTGCAGATTGCGAAAAGTTTTTAAGATCGGAAGGAGTAAATGACTGGAGGTTAAGCTTAATAGTTAAAGTTATAGAAGCCAGTAATTTATAATTGCTTTGACTTATTGTCAATAACAGAAGAAAACGGAGCTGACAGTGAAAGTTACCATCAATCGGCTAGATCCTACGAAAGTCCAACTAGATATAACGGCTTCGGGGGAGGATCTGGCTCCCTTCATAAACAAGGAGCGCGACGTAATTGCGCATAGGATCTCCATTCCCGGCTTCAGGAAGGGACATGTTCCGGCAAAGTTGATTGATGCCAAAGTTGGCTACGGCTACATCTTGGACAGGGCCCTGGACGGCATCGTGAAGAACTTCTACCAGAAAGCCCTTCAGGAAAACAAGGATGAAGTCCGCCCCATAGATGCTCCGCAGATTTCCATAAAGAATCTTCCCGCAAAGCCCGGCGAAGATCTTTCCTTTGAGGCGCAAATCGTAGTCAGGCCCGACATATCCCTACCAAAAATTGAGGGAGAAGAGATCAAGGTTGAAGTTCCCAAGGTAGATGAAGAAAAGGAACTGGACGAGGCCTTAACTAAGCTCAGGCACAACTATTCCACCCTTGTCGAGACTTCCGCCCTTATAAAGACGGACAACTACCTTGACATGGATCTCAAGATATTTGACGGAGACAAAGAGATAGAGTCCAAAAGAGAGCCCAGTTACAGGGTGGGCTCCTCCGAAATTCCGGGACTCGATAAAACTCTGCGCGGAATGAGGAAAGGGGAAGAGGCGACCTTTACCTTTACCCCCAAGTCAGGAGAAAATAAAGGCAAAGAGCTTCGCGCCGAAGTAAAAGTGAATGACGTAAAGAGGGAGGAACTTCCCAAGCTCGATGACGAGTTTGCAAAGGAAGCTTCGGAGTTCGACACTCTTTCGGAGCTTAAAGAGGCTATCGAAAAGCAAATCAGCGCCAGAAGGAATGCCCAGGTGGCTAATGCAGCCAGGGACGCATTCATGAATTACCTTGAGGAAGTTGAAATCCCCCTTCCCGAGGATATGATTAAGAGCCTTGCCGACGAACAGATTGCAAAGCTTGGAAAAGATGCGACTAAATCTCAAAAAGCCGAAATTACTTCCGAAATTGAAAAGGCCATGGAAGAGCAGATTGTCTTAGATCAGCTTTCCGACGATTTGAAAACTGAACTCACCGAAGGCGACATCACCCGCTTTCTGGGCATTACAGCTCAGCAGTTCAACATCCCTCTTCCCGACTTTATCAATATGGTGATCAAAAACGGGCAGTTTGAAGAAACTATAAGCACTGCCCGCCACCAGAAGGCGCTGGTGGAAGGCATGAAGAAGGCCGATTTCGTAGATGAAAACGGCGAAAAGCTAGACCTTTCCAGCTTCCTTGGAGATGAAGAGGAAGAGAAGAAGGAAAAGCAGGCTACAGACGAGGCCAGATCCATGGCTGCCGCTTCCCTTGCCGCCAAAAAGACCGACGAGGCAGGCAAGCAATCTTCCTCTGGCCATGTTTCCAAGTCAAAGAAGAGCTCGGCTAAGTCCGACAAATAGGAGAAAATTTGTCTCAATTAAATGAGGGGGATGAGGAAATGCTCCCCGGAGGGCATCCCATATTCAGGCAGCTTCTCAAAAACAGAATCATATGGCTGGCGGGAGAAGTGAAAGACGAAAACGCAAACGTCATCTGCGCTGAAATGCTAATGCTCGCCCATCAAAACCCCAAACAGGATATTTGGCTCTACATCAACTCCCCCGGCGGCTCCATTACAGCCGGCATGGCCATATATGACACGATGCAGCTTGTATCTCCGGATGTGGCTACCGTGGCGGTGGGCATGGCAGCTTCCATGGGCCAGTTTCTTCTCTCAAGCGGAGCTAAAGGCAAGAGGTATATAACTTCGCACGCCAGGGTTTTGATGCACCAGCCTGCGGGAGGGATAGGCGGCACGGAAACGGATGTGCGCGTAAATGCAGAGCTGATTATGGACATGAAAAAGACCCTCTCGGAAATTACGGCCAAGCAGACCGGCAAGAGCGTAGAACAGATTTACGAGGATAACGCCTACGATCATTGGTTTACAGCTCAGCAGGCTTTGGATTATGGATTTGTAGATCACGTAATCTCTTCGCCCGATAGTTTGGAAGGATAAGAGAATGAGAAATCCTACAGGGTTTGAGAGCTTCCAGGATCGCTACATCCTTCCCGAATTTGAGGAGAGGACGCCTTACGGCGTAAAAAGAGCCGATCCTTATTCAAGGCTTTTTGAAGAGCGAATAATTTTCATGGGAGTGCAGGTAGACGATGCCAGCGCTGACGATATCATGGCCCAGCTTTTAGTTTTGGAAAGCCAGGATCCCAACCGAGACATCACCATTTACATCAACTCCCCCGGGGGCTCTATGACAGCTATGACGGCTATTTATGACACCATGCAGTACGTAAAGCCCGACGTGTCGACGGTGTGTTTGGGGCAGGCTACAAGCGCGGCTTCGGTAATTTTAGCCGCCGGCGCCAAGGGAAAAAGGCTAATTCTTCCCAATGCCAGAGTCCTCATCCACCAGCCCGCCATGGGCGAAAGCTTTGGAAAGGCCAGCGAAATAGAGATCCAGGCAAAAGAGATGCTCAGGATGCGTAAGTGGCTTGAAAAGACTTTGGCCAAGCACACCGGTCAAAGCGAGGAAAAGATCGGAAAGGATATAGAGCTAGATACCATCCTCACCGCCCAGGAAGCTAAAGACTACGGCATCGTAGACGAAATTTTGGAGCGCAGGAAAGCCTAGCGCGAGTAGATTTTCTTTTCTATTTCCCCTTTAAACCTCTTGGTTATCGCCTCCCTGCGTATTTTCATCGACGGGGTAAGCAGCTCGTTTTCTACGCTGAATTCAGAGGGCAAAATCAAAAATTTCCTTATCGATTCGGCCCTTGACACCTTTTCGTTGGCCTTATCTACGGCTCTGAGGATGCAGTTATAGACGAGGGGATTTTGAGAGGCTTCCTTTAGGCTTTCTTGCTTAGGAAGGTTTCTTGAGGCGAGAAATTCATTTACTGCCCCGAGATTTAAGGTGATTAGGGCTGAGACGAAGGGCTTTTTATCTCCTATAACTGCGCACTCTTCTACAAGCGGGCAAAGTTTCATTGCCGCCTCCAAAAGGGAGGGGCATACGTTCTTCCCTCCGGCAGTAATTATCAGATCTTTTTTTCTTCCGGTGATAAATAAAAACCCGTCTTCGTCTATTTCTCCCAGATCCCCGGTGTGAAACCAGCCCTCTTCATCCATGACTTTGGCCGTCAGCTCCGGGTCATTGTGGTATCCCCTAAACACCATGGGGCCTTTTATAAGTACCTCCCCTTCCTCGCTCACAGCTATAGAGCACGAAGCTATGGGTTTTCCGGCGCTTCCCACCTTATAGCCTTCCACGGGATTTAAAACGCACGGGCAGCACTCGGTAAGACCGTACCCTTCCAGAAGGGGCAGCCCTATGCCGTTAAAGAAGGAAGAAAGGCCCCTATCTATCGGAGCTCCTCCAGTTACGGCAAAACTCGCCCGTTTCCCTAAGGCCTTCAGAATCTTTTTGTATACGATTTTTGAATAGAACCTCTTTCTGTATTCGACCATGGTGGGAATGGGCCTTTTTTCCTGTTGGTATTTTGACCAATTTTTCGCAGCCCTTACGGCTTTTTTAAATACCGAAGAGGAAGCTCCCTTGCCGGCCTTTTGGGTGGCGGCATTGTAGATCTTTTCAAATACCCTGGGCACCCCCAAAATCAGGGTGGGATTGACCTTTCTAAAATCGTCTAGGAGAGTTTTTGTATCTCCCACCAGCGCAAGGGAAAGGGAGCAGGCAGTGACTGCAAATTGCATGGCCCTTGCAAAGATATGCGCAAGGGGAAGGAAGCAAAGGTAGCAGCCCTGATCCTGATAGCAGATTTGCGGCACTGTCATGCAGATGCTGTAGGCATTGCAGCAAAGCATTCCATGTGTGAGCTCGGCTCCTTTGGATTCGCCGGTAGACCCTGAAGTGTAGACGATAGTAGCCAGATCCGTCTCTTTTACTTCTTCTGCCCTTTTTTCCCACTCTTCTTCAGCCACGGCCTTCCCCAGTTCGCAAAAAGTGGCCAGGGCTCCCTCGTCTATCATCCACTCAGACTTCATAAACGGAAGATCCGACTGTATTTCCGCTATTTTCTCCCTTTGCACCCTATCTTCTGCAATCAGGATTTTGGCCCCGGTGTCGTTTAAAATGTTTTTAATCTGAAGGGGAGAATCGGTTTGGTATATGGGTATCACCACCATCCCGATGCTCAGGGCCGCGTAGTCAAACGCCGTCCATTCCCAGCGGGTGGAAGAGAGGATTGCCAGCGCATCCCCCTTTTTAAAACCCCTGGAAATGAGGCCCCTGGCTATTAACTTGGTCAGGTCCAGAAATTCTGCGGCTGAAAAAGACTGCCATTTACCGACTTCGTCTTTATACTTTATGAATTCACCGTCAGGCGATTGCTGTGCCCGCTTTTGCAGGATGGAAAACAAGTTGTCTCCAGGAGACGTCTCGTAAATCAGAGGTGAGGCGCTCTCTTTTTTCATTAAACCTCCCGACAAAGCCGTTAAGATGAAGTAGTATTTGATTTCTAATAATATTAAACCCTGCAGAGCTCAAATTAATATCTTTCGAGGAAAGCTTTATAAACGATGGCTCATGGACGGCTGAAAAAAGGGGGAGTGGCCTTAATTGGGGCCTGCGTGCTTGTTTTGGCCGGATGCGGCCAGGCGCGGCCCAAGCCTGTGCTTTCAGCCCACTCCATTAAGCCCGACAAGCCCGTTTCCATCTACATACCTTCGTGGCAAAACAGTTTTTCTCCGGTAAATACATGGCAGAATGTGGCAAAATCGGTTGAAGAAGGCCTGGAGAAAAACGGAGTAGATCAGCAGCAGATAAGCGTGCAAGAGGTGGGCTTAGAGCAGGAAATCCAGGATGTAGAAAAGTCCGGGAAGGGTAGCATAGACGTGGTTTTTCCGGCAGGAGAGCCTGAAATTTCAAGGCAGCAGTTCGGAAACCTTCTTTCCCCCCTCCCTTCCCCCGCCCTCTCAAAAGCCCTTTCTTCGTCCAAAGCCTCGTTTGTAACTACGCTCCCCGGCTTTTCCAGTTCCATTTCCCTTCCTTCAATGTATGAAATAGGAAAGATGGAGGCCTCTTCCCTGCTTGCAAAAATTAAAAACTACCGCCTCACCCCCATAACTCCTTTTCCCCTGCTTATCCTCCTTCCCTCAGTTTCTTCTCCGCAAAGCCGGCAGGACTGCCACGAGCTTTTTGAAGGCATGTGGTCTCAGCTTTCTTCCTACTTTGAACGGAAACTTATTTACGATCCGGCATGGAATGGGCAAAATTGGCAAGATCTCATGGTGGACGTCACAACCAAGGAGGCGCTTCAAAAAAATCTCAAAAAGGTTATAGATCAGGCGAGGGAAACGGAAAATTCATATCTTTCACCTCTAAAAGAAACAATTTCCCCAAACCTCCTCCCAAATATCGGCGCCGTTATAGCCTGCAATGACTTTGTGGCCACTCAGATAGGGGGGGTGCTGAAGAATATGGGCTACCAGGGAACCGTGGCCGATGCCAACACCGCTCTTTCACAGTCAAATCAGCAAAAGGAAGTAAAAAAGCAGGCGCCGCCCTCCCCGCCCTTGTCTATGGGGCCCGAAGCCCAAAAGGAAGTGGCAAAGGCCCTTATAAAGGAGAGAAAAGCTCAAAGTTGGCCTATTTTAATAGGTTTTGGCGCGCTTTCGCCGGCTCTTCAAAATGTGGTAAACGCGAGAGAGTGGTCTACGGGCCTGGTAAACAGAAGTTCTTTGGCTTCCGCGATAGCGGCGGCGTGCATGAAGGAAGAAAAGGATGCTTCGCCCTCCGCGCAGAGCGTTGAAGCTATAACGGTGGACGAAAATAATTTCAAAAAGGTCCTGATAGAGACGGGATTTGTCTCCCCCACCCAGGCCGGGCTCTGAAATAAAAAACCGCGCCTTAGCGCGGATCCGCTCCCGCGGCTGGACTTGAACCGGCGACTTTTCGATTAACAGTCGAACGCTCTGCCAACTGAGCTACGCGGGAATACATGTACCATTGTAGCGGGTTTTTCTTCTTTAGCAATAGGAAGGGCAGACCAATCCGGTTTTAATTTGAAGATAAGGAGAAATTTTGGCTTTGCTGACTATTAACACCGTGCCCGATCCGATACTGCGCACAAAGTGCCAGGAAGTGGAAAAGGTAGACCAAAGCATAAGGGATCTGGTAAGAGACATGCTAGATACTGTAGATGACCCGGGGCGGGCAGGGCTCAGCGCAAACCAGGTTGGAGTGCTTCTTCGAATCTTTTCCTATAACGTAGGCGGAAGGGTGGGGTACATAATAAATCCCCATATCACTTATCGGTCAGGCCAGCAGGATGGGGAAGAAGGATGCCTCTCTCTTCCGGGCCTCTGGTTTTCCCTTCAAAGAAGCAATTTTGCCAGGGCAACTGGAATGGATTTGGATGGAAGGAAGGTCGTAGTTGAAGGCAAAGGCCTTATGGCACGCATGATTCAGCACGAGTGCGACCACCTTGACGGGCACCTGTTTACCGACCGGCTGGAAGGAAGGGAAAAGGCAAGGGCCCAGGCTGCCATACGAAATATCTAGCGCTTGCTAAAATCTTATTGAAATTCCCCCCATGCCGCGGGCGGGAAAGCCTTTTTCTCTATGGCGTGCGGCAATCTATGTCGGTCGGACCTTCCGCGCTTAGATGCCATGGATTAAACCGACAGAAACAGGAGGAGTCATGGCAGAGGTAAAAGTCACTGCCACTCAGCTCTTGGAAGCGGGAGTCCAGTTCGGGCACCAGACTTCCAGGTGGAACCCCAAGATGAAGCCCTACATCCTCATGCAGGAGGGCGGAATCAACATCATAAATCTCTTTAAGACCATAGACGGAATAAACCAGGCCTACGCCTTCCTAAAGAGGTTGGCCTCTCGAGGCGGGGTAGTTCTTTTTGTAGGAACTAAAAAGCAGTCCGTAGAGGTAGTAGAAAAGCAGGCTTCCAGGGTGGGGATGCCTTATGTTTCCGATCGCTGGCTGGGCGGAATGCTCACCAACTTCCAAACCGTCAGCAAGAGGGTGGCTCGCATGAAAGAGCTAGAAGACATGGACTTTGACGAGCTGCGCGCTTCAGGGCTTACCAAAAAGGAGCTTTTGCTCCTTGAGAGGGAGAAAAACAAGCTTGTAAAGGAACTTGGGGGCATTAGGGACATGAACCGCCTTCCCCAGGCCCTTTTTGTCATTGATACCAACAAGGAAGCCCTTGCAGTAGATGAGGCAAGAAAGCTTCACATCCCCGTGGTGGCCCTTGCCGATACCAATTCCGATCCCGACAAGATCGACTACCCCATCCCCGCCAACGACGACTCTATAAGCAGCATTACGCTTCTTACCACCCTTATGGCAGACGCCGTGGCCGAGGGTCTGCTTCAGGCAGGGCGCTCCAAGAACTCGGAAAAGGAATCTGCCCAACAGCCTCTGGCCGAGTGGGAAACCGACCTTCTCTCGGGTCAGGGACAGGAAACTAAGTAGGTTCATATGGCAAAAAAGATATCTTTAGATCTGATAAAGAAAGTCCGCTCCGATACCGGAGCCGGAATGGTAGACGTAAAGAAGGCCCTGGAAGAAGCTGAAGGCGACGTAGACAGGGCTAAGGAAATCCTGAGGGAAAAAGGCGTGCAGGCCGCCGGCAAGAGGGAAGGAAGAAAGGCCCAGGAGGGCCTCGCCCTTGCCAAGATTGTGGAAGAAGGCGGAAAGAAGGTAGGTTACGCAATCGAACTCAACACTGAGACCGATTTTGTAGCCAAGACCCCCCAGTTTGTGTCCTACGCCGAAAAGATTTTGCAGATCGCAGTAGAAGTCAAGGCTGCAGACCGCGTAGAACTTCTTGAAGCCAAGGGCAAAGAAGAGTCGGTAAAGGAAATAATCGATTCTGCCGCCGCCCTTTTCAAAGAGAACATAAAGCTGGGCCAGGTGGGAAGAGTAGAGGGAGAGGAAGTGAACCTCTATGCCCACAAGAAGTCTGCAGAATTTCCCCCCTCTATCGTGGCCTTGGTGGCCAGCGATGAAAACGGGGCCAAGGTAGCTCATGACGTAGCCCTTCAGGTTTCAGCCATGAGCCCCTTCTGGCTCAGCGAAGAGAATGTTCCTGCAGACGTAATAGAGAGCGAAAGCAGGATCGCAGAGGGCAAGGCAAAGCAGGAAGGCAAGAAGGAAGCCATAATAGGCAAGATCGTAGAGGGGAGAATCAAGTCCTTCTACGAAGAGACCGTCTTGCTGGATCAAAAGTTTGTAAAAGATCCTTCCAAGACCGTAGGCCAAATTGTCAAAGAGGCGGGGGGAACCATTACCGCCTTCCTCAGAATAGAAGTTGGCAAAGGCGAGGAAGAAAGCAAAAAAGCCGAAGAATAGAAGGCAGGGGGGAGCTTCCCCCCATTTTTTTAGTCAGGAGTGGAAGTGGCTAAGCGTGTACTTTTGAAACTTTCTGGAGAGTCGCTGGGAGGAGAGAAAGTTGGAATCGACGTAAAGACTCTCCGCCCCCTTGCAAAGGAAGTAAAGGCAGCCTCTCAGAAAGGTGTGGAGATCGCGATCGTGGCCGGAGGGGGCAACTTCTTTAGGGGAAAGGAACTCTCCCAATCCGGTTTCGACAGATCCAGGGCCGACTACATAGGGATGCTTGGCACTATGATGAACTGCCTTGCCCTGGCTGACTTTCTAGAGCAGGAAGGGCAGGTGGTGAGGGTGCAGAGCGCCATTACCATGATTCAGGTGGCCGAGCCTTATATTCCTCTAAGGGCCATAAGGCATATGGAGAAGGGGAGGGTGGTGATACTGGGTTCAGGCGCCGGCATTCCCTACTTTTCTACCGACACTGTGGCCATCCAAAGGGCATTGGAACTAGGATGCCAGGAAGTAGTGATGGGCAAAAATGGAGTGGACGGGGTTTACTCATCCGATCCAAGAAAAGACAAAGACGCCCAAAAGTTTAAAACACTCTCATATCAGAAGGCCCTTGTAGACAATCTTGGCGTTATGGACGCCTCAGCCCTCTCTCTTGCCCGGGATAACGCAATGCCCATAAGGGTGTTTGGAATAGATTCTCCCTACGCAGTGGAACGGGTGCTTTCCGGAGAAGAAATAGGGACTTTGGTATCCGATTGCGAGACTACTATGGCCTAGATTTCAGATAGGGGAAGCGCTTTTGAGATAGAATTGAGGCGAATCTCCACACAAACGGGTACAGAAAGCGAAAATATGGACAAGAGTTTGACTGAGCCGAAAGCCCTCATGGGCAAATCCTTGAATTCCCTTAAAGAAGGCTTCCTTTCAATTCGCACCGGGAGGTCTAATCCGGCCCTGGTAGAGGGAATCGTAGTCAATTACTACGGGGCCCCCACCCCCCTTAAGAACCTCGCCTCTATAACTGCCCCGGATACCAGATCCCTGGCAATAAGCCCGTTTGACGTATCTCAGGCAAGCGCTGTTGAAAAGGCGCTTAGAGACAGCGACCTTGGCGTAAATCCTTCCAGAGACGGAAACGTGATAAGGGTTGTGCTTCCCGCCCTTACCGAGGAAAGGCGCAAAGAGTACGTAAAAATGGCCAAGAAGAAGGCGGAAGACGCCAAAATTGCGGTCAGAAACATTCGTAGAAAGGCTCGCGAAGAAGTAGAGGCCGAGACCAAAAGTGGAGAGCTGACAGAAGATGAAGAGGAGCAGATCTTTTCCGATCTTGATAAGCTCACAAAGAAATTCACTGATGAGATAGATTCCATGACGGAAGTAAAGGAAAAAGAAATCCTTACCGTCTAATTTTTAGGGGTATTTATGACGGGAAGAAAGCTTGCTACCGCCATAGTGGTCGGATTTGCTTTGGCAGGCATCATAATGATATGCCTGTTCTTTTTACCCCCCTTTGGATTTGTCTGGTTTATTTATATTTTTGTAGTCCTCGCACTGATAGAACTTTTTAGGGCTTGTAAGCTTATAGGGATTAAAGTGCCAGTCGTAACTACTGCAGTTTGCGCGGCCGTAGTATTTTGTTGTACTTACCTTTTCCCGCTCCATATCTGCGCTCTGGCGGTCTCCCTTTTTGTATGTTTATCTTTAGTAGCCTTAAGAGGTGCCGCAGTCACTCCCATAGAATGCGACCTTAACAGGCCAGTGGGAAGGCTGAGAAATGCGTGCGCGTCCCTGTTTATAGCCCTCTACATCATCCTTCTCTCTTCCTTCCTCATCCTCCCCCTTTCCTACCACGCTTCCCAAATCCCCTACAGCACAGAGCACGGGATGGAATTTATGGTTATTTTCCTGCCGGCTTTAAGCGATATCGGAGGCCTTACCGTAGGAGCCACCCTTGGCAGACATAAGATGACCCCCCGCCTTTCCCCCAAAAAATCTTACGAGGGCCTGGGAGGGAGCATATTTTTCTGTGTTGTAGGGGAAATGATATTTTGGATTATTTTCTTCCGCTCTACTTTCGCCCACGACTGGTGGAAAGCCATAATAGTGGGCCTGTGCGGAGCGTTGGCGGGAACTATAGGAGATCTTTGCGCTTCGGTGATTAAAAGGGATGTTGGAATAAAAGATTACGGAAACATCATCAGGGGGCACGGCGGAGTTCTGGACAGAACCGACAGCATTCTTATGGCCGCCCCCTGCATTTACTTCCTTCTAATCCTTTTCCTGTAAGTTAAAGGCAGATTCGCGCTTTACCGGGCGCCTTTTTGAAAGGGCAACAGAATGCTGGAGGCCTCCATTCCCTCCCCTACGGTTTCCTACTTTAAGCTAGGGCCCCTCACAATCCACTTTTACGCCTTGACGATGCTGTGCGCAATAGTGTTTGCCGTGTCGATACTCACCTTGAGATGGAGAAGGTGGGGGGGCACTTTCGATCAGGTGCTCGATTTTACCCTGGCAGCCGTTCCTTGCGGATTGGTGGCGGCCAGGATTTATAACTGCCTGACAGTTCCATGGGACTACTTTCCTCCTACGGGCAGCCCCATAAATATTTTGAAAGTATGGAACGGGGGAATGGCAATCTTCGGTTCCCTGATGGGAGGGGCCGTAGCGATAGTTTTTGTGGGCAGATGCAAAAAGATTCCCTCGCTGCTTTTGGCGGACGCCGTGGCCCCGGGCCTTTTAGTGGCTCAGGCTTTCGGGCGCCTTGGAAACTGGTTTAACCAGGAGCTTTACGGCCTTCCCACCACTTGGCCCATAGGTCTTAAACTTAACGGGGCAAACGCCATAGGTAAGTTTGAAACCTGCTACACGAATCTGGCGTGCCCAGACCCTCAGACCCACCTTTTTCAGCCCACATTCCTTTATTCGATCATCCTCTGCCTTTCCGGAGCTATACTTTTGACCATTTTTGGAAACCGATTCCAAAAGAAGTTGAAAACCGGACAGATTTTTGCCCTTTACCTCATGTACTATGGTGCGGGCAGGGCCGTCATAGAAGAAATCAGGATAAATTCTTCTATTTACTTTCTGGGTTTGAGGATAAATACGTGGGCGGCGATTGTATCTGTAATTTTGGGAGTAATTTTATTTATCTACCTTTCAAAGCGGGGAAAAAGCAGGAAGGATGCAATAGAAATTCTCTCCGTTGCGACGCAGAAGGAAAAGGCAAAAGAAGATCGCGATCGGAAAGGGAAGATTAAGGCCTAACCGCCTTAGAACAAAATATTGCTTTGTTAGATGCAGCGTTTACCCTATTAACTTTTTAAGGGTGAGAAAAAGGATCTATATATGCAGCAATAGGGAAAATTTTTATATTGGCGCTGGAAAAGTTTATTTAGGGAAATCAACAAAAGCAGTTAGGGGTATAAGATTTTTTGAGATTAAGTTTTTCTCTTTCTTTGCCTGTAAAGTCCAGATTTAAATTTTATTTTTACGCTCAAATTAGAAAGAGGATTTAAATATCTGAAGCGATAAATTAACACCCGGCTAGCCCACATCTGGTAGACGACATTGGATTTAAAACCTTAAAATCACCTTGCCCTCTGTAGGCGGCCAACTTGCTTTAACGGATTTGCTTATTGGCTCCGTGAAGTTCTTACATGCTTTGGTTTTCTTCCACCCTCTCTACCGCGCCCAGGCGTTCTTCTACTTCCCTTAAGTACTTGTCTACCTGCTTGCGCAATTCCTTTAGGCCTTTTACTTCAGATGTGCAATCTATGTCTTCCTTTATCTTTTCCAGATCCGTTTTTATTTCTTCCAGGCCTTCATGAGTCTGCATCTGCTCTGCTTTCAGGTTCTTTTTGTATTCTTCTTCTTCAGAAGTAAGATCGCGTTCTTCACCCGTAAGATTGAGGCGGGCTTTTAGAGACTTTGCATCCTTTTCTGTTTTAGCTTCAGCCTTCAAGTAGGCTTTTATGCTTTTCAGACGTGCCTCCAGATCCTGCCAGTTTTCGCCATGGTCTTTTGCGCCTGTAGTTCCCTGCCCCATATTTGGTTCTTCCCCTTGCGCCATCGCTCCTCCAATGCTTTAAACAGACGAAGACAAGTATTCTTTTACGTTTTAACCTTAACAGTACAAGGTGGCGTAAGCCTTAACTTCTTTTTCTCATTTTTTCTTTTGTAGCTTTGGGGAGTGCGGAAGATGGGCCTTTCAAACTTTGGCTCTGAAAAATGCAACTCTTCAGGATTTTTTTAAAGGCGCGTACTTATAAGGTCTCCCTCATACGCTTTTGCCCATTAGAATCTTGTTAAATCAGCTTTTTATTGCCTAAGCGGTCTGGTTTACCTAAAGGGCAGGAAAGCACAGAAGGTTCGCAAATACGGATTGATAAAAAATCGGGCTTTTGCATTCCCCTTTTACTTTTTCAGTTTGTTCACTAATATCTAGTCCTTAGAAATTTTTAAGTTCCGGAGGCACAAGATTGCTGTATAAATTTACTCCTCCCAGCGGCTTTGTAAGAAAAGGGGCAAGCTGCTCGAATTCTTCTTTTATCCCTGTTGCGCCTTCCAGACACATGTGCGGACCTATGCTTTGGGAAGAATGGCGCCAGCGCTACGGCATTGCAGACAAGTTTCCCCGTTGGGGCGTCTTTTCAAAAGAGTGGCAACAAATGGCCTGCCAAATTGCCGCATTGAAAAAGGCGGAAAAAGCGCCCATACCCCCCGAGCCAAAGGAAAATTAACTTTAGGTTAAATTTCCTTATCCCCCCTTCCGCGACCTGCTAATTGGCTTGCGGGCTTTAGAGGGGAAGTTTATTTCTTGCATGGGCGCATAAAAAAGCGGGCCAAAAAAGAAAGCCTTATGCAGATTCGGCTGAAACTGAAAAGATAAAATTTTTGTCATGCAGGAAAAGATTGACGTAAAAGCGCTAAGGAAGAGAATACCCCCTAAGCCGGAAAGCAAGAACCCTCATCAGTACGAAGATCTTTTGAGGCTTGTGCTGGAAAAGGGCGAATGGAAGGATGACAGAACGGGCACCGGCACCATATCGTACTTTGGGGCTCAAATGCGTTTTGATCTTTCAAAGGGCTTTCCGCTCATCACTACAAAGTCGGTATGGTTCAAGGGCGTGGCATACGAGCTTTTATGGTTCCTCAAGGGGAGCTCGAACATAAAGTATCTGACTGACAACGGCGTACATATTTGGGACGAATGGGCCGATGAAAACGGGGATCTGGGGCCCGTGTATGGAACGCAGTGGAGAAGCTGGCCTTCCTCAAATGGGCCTATAGACCAAATAGAAAACGTAATAGAAGAGATAAAGAGAAACCCCAATTCGCGCAGGCTGATAGTGAGCGCGTGGAATCCGGCAGAGGTTTCCCGGATGGCCCTTCCTCCATGCCACGCATTATTCCAGTTCTACGTAGCAGACGGCCGCCTTTCCTGCCAGCTCTACCAAAGGTCTGCAGACATGTTCCTGGGCGTCCCTTTTAACATTGCTTCCTACTCTCTGCTTACCACCCTCATAGCCCAGCAGTGCGACCTTAAGCCGGGGGACTTTGTGTGGACCGGAGGGGACTGCCATGTCTACTCCAACCACTTAGAGCAGGTTTTGACCCAGCTCTCGCGCGCTCCCTACCCCTATCCCACTCTTGAAGTCGACAAGGCCAAGAATATATTCAGCTATGACTACTCTGATTTTCACGTTTTAAATTACAAACACTGGGACGCTTTGAAGGGGAAAGTAGCCGTTTGAAAATCTGCCTGATACTTGCAAAGTCGAATTATAAAGGAAAGTGGCTGATAGGCGACGGGGAAAAAATGCCCTGGCGCGTGCCGGAGGATTTGAAGAGGTTTTCAGAGCTTACGCGCGGCAACGCCGTGATTATGGGATCCGGGACGTGGAGATCTATCGGCTCAAAACCCCTGAAGGGGAGGGAGAATGTAGTCCTTTCAAGATCCGATTCCGAGTTTGAAGGGGCAATAAAGGCTAAAAGCCTCAAGGAGGCTTTTGAAATCTGCCAAAGCCTAGGATGCAAGAAAGCTTTCGTCATAGGGGGGGCGGGGCCTTTCTTCCAGGCCCTCCCCTTTGCTCAGGAAGCTTTCGTCACCGAAATTGCAGGCAAGTTTTCAGGTTCGGTCTTCGCCCCAAATTTGTCAGCTTCCCCTTATTGGCGCGAAAGTGAAAGAGGAGGGTGGAAAAAAAGCCGAGCACGCAAACAGGGTTACAGATTTCTAAAATTTATAAGGAGGAAAACTAAATAAATAACACCTAGAAAAGGACCGTGGCCCCGAGCGGGAACGATCCGCTGACCTCACGATTTTCAGTCGTACGCTCTAACCAACTGAGCTACAGAGCCAACAGCGAGACAATAAAAAACTTCTATTGCCTCCCGCGACCCGAACCGGACTTGAACCGGCGACCTCCGCCGTGACAGGGCGGCGCTCTAACCAACTGAGCTATCGGGCCATCTGTGGAGAACCACAGCACTTTTAAGCATACAATGAATAAATAAGTTTGGCAAATAATATTCTGCGGAGTTCAAATGGAAGAAGAAAAAACTTTAACGGATGAGTATGAGCGCATAAGGCACTCTGCAGATTCGGAGGAACTTTCAAAGCTTGCAAGAGAGGAGCTAAAGAAAGAAGAAGTGGGGGAAGAAGAATTTGCCATAAGATCGGCCCTTTTGGAAGCCGTGGCTGCAAATAAGGCAACTCCAAAGGAAGACAGGGTTTATATGGCTTGCTCTTCTTCTTTTCCTAATATCTTGGTGCGCCTCAGCACAGATGAAGAGCGCGACGTTAGAAAGGCCGTGGCTGCAAATAAGTCTTCAAAAAATTGGCTTCTTTCAAAACTTGCAAAGGATGAAGATGAAAAGGTGAGAGAAGAGGCGATAAAAAACCCGAACTCCTCATGGAAAGCCAAACTGGATGCGGCGCAAAACCCCCTTTCTTCCCCCCAGCTTCTGCGTTTTCTTTCTGAAATTGGGAAAGAAAGCGCAGAGGGCACAAGAGAATTCGTCCTTTCTTCCATGGTCAGATCCAGCGCGGCCCGCAATCCCAACTGCCCTCAAGATGCCCTCCATTCCCTTATGGAAGACAACAGCCCGGAAGTGAGGAAGGCAGCTGAAAAAAGAGTCTCCCCGGATAATGTACAATAAGGAATTGTTGTGTTTCCCTTCGGTTTAGCTGGACGCTTCCCACTCGCCAGAGCGGACTTCGGGGAATTGAATCGCAATGCGCAAACAACGGCAGAAACACAATAAAGAAAAGGTTAGTTGTGAAGACTTTTACACCCAAACCGGCTGACTTGACTCATGACTGGTATGTAATAGACGCCCAGAAAGTGGTGCTGGGCAGGCTGGCTGTCACAGCGTCCACGCTTTTGAGGGGAAAAAACAAGAGGACCTTCGCCCCTAATGCGGATGCGGGCGATTATGTAGTGATCCTCAACGCCGACAAGGTAGTTCTCACGGGCAAGAAGGAAAGTGAGATTGCCTACAGACACTCTGGTTACCCGGGCGGCCTGAAGGCCGACACCCTGGGCTCTTTAAGAAAGGGCAACCCCGACAGGCTTGTCCGTCAGGCCGTGTGGGGCATGCTTCCCAAAAACAAGCTCTCTAGGCAGCAGATAAAGAGGCTGCGCGTAGTGGCCGGAGGGGAAAACCCCTATGCCGCTCAAAAGCCTAAGAAGTTCACAATCACTCAAATGACCCAGGGCAAGCAGAAGTAGGAAAAGGGAAGTTACGATGGCAGAAAATCAGTTGCAAGAAGCTGTAACCTACAGCTCCGAGACCGAAACCCAGGCCGGCGCCGGGCAGAGCCTCATAGCCCCGGGATATGGAACGGGCAAAAGAAAGAATGCAGTAGCCAGAGTTTGGCTCAAGCCCGGCAGCGGAAAGTGGACGGTAAACGGGAGAAGCCTGGAAAACTACTTCACCCAGGCGCTTTCCAGAAGGGAAGTGCAGTCTCCCTTCACCCTCCTTCATCTCGAAGGCAAGTTCGACGTATTTGTCCGCGTTGAAGGTGGCGGTATTTCCGGACAGGCGGGCGCAGTACGCCTCGGAATTTCCAGGGCCCTTAATGAAATCGACCGCGATCACAACAGGGAAATCCTTAAGAAGCACGGCTTTTTGACAAGGGATGCCAGAGTAGTTGAAAGAAAGAAGCCCGGCCTCCACAAGGCGCGCAAGGCTCCTCAGTACTCTAAGCGTTAAATATTTTCCGCCCCCGTTCGGGGGCTTTTTCATTTTCAGCCCTCGTATTTGCAACAATAAGGCTTGAATACTAAGATTTACTTGTCAACCTGTGACGGTTTAAATTTACAATTTGAAAAGCGGGCGCGCCTTTTTCCAAGGCATAGTAGGTTTTGTATGGCAATAGGACCCGCATCTTGCTGTCGCGGGTTAAGAAGTACTACTAAAGGAAGGGCGTACAGCAATGGCGGGACAAAAAATCCGCATTCGGCTCAAGTCCTATGATCACGAAGTTATTGACCAGTCTGCGAAGAAGATCGTTGAAACTGTAACAAGCGTAGGCGTGAAGGCTATCGGGCCGATCCCGCTTCCCACCGAAAGGAACAGCTACTGCGTCATCCGTTCTCCGCACAAATACAAGGACTCTCGCGAGGAATTTGAGAGGCGTTCACATAAGCGCCTGATCGACGTTATAGATCCCACTCCTAAAGCAATAGATTCGTTGATGCGCATAGATCTACCCACGGATGTCAATATAGAGATCAAGCTGTAAAGGTCGGAGCATGCAGAGAAAAGCTTTATTAGGAACAAAGTTGGGAATGAGCCAAGTGTGGGACGAGCAGGGGCGCGTCATTCCCGTAACCCTCGTGGATGTCTCTACGAATGTAGTCACTGACGTCAAAACCACAGATAAGAACGGCTATGACGCCATTCAGATAGGTTATGGCAGCATTAAGCCTGGAAAGGTGACCAAGCCTCTGGCAGGCCATTTTGAGAGGGCCGGGGTTACCCCTAGGCGCCATCTTGTGGAGTATAAGACTCCCGAAGCAGCTCAGTATCAGCTGGGGCAGGAGATCTCCCCCGACACTTTCGAGCAGGGAGCTGTGGTGGATGTTATCGGCACCACCAAGGGCAAGGGCTTTGCCGGCACCATAAAGCGCTGGGGATTTCGCTCCTACAGGAGGACCCACGGTTCTCACAAGAACGAAAGAAGGCCGGGATCTGTAGGCGCATGCGCCACCCCCAGCCGCGTCTTCCGTGGCAAGAGGATGGCAGGGCGAATGGGCTCTGACAGGAAAACTATCCAAAACCTAAAGGTTGTGGAGGTTCATGCCGAGGAAGGCTATATAGCGATTAAGGGGGCTCTTCCGGGCTCCAGGGGATCTTTAGTGCTCATTCGCAGCGCTGTGAAGGGAGCATAGGAATAATGGCAGATCTTTCAGTACAAGTCACCAACGCCGAAGGGGAAAAGGAAGGCACCGTCAGCCTCCCGGAGTGCGTATTTGGTTATGATTCGCAGGCGGTAGTCGACCACATTCCTCTCATCCACCAGGTCGTAGTGGCTCACCTTGCAGCTCTTAGGCAGGGCACCCACTCTGCCAAATCTCGTGGCGAGGTATCTGGAGGCGGCAAGAAGCCGTGGAGGCAGAAGGGCACGGGACGCGCCCGTCAGGGATCCATTAGAGCTCCCCAGTGGAAGGGCGGCGGAATTGCCTTTGGCCCTGTCCCCCGCGACTATTCGCAAAAGACTCCCAAGAAGATGAAGGCCCTCGCCCTCAGGTATGTCCTTTCCGATAGGGCTTCCGGCGGATGCATCAGCGTTCTGGGATCTTTAAAGTTTGAAAAGCCCTCTACAAAGAAGGCCGCACAAATCCTTTCTCCAATTGCCGGCGGATCTTTCTCCACTCTCGTTTTGACCTCCGATCAGATTAACGAATGGCTTTCCGCCCGCAATCTGGATTACATAAACCCGATCTTTGTAGACCAGATAAACACTTACGACGTCATCGTCGCCAAGAACCTTATCTTCTCCAAAGAAGCAATGGATCAGTTTATTGAAAAGTGCAATGCCGCATGCACTGCGAAGGAGAGATAGCTGTGGAGAAACTGTTTCAGGACGTGATAATCAGGCCCGTGATCAGCGAGAAGAGCTATGCCAATTCTGATCGCAGGCAGTACACTTTCGTAATCCCCGAGCATGTAAACAGAGTCGAGGTAAAGCAGGCTATAGAGAAGCTGTTCGATGTGAAGGTGGTATCGGTAAATACCCTCCACCGCATGGGCAAAGTCAGGCGCCTGCCTAACAGGACCTTCGGCAAGAGGACCAGCGAAAAGAGGGCAATCGTCACCCTCGCTCCCGATCAGCAACTTGATATATTTACTAACGGTAACTAGGTAGCCGAGAAAAAGGATTGATAAATTATGGCTATCCGCATTTATAAAGCAACAAGCGCGGGAAGGCGCAATGCTTCGGTGGAAGATTTTTCAGATCTTACCCGCCGCACGCCTGAACCTTCCCTCGTTCGTCCCCTCCACTCTACGGGCGGAAGGAATAACTACGGCCGAATCACTTCCCGTCACCGCGGAGGAAGAGTAAAAAGGCAGTACAGGATTATAGACTTCCGCAGGTGGGACAAGGATGGAGTTCCGGGCCATATCAGGGAGATAGAGTACGACCCCAACCGCTGCGCCCGCATCGCCCTTGTTGTATTTGCCGATGGGGACAAGCGCTACATCCTTGCACCCAAGGGCATAAAGGTGGGAGACCTTATCGAGACGGGACCCAAGGCTGATATCAAGCCCGGAAACAACCTGCCTCTCGCCAACATCCCCACCGGCACCATAATCCACTCCATAGAGCTTCGACCCCTTGGAGGGGCAAAGATCGCCAGATCCGCCGGAGCCTCGGTGCAGCTGGTGGCAAAGGATGGCAAATACGCCCAGCTCAGAATGCCCAGCGGGGAAGTTAGAAACGTTCTGGCTGCCTGCAGGGCCACCATTGGAGAAGTTGGAAATTCCGAGCATTCCAACATTGAGCTCGGAAAGGCGGGCCGCGCCCGCTGGATGGGCCACAGGCCAATCGTGCGTGGCGAATCTATGAACGCCGTAGATCACCCCCATGGCGGACGTACGCGCGGCGGAAAGAATCCGCGCAGCCCGTGGGGCAAGGGAGAGGTGCGCACCAGAAGGCCGAAGAAGGCTTCCAGCAGGCTCATCGTGCGCCGCCGTCCGTCTGGTAAGAATCGCAAGTAGGGAAATCGAATGAGCAGTAGAAGCATTAAAAAGGGACCTTTTGTAGATGCTTGCCTACAAAAGAAGGTAGACGAGCAGCTCGCCAATGGAAACAAGACCGTCATCAAGACTTGGTCGCGCCGTTCTATGATTACCCCCGATTTTATAGGTTTAACTTTTGCGGTACACGACGGCAGGCGCCATGTGCCTGTGTACG
Source organism: Aeriscardovia sp. (assembly GCA_017413255.1). GTDB lineage: Bacteria > Actinomycetota > Actinomycetes > Actinomycetales > Bifidobacteriaceae > RGIG1476. Next base: position 83,656 of record JAFPUC010000004.1, on the reverse strand, counting down.
TAACTGAGGCCATGGTGGGTCACAAGCTCGGCGAATTTGCTCCGACCCGCACTTTCCACGGTCACGTAAAAGACGATAAGAAAGCACGGCGTTAAATATGGGTAATTTAGAAGCTAGAGCGATTGCAAGGCGCGTGCGCGTCACCCCCCGCAAAGCCCGCAGAATGGTAGATCTTATCCGCGGCAAGAACGTGCAGGATGCAAGAGTAGTCCTGCAGTTTGCGCCGCAGACTGCAGCCAAGCCCGTGCGCAAGGTGGTGGAATCAGCCATCGCCAACGCTCATTTTCTCGCCGAGAAGTCTAACCAGACTTTCCACGAGAATAATTTAGTTGTGAAAACAATTATGGTGGACGAAGGAGCGACCATGAAGCGCTTCCGCGCCCGCGCCCAGGGCAGGGCTGGTGCGATCCTAAAGCGTACCTGCCAGATCACCGTAGTGGTTTCTTCGGAAGAAGGGGTTCGTTAATGGGTCAAAAGATTAATCCGCTCGGCTTTCGCCTCGGAATAACGGAATATTATAGGAGCCACTGGTTCTCCGCTTCCAACGTTAAGGGCGAAAGGTACAGGGACTTTGTAGGCGAAGACGACAAAATCCGCCGCATCGCTTCCGAACGCCTGCAGAGGGCCGGGGTGTCCAAGATAATCATCGAGCACACCAAAGAAAGGGTCAGGGTAGACATTTACACGGCCCGCCCGGGCCTTGTGATCGGCCGCAAGGGAACAGTAGCAGATCAAATAAGAGCCGAACTGGAAAAGCTGACAGGAAAGCAGATACAGCTCAATATATTTGAAGCGAAGAATCCCGCCATTGACGCCCAACTGGTGGCCCAGTCCATAGCCGAACAGCTCGTAAACAGGGTAATGTTCCGCCGCGCCATGAGAAAGGCACAGAGAGACGCCGTGGCTGCGGGAGCAGACGGCATTCGAATTAAGCTCTCGGGACGCCTGGGAGGGGCCGATATGAGCCGCTCCGAGTTCTACAGGGAAGGCAGGGTTCCTCTTCAGACCCTCAGGGCCCTCATAGATTACGGCTTCTTTGAGGCTCGCACCACCTACGGCCAGATTGGCGTCAAAGTATGGATTTACAAGGGCGACATGACCGAAGCCCAGTTCGATGCAAAGCAGCTTCAATCTGCCAGGAGCGGAAGGGTGAAGCGCGACGGAAGAAGGCCGCCCCGCCGACCCAGGACCTCAGATCCTGCAGCCCAAGCTCCCAAGATTCCCGCTGACGAACTCATAGCCCAGGAGCCCACCCCTACCGGAGCAGAGGAAGTAAAGGAGTAGGAACGTGCTGATTCCAAAGAGAGTAAAGTACCGCAAGCAGCACCGCCCCGGCAGGAGCGGCATGTCGAAGGGCGGCAACGAGCTTACCTTCGGAGAATTTGGCATAAAGGCCATGGCTCCGGCTTACATGACCAATCGTCAAATCGAGGCAGCCCGTATTGCAATCAACCGCTACATCAAGCGCGGCGGCAGGGTTTGGATCGATGTCTTCCCGGATCGACCCCTTACCAAGCACCCGGCAGAGTCCCGAATGGGATCTGGAAAGGGAAGCCCGGAGTTTTGGATTGCCAATATCAAGCCGGGCAGGATTCTCTTCGAGATAGGGGGCGTCCCTGAGGCGGCAGCCAGGGAGTCCCTGAGGCGGGCTATTGATAAACTACCTATGAAGTGCCGTATAGTCAGTCGTGAGGGAGAAGCTTAATGGCTGCGAAAACTCAGGAATTTTCCATCTCTTCCCTGCAGGCAAAGCCCAGCAAGGAACTTGAAGATGGCATTAAGAAAGCTAAGGAAGAGCTCTTCAATCTGAGATTCCAGAGCGTTACCGGAAGCCTTTCTAACCCCTCCAGGGTGAAGAAGCTGCACAAAGGCATCGCCCGCATGAACACCCTCTTGAGAGAGAGAGAGCTGGGGATTATAGAAGAGCCCGCCCCCAAGGAAACGGACAAGGGCAAGAAGAAGAAGAAGGCAACTTCTGAGGCGTCTAAAGGCGCCAAGGATGCGGAGAAAGCATGAGCAAAGTGGAAAGCAAAGAGCGTAACGGGCGCAAGGTCCGCAGGGGGTACGTAGTTTCCGACTCCATGGACAAGACCATCACTGTGGCCCTCGAGCATAAGAGCGCCCACCCCCTCTATGGGAAGGTTGTACGCTCTACCAGCAAGGTTAAGGCTCATAATCCCGAAAACGAGGCCCGCAAGGGGGATCTTGTGGTAATCATGGAGACTCGCCCCCTGTCCAAAACCAAAAGATGGCGTTTGGTCAAAATAGTGGAACGCACCAAGTAGTGTTTCAACTAAAGGAGAATTAATGATTCAACAAGAGTCACGTCTGCGTGTGGCTGACAACACGGGTGCCAAGGAGATTTTGACCATCCGAGTTCTCGGAGGTTCAAAGCGCCGCTATGCGGGCCTGGGCGACGTGATAGTAGCCACTGTAAAAGACGCCATACCGGGCGGAGCCGTGAAAAAAGGCGACGTGGTAAAGGCCGTCGTAGTCAGATGCGATAAGGAAACGCGCCGCCGCGACGGATCTTACATCCGCTTCGACGAAAATGCCGCAGTGATTTTGGGCAATGGCAGTGAGCCCAAGGGAACGCGTATTTTTGGGCCTGTAGGCCGCGAGCTGCGTGAACGCAAATTCATGAAGATAGTTTCTTTGGCTCCGGAGGTGATCTAGTTGGTAGCCAAGCTCAGGAGCGGAGATCTGGTAAAGGTCATTTATGGCAAGGATCGCGGCAAACAGGGCAAAATCCTGAAAGTCCTTCCCAACGGAAGGCTTGTGGTCGAAGGCGTGCAGATAGTCAAGAAGCACAAGCGCGCCCAAGAAGAAGGCCAGGAGGCCGGGATTGTGTCGATGGAAGCCAGCATCGACAGGTCCAACGTAATGCTGGTCGATCCCGAAACCGGCAAACCCACCAGGGTGGGGGTGTCGATAAAGCGCGAAGTGAGGGGCGGAAAGGTTAAGACCACTCGCACCCGCATTAGCAAGAAATCAGGTAAGGAGATCAAGGTATGAGTGAAGTGGACTCTGCCGAATTGTTCGCTCGGCCTAGATTGTACCGGGAATACAAAGACGAAGTAGTCCCGGCTCTGAAGGGTGAGTTCAAGTACGAGAACCCCATGCAGATACCTTCCATCGAGAAGGTAGTAGTAACCATGGCTCTAGGCGAGGCTGCAAGGGACTCCAAACTCATAGAAGGGGCAATTTCCGACCTTACCCTCATAACCGGCCAAAAGCCTGCCATCTCCAAGGCAAGAAAGTCCGTCGCTCAGTTCCACCTGCGCAAAGGTCAGACCATAGGCGCCTTTGTAACTTTGCGCAAAGATATGATGTGGGAATTTTTGGACCGCCTCATCACCCTGGCCATTCCCAGAATCCGTGATTTTCGCGGACTGAGCCCCAAGCAGTTTGACGGCAGGGGCAATTACAACTTTGGCCTCACGGAACAGTCTATGTTCCATGAGATCGATCCAGACAATATCGATCACCGCAGGGGAATGGACATAGCGATAGTTACTTCCGCCAAAACTGACGAAGAGGCCCGCTTTATGTTCAGACGCCTGGGCTTTCCTTTCAAGGAGGAATAGAATTGGCGAAAAAATCTCTTATAGCTAAGGCCAATAGGAAGCCTAAGTTTCCCGTCCAGGCCTATACGCGCTGCCAGATTTGCGGCAGGCCTCATGCAGTCTATCGCGAGTTTGGACTGTGCAGGATCTGCTTCAGAAATAAGGCTCACGAGGGTCAACTCCCCGGAGTTATGAAATCCAGCTGGTAGATCCCAAAACCATTGAAGGTCTATGAAAATAGAAACCACAACGAGAAAGTTTTAATTTTATGACAATGACAGATCCAATCGCAGACATGCTGACCAGGATTCGCAACGCCTGCGCCGTGAAGCATGAACAGGTGGCGATTCCCTATTCCAAGTTCAAGGAAGCCATAGCTGAGATTTTGAAGAAGGAAGGCTACATAGCTTCTATAACTGTGGAAGGGGAGGGGATTTCTAAAACCCTCGTCCTCAGCCTTAAGTACACCTCCGCCGGAGAGAGCAGCATAAGGGGAATCAAGCGCGTTTCCAAGCCCGGGCTTAGGAAGTACGCTAAGAGCGACAAACTCCCCAAGCCTCTGGGCGGCCTGGGAATAGCAATAATCTCGACCAGTTCCGGCCTCATGACCCAAAGAGAGTGCCGCAGGCAGGGAATAGGCGGCGAAGTTGTCGCCTACGTGTGGTGAGGGGGCAAAATGGCATCGCATATAGGTAGACTCCCGATCGCCCTCCCCAAGAACGTAGAGGTCACGGTTGAGGGAAACAAGGTCACCGCCAAGGGACCTAAAGGTGTTCAGGAATGCATCATCCCGGACGGAATTGAGATTAAACAGTCCGAGGGATCCATCGAAGTCATTCCTACCGGCTCGGGCGCAAAGGGCTCATCTGCCCGCCACGGCCTGGCCAGGGCTCTGGTAGCTTCCATCGTTCAGGGCGTCAGCTCTGGATTTGATAAGAAGCTTGAAATAGTAGGCACCGGCTACAGGGTCACCGCCAAGGGACCCGATCTCAATTTTGCCCTGGGTTACTCTCATGACATTCCCGTCAAGGCTCCCGAAGGCATTACCTTCACCGTAGCTGATGCTACGCATTTGACGGTGAGCGGCATAAACAAGCAGCAGGTTGGAGAGGTCGCGGCTCAGATCCGCATGCTCCGCCCCCCTGAGCCTTATAAGGGCAAGGGTATTAGATACGCCGGCGAGCACGTTCGCCGCAAGGCCGGAAAGGCTGGAAAGTAATGTCGGTCAAAGTTTTTGGCAAGGGCACTTTGGCGGCCCGCCGCCGCAGGCATTTAAGCATCAGGAAGAAAGTTTCGGGAACTCCCGAAAAACCGCGTCTGGTGGTAACGCGCTCCAACCGCAACATCGTGGCCCAGATGGTAGATGACGTGCATGGGGTGACTGTGGTGAGCGCCTCTACCCTTCAGGCTCCCTTCAAGGATTTTGAAGGCAGCAAGGTTGAAGCAGCTAAAAAGGTTGGGCTTCTTCTTGCTCAGAAGGCTAAGGAAGCTGGAATCTGTGACGCTGTTTTCGATCGCAACGGATATAAGTACCACGGCCGCGTAGCGGCGCTTGCAGACGGAGCCCGCGAAGGAGGACTGAAAATATGACAGAAGAAGCAAAGGAAGAGACTGAAGAGACTTCCTCCACTTCCGCTGCCCCTGAAGAAGAGGTTCAGGACCGCAAGGATGCGGGCCGGCGCCGCAAGCGCAGGAGCGCCCGTAGGGAACGCTCTGAGGCAAAAGACGAGCTCATGAGCAGGGTGGTTTCCATAAACCGCGTTTCCAAAACCCACAAGGGCGGAAGGACTATGAGCTTTGCCGCATTGGTAGTGGTTGGAGACGGAAAAGGAGCTGTAGGGGCCGGCACCGGAAAGAGCCATGAAGTTCCTGCGGCTATCGCCAAAGCCGAGAGCGAAGCGAAGAAGAACATGATAAGCGTGTGCAGGCTTCGCGGAAGCATTCCCGAACCCGTCATCGGGCATGATTCGGCAGGGAAGGTCCTTCTTAAGCCCGCAGCTCCCGGAACCGGCGTTATTGCCGGCGGTTCTGTTCGAGCCGTCCTTGAGTGCGCAGGCATTTCCGACATCCTGACCAAGTCAATGGGATCTTCCAATCCTATAAACACTGTCAGGGCCACCATCAACGCCCTAGAGCAGCTAGAAGAGCCTATTGAGATAGCCAACCGCAGGGGCCTTACCCTTCGCGAGGTAGCTCCTGCCACCATCTTGCACGCCCTGCAGGATGAAAAAGATGCGGCTAAGAAGGAAAGCTCTGAGTACAGAGGGGGTGACGCCGAGTGAAGAAGCTCGAAGTCACGCTGATCAAAGGTTTTTCCGGATGCACCAAAAGGCAGAAGGACACCGCGCTTTCTCTAGGCCTGCACCGCATAGGCCAGAGCGTAGAGGTTGAAGACAGCCCGGCCTACCGCGGAATGGTGAGGACCGTGGCCCATCTTGTCCGCGTGGAGGAAAAGTAATGACAGAAAAAATCCTGCAGATAGGAGATCTGCACCCGGCTGCCGGGGCAAAAAAAGCTCCTCAGCGAGTGGGCAGGGGAGAAGGCTCCAAGGGCAAGACTTCGGGCAGAGGCACTAAAGGCACCAAGGCTCGTTATCAAGTCAGGCCCGGATTTGAGGGAGGAGCGCTTCCTCTCTATATGCGTCTTCCTAAGAAGAGGGGCTTTAGAAGCCCCTTCCATAAGGAGTACCTGGCCATTAACCTTTCCACTCTCTCCAACTTCTTCCCCAAGGGAGGAGAGATAAACGAAGAGAGCCTGGAGAAGGCGGGTATTTTGCGCCGTGGACAGGTTCCAAAGATTTTGGCTCAAGGAGATGCTTCGGCAGCCTTTGTTATAAAGGGTGTTAAGGTTTCTGCCGCCGCTGCTGAAAAGATTAAAGCCGCCGGCGGAAGCGTAGAAGAATCCAAATAAATCTAAAGACTCTCGTTATAGTTTTAAAACTGGCGGGAGTTTTTATGTTTTTAATCCAAATAATTAGGAGAGAATTTGAGGACGCTGATCCAGGCCTTTCGCACCAAAGAGCTGAGAAATAAGATCCTTTTTACCATAGGCATAATAATCATCTATCGCATCGGCGCCTACATTCCGACCCCCGGAGTGGACTATAGGGTGATTCGTGCCTGCTTAGCCAAGACTTCAAGCATTAATTTCGTTAGTCTCATCAATTTGTTCTCTGGAGGCTCCCTTTTGCAGCTTTCAGTCTTTGCGCTGGGAATTATGCCCTATATAACGGCCTCTATTGTGGTAGAGCTTTTAAGGGCCGTGATACCGCGCTTTGAGGCTTTGCACCGGGAAGGTCAGGCTGGAGAAGCTAAACTCACCCAGTACACCAGGTATATGACTATAGGGCTGGCTATCTTGCAGTCTGCCACCATAATAGTCACAGCCAGAAGCGGAGCGTTATTCGACTACTCCTGTTCTCAAAGCGTAATTCCCAACAGCTCCATCTTCTCCCTTATTTTGATGGTGCTGGTTATGACGGGTGGAACCGGACTAATAATGTGGATGGCAGAGCTTATTACCGAAAAAGGTATAGGCCAGGGAATGAGCGTGCTCATTTTCGTCTCTATCTGCGCCGGCTTCCTTCCAAAGCTTTGGGATATTGGCCGTTATGACAACTGGCTCGAATTCTCAATAGTTTTGGCTGTATTAATTGCCGTAATAATCTTCGTTATTTTCGTAGAGCAATCGCAAAGAAGGGTGCCTGTACAGTACACAAGGCGCATGATAGGCAGGAAGATGTATGGGGGGACTTCGACCTACATACCTTTGAAGATAAACATGTCGGGCGTTATACCCCCCATCTTCGCCTCTTCTATTCTTGCCATTCCTACCTTGATAGCCCAATTTGGAAATACCAAACAGAGCTGGGTGAAGTGGGTAGACAGGAATCTTGGAGTGACGACGTCGGCTTGGTACATAGTGCTGTATGCCTTTATGATTATCTTCTTTACCTTCTTCTACGCCTCCATTACGTTTAACAGCAATGACATTGCAGACGACATGAAGGAGTACGGAGGCTTCGTTCCAGGGATAAGGGCAGGCTATGAGACCAGTAGATACTTGTCCTTTGTGATGAACCGACTGGATACGGTGGGATCTATCTATTTACTGTTTGTGTGCCTTATTCCAACCATGCTCATAAGGGCGTTAAACCTGGGAAGCAGTCTGCCCTTCGGAGGGACTACCATTCTCATTATCGCCGGCGTGGGATTGGATACCCTGCGCCAGGCCGCCGCCCAGGTGAGGCAGTTCCAATACAAGGGCTTTTTGGTGCCAAAGCCCGTACCTTCTGAATCGATTCCCGTCGAAAGCGAATGAAAGGAAAAATGAACTTAATAATCATGGGGCCCCAGGGCGTGGGCAAGGGGACTCAGTCGGAAGATCTGGCCCGCATTTACGACATACCCCACATCTCCACCGGGGAAATCTTCCGTAAGAACATATCCGAAAAAACCGATCTCGGGAAAAAGGTGTCTGCATATATAGAAAAGGGCGAACTGGTGCCGGATGAAATAACCAGCGAAATGGTATTCGACCGCCTCAGCCAGCCCGATGCAAAGAATGGATGGATTTTAGACGGATATCCCAGGAATGCAAAGCAGAGCGAAGATCTGGATAAGTGGCTTAAAAAGAACGGCCAAAAACTCGATGCGGTAATTCTTCTGGAAGCTGACAGCGAGCTTATAGCCAGCCGAATTCAAAAGCGCATTCGCGAAGAGGGCCGGAGCGACGACAAGCCCGAAGCTATAGCTGAAAGGCTTGCAATTTACGCCAGGGAAACCAAGCCCCTGATTGACTATTACGCCCAGAAGGGCCTTCTTAGGAAAGTTGATGCACAGGGGGACATTTCCACTGTCACGAAAGACATTCGCAAGGCTATAGAAAATTAGTATTTTTTATGGTAGAATTACTTAGGAGTGTGTGTACACGTAGAACTCTTTTCGGAAACTGCGAGGGAATATGTCGAAAGATGGTGTGATAGAGGTTGAGGGAAGAGTTGTGGAGGCTCTCCCAAATGCGATGTTTCGAGTAGAACTTGAAAATAAGCATGTAGTGCTCGCCACCATCTCGGGTAAGGTAAGAAAGAACTATATCCGCATACTTCCTCAAGACAGGGTGGTAATAGAAATGAGCCCCTACGATCTGACTCGTGGACGCATCACTTATCGTTACAAGTAAGGGTAAACCCATGAAAGTCAAACCGAGTGTCAAACGAATTTGCAGCCATTGCCGCATAATTCGCCGCCATGGCATAGTCATGGTGATTTGTACCAATCCGCGCCACAAACAGAGGCAAGGATAAGCTTTCGCGTTTTGCGAAAATAGGGCATCAACCGCTTAAAGGGCGTTTGCCTTTTTGTACCTCAGGCACGGAGGCTTGAGCCGCTTATAAGCGGAAGGTTGGTGCATAACCTCCGTATACAGGAAAGACAACGAAATGGCACGTCTTGCCGGAGTTGATATCCCCAATGGAAAAAGGATCGAAATCGCCCTCACCTACATCTATGGCATAGGGCGCACGCGAGCCAAAGAGACTTTGGAAGCTACCGGGGTAAATCCCGATACCCGCGTGAAGGATCTCACCGAAGATCAACTAATCGCCCTGCGCGACTATCTTGAAAACAACTACAAGATAGAAGGCGACCTTCGTCGAGAAGTAGAGGCTGACATACGCCGCAAGATCCAAATCAATTGCTATCAGGGCCTCCGTTGGAGGCACCACCTGCCCGTGCGCGGACAGCGCACCAAGACAAACGCCCGTACTCGCAAGGGCGTAAGGCATACCGTGGCTGGTAAGAAGAAAGCCACAAAGTAATTAGTTGGCAATTGGAATTGAGGATTAATGGCTACTTCTAAACAATCTGTGCACAAGACAAAGCGTAGGGTCCACAAGTCCGTACCCATTGGGCAGGCGCACATCAAATCTACTTTTAACAACACTATAGTCTCCATCACCGATCCTTCCGGAGCCGTTTTGGCATGGGCGACGGGTGGAGACGTCGGCTTCAAGGGTTCGCGTAAATCCACTCCTTTTGCAGCCGGCATGGTAGCTGAAGCTGCCGCCCGAAAGGCTATGGAGCAGGGCGTCAGGAAAGTCGACGTATTTGTGAAGGGTCCGGGATCCGGCAGGGAAACCGCCATTCGCTCCCTTCAGTCTGCAGGCCTGGAAGTGGGATCCATAACCGATGTAACTCCCCAAGCCTACAACGGCGTAAGGCCCCCGAAGCGCCGTCGTGTCTAAATTAGACGAGAAAAATCTGGCAAAAATACAGGCCGGCCCGTATCCGGTCTAGATCGAAAGGATTGAAAAGGTGCTTATTGCACAACGTCCGAAGGTGACTGAGGAAGTACTTAGTCCCCAACGATCACGCTTTACCATTGAGCCACTGGAGCCTGGATTTGGCTACACTTTGGGCAATTCGCTACGCAGGGTCCTTTTGAGCTCCATTCCCGGGGCGGCTGTCACTTCCATCCGCATTGCAAACGTCCTTCACGAGTTTTCCACTATCCAGGGCGTTAAGGAAGACGTGACAGAACTTATTTTGAACATCAAGGGCATAGCCCTGACAAATGAGTATGACGAACCCGTGGTGATGTATCTGCACAAAAGCGGCCCTGGAGAAGTGAAGGCTGGAGACATTACTCCGCCAGCAGGGGTAAGCATATGCAATCCTGATCACCATCTTGCCACTTTGGCTGAAGACGGCTCCCTTGAAATGGAGTTTACGGTGGAAAGGGGGAGAGGGTACGTCTCTGCCGAGATGAATGAGCAGGAAGGCCAGGAAATCGGACGAATCCCGATAGATTCAATCTATTCCCCCGTTTTGAAGGTTAGCTATAAAGTTGAGGCCACCAGAGTCGAGCAGCGCACAGATTTTGACCGCCTGATAATGGACGTGGAAACCAAGAGCTCCATCTCCCCCAGAGATGCCATGGCCTCTGCCGGATCTACCCTTGTAGAGCTTTTCGGCCTGTGCAAGGACCTTAACAGCTCTGCAGAGGGAGTGGAATTGGGGGCGGCGCGCAGCCCTTATAACGGACAGAACGTTATACCCATAGAAAACCTCAATTTGACCCAGCGCTCTTACAACTGCCTGAGGCGAGAGGGGATCTTGACTGTAGAGCAGTTGATCAGTCACAGCGAGCAGGACCTCCTGGAGATTCGCAACTTCGGAATTAAATCTGTAGACGAACTCAAGGAAAAGCTGGCTGAATTGGGCTTGTCTCTTAGGGCATCCTCTGAGGGCTTCGATAGAAGAAACCTTGAAAAGGATGTGTCTTTCTATAGTCCGGACAGTCCAGAAGATAACGATGAGAATATGTAGTCTCTAAAAGGAGAGATAATGCCACAACCGAAAAAAGGGCCGCGCCTGGCCTCGAGTCCGGCTCATGAGAGGCTCATGCTCGCCAATATGGCCACCAGCCTTTTCAAGCACGAGCAGATAACTACCACTCTGCCGCGCGCCAAGAGGCTCCAGCCTCTGGCCGAAAGGCTCATAACCTTCGCTAAGGGGGGCACTCTTGCCGATCGCAGAAGGGTAATGCGCTTCATCCGCGACAAATCTGTAGTGCATAAGCTTTTCACCAGCATTGCTGACCGCATGGAAGGGCGCGAAGGCGGTTATACGAGGATAATCAAGATTTCCCCGCGCACCGGAGACAATGCCCCCATGGCCATCATCAGCCTCGTAACCACTGAGAGCCCCAAGAACGCTTCACTTAAGGAAGCGGAAACTGCAGTGAAACTGGCAGAAGATGCCGCAGCCGTGGGAGAAGAAGAACCCATGGAAGAGGCTGGAGAAGCAGTGAAGGAAGAAACGGCAAAAGAAGCTGAGGAGAAGTCTGAGGCTGAAGCTGAATCTGCAAAGGAAAAGAGCGAAGAGGAGAAGTAATTTTTCTCTTCTTTGGGGGGTAAATCCCCCCTTTTTTATTATTGAATCATGCGAATAAAGGCTGAATGCTCTTATAACGGTTCCTCTTTCCACGGTTGGGCCAAGCAAAAAGGGCAGAGAACGGTAGAAGGAGAAATAGAGCAAGCTCTTTTTACGATTTTAAGGTCAGAAATAAAAATTCAGGCAGCGGGCAGAACCGACGCCGGAGTGCATGCAAATGGACAAATTTTTCATGCAGATCTTCCCGTTCTCGAAGGAAAGCTCTCAGATTTTTCTTACCTTACAAACCGGATAAACTGCCTCCTGGAAAAAGATGTGGTTATAAGAAAAATAGAGCAGGCTCCATCCGGATTTGATGCCCGTTTCTCAGCTCTCAGCCGCACCTATATTTACAGATGTTCATGTGGCCGGAGCTCGAGATCGCTTATGCTTAACGGATTTGTCTGGGATTTAAATTTCATTCCAGATTTGAAGCTTTTAAATTCTCTTGCCTCCAATATTGTGGGTCTAAAAGACTTTGCGTCCTTTGCCCTCCCAAATCCCGGGGGGACGACTATAAGAAAAGTTGAAGCGGCAAGTTGGAAAGAAATAGAAAAAGGCCCGGAAAAAGGAATTATTGAATTTACAATACGCTCGGATGCTTTTGCCCGTAAGATGGTGCGCTTTTTGGTAGGGGCACAAATCTATGTAGCAGCTAACAAAAAACCTGAAAGCTGGTTTTTGGAAAAATTCTCTTCCTCTAGGGATTTTCCGCCCCTGGCCCCCTCACACGGTTTAACGCTTGAAAAAGTGGAGTACCCTGAAGATGAAATGCTAGAAGAGCGGGCTCATGCTACCAGGGCCGTGAGGCGGAGGGAGGAAATCGGCGGTTGAAGGGAGATTCGAACTCCCGGAAGCCATGGGCTTCATACGCTTTCGAGGCGTACTCTTTAGACCACTCAGACATTCAACCAGTGCATAGCACTTCGGCAATTTTTACACTAATTTCTCTCTATTTCAAGTATTTAGGTACTTGATACTTTTTGTTGCATATGTTTTAATATCAAAGTACACTTTCGAGTGCAATGGTGGGTTTCCCAAGTGGTCAAAGGGAGCTGACTGTAAATCAGCCGCGGAAGCTTCGCAGGTTCAAATCCTGCACCCACCACGCCTCAGTGGCTCAGTGGTAGAGCACCTCCTTGGTAAGGAGGAGATCGTGAGTCCGATTCTCACCTGAGGCTCTTATGGCGGGATAGCTCAGCTGGCTAGAGCGTACGACTCATAATCGTAAGGTCAGGAGTCCGAGTCTCCTTCCCGCTACTTTTGAATCATCAAGTTGTTCAAGAGGCATAGATGGCAAGCAAGAATAGTGATATTCGCCCTAAGGTAACGCTGGCGTGCACACAGTGCAAAGAGCGCAACTACATAACCAAGAAGAACCGCAGGAATACGCCCGACAGGCTTGAGCTCAAGAAATATTGTCCGCGCTGCAAGACCTCTACGGTTCACAAGGAGACTCGTTAAGAGCCATCCCTCCCGGCCCTGCTGAGGCCGGTTTTTTTGTATCTTTTCATGCAGGCGAGAAATGAGAAAATCTTTCTGTAAAAATGCAAAGTTTTCCGAATTAACTACCATGAAGGTCGGGGGCTGCATAGAGCGTTTCTTTCAGCCGGCCACTAAATCCAGCTTCGTAGACCTTCTTAGGGAGGAAAGCGGGCCCCTGTTCATAATCGGCTCTGGATCTAATACTTTGGCGTCGGATGCGCCGTTTGCCGAAACTGTCATAAGGACAAGGTTTGGGAGAGTTGAGTGCCTAACAAAGGAAAATGGCAAAGCCTTCCTTAGGGCTGATGCTGGAGTGATTTGGGATGACTTTGTAAAGATATGCGTCCAACTTGGGCTGCAGGGGGTAGAGAATCTATCCGGCATTCCCGGCACTGTGGGCGCTGCAGTGGTGCAAAATATCGGGGCCTACGGCAGCGAAGTGTCCGAAAGCGTAAAAGAAGTTGAAGTGTGGGACAGGGAGAAAAAGGAAGTCAGGGTCCTAAATCGAGATTCCATGGAATTTTCTTACCGCACCTCTTTGATCAAGGAAGACATTAAGTCCCAGCCGCCTTACGCACCAAATTCCCGTTTCATAGTCCTTTCCGCCCTTTTTCGCCTTTCTTCCAATAACTTTGCCCCAATAAAGTACGGGAGCATAGCCGAATACCTTAAAAAGCCAATGGGCACTGTAGAAAAACTTTGGGATATAAGAAGGGCGGTGCTGTGCGTAAGAGGAATAAAAAATATGCTAGAAGATCCTGTCCGCTACAAATCCAAATTGATGGCCGATATGATGCCTGAGCGTTTAAAGGGCAGTTCTCTTCCCGACGATCCAAACCCGGACAGGGCGAGCTGCGGAAGTTTCTTTACCAATCCTGTAGTTTCGCCTGAAAAAGCGGCTTTGCTCCCCCAGGATGCTCCGAGATTTCCTTCACAAGACAAAGTAAAACTTTCGGCAGCTTGGCTCATAGAGCAAGCAGGATTTAAAAAGGGCTACCCTCTGCAAAAAGATCCGAACGCAAAAGTCGCCCTTTCTACCTGCCATGCCCTAGCCATTACCAATAGAGGATCGGCTACTAGCAGTGATGTAATGGATCTGGCAGAAAAAATAAGAAAAGCAGTTTGGGATAAATTTGAGATAGATTTGGCTCTTGAGCCGGTCCTTATAGGATTGGAGCAAAAATGACGTACGTTATCGCTTATCCCTGCGTAGACGTAAAAGATAAGGCGTGCCTGGAAGTGTGTCCCGTAGAGTGCATTTATGAAGGCGAAAGGATGATGTATATCAATCCGGACGAATGCATAGACTGCGGAGCCTGTGAAGCTGTATGCCCGGTACAGGCTATCTTTTATCAAGACAGCCTTCCCGGAGATTGGAAATGGTTTGAAGAGGCAGGCGAGGCCTTTTTTGAAACTGAAAAAGAACCCGGGAAAGTATACAAGGATCCAAAAAGGGTAAGCGAGCTCCCCAAGAGGGGAGAAAAAGCTTGAAAAAAGCGGAGACCGGGAGATTCGAACTCCCGGGCGGCACGAGCCGCCAACACCTTAGCAGGGTGCCCCTATCGACCACTCAGGCAGGTCTCCAGAGAACGGAATACATCCGTGGAAATTATGATATCAAATACAGAAGCGGATATCAACCTTTAATCTTTGTTTAAGTCTTAAATATTAATTAACTTTTTAGATTTCGGTAAAAAAACACACAAAGGAGATCCTAAAAAGGTAATATTACAATGTATTATTTTTGCTCTATTTTTCTAAAGATAAGGAGAAAATATGGCAGATGACAGGAATCAAGGCACTGAGCCTCAAGCTCAGGAGCCGAAAGTAGAGTGGGTTGCGGTTCTAGTTTTGTCAATTATGGCCGTAGCCGTCCTGATTGTAGGTTTTTCTGTCTACATGGCTCGTAAGATCAACGAGTACCAGGATCAGCAAAAAATGGCTGAAAAGCATGCTGAGGAAAAGCAGGCTGCACAAGCTGCCAAGGTTTTCACCAAGGTCATCGATATGAAGGCCACTGCCAACGGGCCTGCCGTAGCCACAGTTGATATTAACGGCACCAAGACAAGCTATACCTTCACCGATAACTGGACCAAGACTGAGGATGTCAAGGTTTCCCAGGATCTTGAGAAGTACGACGCCACTCAGGATGCTGTCGTAGTCTCCGTCAAGGCCCAGTCTCCTTCCAGCTCTTCTAGCTCTTCTTCCAGCAGCTCCTCTAAGAGCTCTTCTAGCTCTTCAAAGGTTTCCATAGATGCCAGCGAAAGCGGAAAGACGATAGCACAAAGCAGCGGATCTGATCATGCTACTTTGTCCGTAACGGTCGGAGATGTAGCCAAGTAAAAACTGCTCAAAAAAAATCCCAGGCTTTTCTGGGATTTTTTTATGCTTAATATTTTCTCTTTTTAACTTTTACTCTATGCTTGCGGGGGACTTGATTATACGTTCTCACCCAAACCCAAAAATCTATAAACAGGCATATCGCAGATACTATCGCTGCCAGTCCAAGCAGCCTCTCTCCTCCATGGGAAAGCAGATTATGAAGCGCAATAGCTATGGATCCTGCCAGGCCTATGAGGACGCATATCATTCCTACCAGGGCTTCAACCCTATCGCTCATGTTTTCTATCTTAGTCTTTAGAGCCAACCTCTTTATGAGCAAAAGCCTTCACAAGGGGAAGTTGAAAGAAAGCGATATTGGCCAAATCTTGGAAAAATTGAACCATTGCTTCCCTAAGGCTTGGGGGAAGAGTGCGAAACTGCCTATAAAGGCGGGGAAGTGCAGACTTGAAATCTGAAAAGATGTCGTCAAAATCCGTATATCCAGCTGCGGCAATGGAATTGAAAAGGGTGTCTATAAAAATTTTCTTGCCTACGGCATCATACTTGTTTATCCACCTGTTAAAGGTAGAGCCTATGTATGCGGCAAGGGGAGCGATTTTTTCCGCTGTGTTAAATTGGAGATTTTTCTTAAATTGCCAACTTATGGGATAGTGCTGTTTTATTCCTGAGGCATTGCTTTTGACTATAGAATAGTGGACGCTCGAATCTAGTAGGGAGCCTATAAAAGAAAATTCCGGGACGATTTTGTGAATTTTCGCCTCTATCCTTTTAAAGCCTTCAGTTTGAAGAAAATCGCTGTTAAATCCCGGGCCGTCAAGAGAATAAATTGCCAAAATTTTATCCTGAACTTCCGGGGGGCATACGCTGGAAGCGTAAATTGCAAGATTTCCTCCCTTGGAGTGCCCTCCCAGTATCAGTGCCCCATGCCAAGATTGAAGGAGCTGGGAAAAATAGGCGGCGGCAACTTTCTGGGAATGGACGGGGCACAAAAATCCCATTTCATAGTTATCCTTCCACCCCCTGACAGTGCTGTCGGTTCCCCTGAAGGAAATAAAGAGCACTCCATTTCCAAGATCTGCCGTAAGGGCGCAAAATCTCTCTGGATCGCTTTTATCTTCCGGTTCGACTAAGTTTGACAGCCTCACTTCCCTGAACCTGGGACTTTCGCCGAGAGCCCTTACCATGTCTATGCAAAGGTCCGGGTTCACTACGTCATACACCATCGAGTGGTAAAGCTCTCTTTTCAACAAGTCTTTTACCGGTACCGGATTGGGCTTTACCAAAGGCTGAGGGACGGATGCGGACTTAGTGGAAATATCTTCCCTTACAGGGGTTTCAAAAGTCCATGAAGCCTCTTGTCTAAAGAAGTCGTCCAATTCTCCCTGTTCTACGAATTTCGGTATGAAATCCGGCATATGCATATAGGGGAGCTGGCAGAATGCTACAGCATCCCTGGTGTTAAAGCGAAGCTGTGAAAAGGGCCGCTCTTCGCCTTCGATGTAGTCGATTACAGACAGCTGTTTTCTTACCGTTTTTTATACCTCTTTGTAAGTAGAATATTCGACAAATGCATTTTGAAGGGGGACTATGTCCAATTCTCTAAGTTTAGACCAGGCAGTTGAAAAGGCTCAGGAGGCCATAGAAAAAGGGGGGGCGCTCCGCTTTTCGGGAAGATGCGGAGTAGGGAAAACCAGTCTTTGCGAAGAAATACTCGAAAAATATAAAGAGGAAGTCCTTAAAGGCGCTGCTTTCATGGTAGCTCCATGGAGCCGTGAAGCTGTAGACATTCTAAGCGATAAGGTACTTTCGAAGCTTTTGACCCATGAAACCGGGATTTATGCCACAGATCCCAGACCTGTTAAAACCCCTGCGGCTCTGGCTTTCGCGCTTTTGAAAAAAAATAATGAAAATATTCGACTTTTGGACGTTTCCGATCAAACTAAGCTAATTTCCGAGGTAATAAAGAAAATTATAGAGCAGGTAAGCGCAGGGAATGAAAGCAATTCTGGCGACATATGTATGAAACTGAGAGAATACATTCATTCCGACAATTCTCAGTTGGAGATTGGCGCCACTACGGATTCTAAATTCGAGAAGGTATTTCTAGCTTCCCAATTTATAACCAAGCTCAGGGAAATTTTTGCAAGATTCAGCGAATTAGGCATCGGACTTGAAGATAAAGATATTGTTGAGTTTGAAAACAATTTGAAAGACCTTGAATTGGAAGAAGACAGAAGGCAGCATGCATGCCTTAGCTGGGAAATTGTGCAGGATCTCAGGTCTAAGTATGTTGCTTCTATTGAGGAGAACTATCCAAATTACTATGACAATTCCTACATGCTGCTCGAATGCAAGAGAAAAGTTGAATCCGGAGGTATGGATGGAAACCTTCCAAAGCTCGTTGTAGTCGATGACTGCCAAGATTTGAATTTAGCCACTTTTGATCTTTTGGAAGCATTGCATTTAAAGGGAGTTCCCCTCATATTCGTTGGAAATGACGATGAATCGGTACAAAGTTACAAAGGCGCCTTCCCTGATGTCTTGTCAATTTTGGAAACGAAAAACTTTGAAGGTCCATATTCGCTGGAGAATGACGATGTGCCTGAGGCGAAATTTCTGCAAGATACGTCTAGGAATATAGGATCATGGTTCCAATTTATGGGAACACCCATCAAAGAGGCGGCTAGAACCCCAAAAGGGCACGCGCCTTTTGGTTCTTTCAGATATGTAATAACTAAATCTGAGGAAGAAGAGATCGCCCTGCTTAAAAACGAGATTTTAAGCTGTAAAATTGAAGAGAAAAAGGAATGGGGAGATCTGGCCGTAGTCGCCAACGACAATGCCTTCTTAAAAAGAATTGGGGAAGATTTAGATAGGGATGGCATTCCATTCAAGTACACCGCTGTTAATGACGAGTCAATTAAAGACAGCCCAATAATCAAGGGAATGCTCGCGCTTATGCAGCTGTCCTATTATGCTTCGGGGCAGGAATCGGTTCAGGCTATGCGTCAAGATGCCTTCTCCCTGGCAGTAGCCGCGCTTCAGTCTCCCCTGTTTGAAAGTGCGAAAACTGCGCAGATTTTTATTGCCAAAAATATTTTCCAGGCTGTCCTATCGTCCTTGGCATCAGCGCAAAATCAAGATAGTGGACAGCCTAATGATATTTTTGAAAAGTTTTCAGCCTTTAAAAAGTGGCTTGACTGGACCGAGGTCGCAGAAAAGGACAAAAACCTCGAGGCATTTTTTGCTTTTCTTCTCATTAACCCTTCCGACAGGGAAAAGATTTTCAAAGCATTAGAAGCCGATGGTGAAAAGAGGAACAATTTCCAGGATTTTGAGACGTTATTCGAATTACTGGGTAAGGCCAAGGATATAAACAGCGTTCCGGAACTTTTCTGCAATCTTTGGGAGGGATGTGGACTTCATCACAAGTGGCAGAGTCGCGCTCTTAAGGGAGGGGCAAAATCTGTCGAAGTCAACAAGTGGCTGGATCAGCTTATACGCCTTCAAGATTTAGCGGATACAGGAAAAGAAGGGGAAAGCATCCCGAACTTTCTGAAACGGGTATCCAACTCTTATATAGAGTCTGATTCTTTAGCCCAGGTCGCGCCCAAAGATGACAGAATCACCCTTTCCTCGCCCTCAGGCTTGCAGTCGAAAAGGTACAAAAAGGTATGGGTAGCAGATGTGCAGGAAAAGGTCTGGGATAAATATGTTATAGAAGAGTTATTTGATACCCACCTTCTAGAAGCTGTAGCTACAAAAGACCGGGTAGAAAAAATAGATTCTCAATTTCTTCCCAGAGATGTACGAGAAGTTAGGGATCGTTTTGAAGTTGAGGAAAAATACTCGAATTGGCGCAGCTTCTTAGTAGCATCTTCCAGATCCGATGGGGAAACCGTATTTTTGGCAGTTTCCGATCAGGAACATGCCCCGTTTTATGGTGTAAATTCCCTTATTGCGATGGGGGGCACCTGCCCATTCTTCCCAAACAGTCAATCCGAGCTGGAGCTAGGACGCCTTACGACCGAAGGAATGGCGGCATACTGCAGATCCAAATTGGCAAAGGCAATTTTAGAAGGGAACGCGGAAATGGCAGACGACGCTGCTAACGCATTACGAATGCTAATGCGAGCTGGGGTGGAAAAAGCCGATCCGAAATCTTGGAATTTCACGCACGCTGCAAAACCTGAGGGCTCCAATGAAGATTCAGGAGAGGAAATATATCTGAAGCCTTCAGGTGTAGATGGAATTTGGAACACTCCCGTCAGGCAAACCCTTCAAAATAACGAGGGGCCCACAAAGTCTAAATCTCAGATGCAGTTTGGGACTACTATTCACGCTTGCGCGCAATGGGCTACTGAGGAAGGGAAAGATCACAGCGAAAGTGAAGAGCAACTTAAAGAAGAGTTGCTAAAGCACTTTGAAGAACTGCAGGATGAGCAGGCCGATCTGAGCAACCTTGATAGGGGAAGCTACGAACGAAAAGCCAGAAAAGCCATGGCCAATTTGGCTACATATTTTGCCACTGCCTGCGATCCTGAAAAATCAGAAGCTTGCCCTTCTGAATTAAAGGATGTTCCTCCTCTGGAAAAAGCATTTGCAGAGCAGCGTCTAGAAGCAAACTTCACTATTGAAGACATTTATGAAATGGCAAAACGGAGCGACGCCTTTAGAGGCATGGATTTTACTGAAGACGAATTTATCGAGGCTATGGAAATCCTTGGGAATTTTGAAGGTCTGGCATCGGTGCAAGGTAAGAAGATTTACTTGACAGGCACAATTGATCGCTTGGAACAGCGAGAGGGAGGTAAAACCTATGTGATTGATTATAAGACAGGGTCTAGCTACTGCAATGGCATAAAAGATGTTTCGGATCTGCAGTTATTCTGCTATCAGCTGCTTTTATACTTCAATAAGAGTTCTGAAACAAAAAAGAAATATGGAGATCGCGCAGCCAGGTCAATGCTGTTTTCAGTCGAATTGGAGCCATACCCCGCTTCATCTAAAGATACGACCTCCGCCAAGAAGGGCGATTATAACTACGAACATTATTATCAGCCATGCATATTTGATACATCTGGAACAAAATTTAATGAAACTCCTATAGAGAGAAAAAAACCGAAATGGAATTCGATACCTATAACGGGCCACATGCCTAAAGGAATTGAAAATTCGCTTAATCCCATAATAAGGGCTTTGCATATTCCACCGGCAAAGAAAAGAAGCGAAGACGAC
Source organism: Aeriscardovia sp. (assembly GCA_017413255.1). Lineage (GTDB taxonomy): Bacteria > Actinomycetota > Actinomycetes > Actinomycetales > Bifidobacteriaceae > RGIG1476. The sequence continues at coordinate 63,090 of JAFPUC010000004.1, read as the reverse complement.
TTAGAGACCTGGCTGCCGTGGGTTTTCTACATGTTTGCCAAGTTTTTCTATGCGGTCAGGTATGTGGATGCATCGCAGATTCAAATGAGGGAAATAGACGAAGATGACAGCGCTCACCACCTCATTGAAAAGGCAATGACAATATACGGCATGTCGGAAAAAGTGAATGGTATTAAGGAAGATTGTGATGAATAAAAATACAGATGAGCAGGATAAAATCATGCATTCCGATGCTAAGCATCTGTTGGTAGTTGCCGGCGCAGGAAGCGGAAAAACTACAACGCTTATAAAGCGCATCCAATATCTTCTCGAAAAAGGAGTTCGCTCCCAGTCCATCTTAGGTTTGACTTTTACCGTAAAGGCCTCGTTGGAATTAGCCAGCAGATCTGCCGAAGCGTCGGAATCAAAGGATGGAGCCATCAGGGTTCAGACATATGACGCATTCGTAGAGGGCATAGTCAGGCAGTACGGGCTGTTGATTGGAGTAGAGCCGCAAATGGCTCCGCTGTCGGATGCGGGGATTTGCCAGTGTATAGCGAACGTGATGGAAGAAAATTCGGATTCCATCAACGAGTGTTTTGATGAGATCGCAGAGGAAAATCCGAATTACACTCTCCCTTCATTAACTCCCTATGCAAACTCATATTCCAAAGATCTTCAAACAGAGATAAAAGATTTTACAGGTGGGGCCCTTAACTTCCTCATAGATGAAAAACATCTCAGTTTTAAAGAGGCCGTAGAAAGTACGGAAGTTTGGAACGATCGCTGGATTGATTCGCTTAATCGGCTTTTGGAAACTTCAGAAGATGAAGATGCTAAAGCCAATTTGAAAACCCTTCTTTGCAATGCAAAACTTAGGAAACTAGTAATATACCTTTCAAAGCAATATGCGGCCCTGAAAGAGAAAGACGGGTTGGCTGAGTATGGAGACTTTACAGTCTATGCTTTAAGGCTGGTATCCACATTTCCGTCCATCGCCCAAGCCTATAGAGATAAATACCGCTATGTTTTTCTCGACGAATACCAGGATACTAACCATACGCAGGGCGTTTTGATAAAACTCCTTTTCGGTGGAGATGATATTGAGGTATGCGCCGTGGGAGATCCTCAGCAGGCAATTTACGGATTTCGGGGAAGCACGCCGGGCGCATTCACATATTTTGAAAAGGAATTTAATGTCAGCGAAGCTAATGATAATCTGCTCCGTTTGTCAAAAACCTTTCGAAATAAAGAGAATGTCGCAGATCTCGCCAACTGCATAACTAAACATTTGCCTGAAGAAGAAAGGCAGGATCTTACTGCTAATCCCGGAAATGCAGAAATATGCGCCCTTTCGTACAAGGACAAGGGAGATTGCGGAGGCCCGAGGGCTGCTTGGAAATTTGTAGAAAATGAACGTGGAAAAGGTAATCAACAAATAGCTATTCTGGGGCGCAAAAATAAAAATCTTCAACAGTATAAAGACTTTTTGGAAGAGAAGGGCATAGCCTGCGCCTTGACTGGAAGCACTGCCTTTGATAATGAAAATCCCATAGCGAGAGACTTAAAAAATTTTCTGTCCGTATGTTCCGATCCTTTTGCGTCTCTTCAGGCAGAAGATTTGCTCACTTCTCCGCGTTACGGGTTGCCTTTGGATATTTTGCATCAGCTGTCGAAATGGGTATCACGTGAAAATAAGGATCTAAACCAATCTCTCAATGGAGAGAATAGTGCGATTAAATCTGAAAATCAGGACAAAAAGCAGCCTCCTCTCCCTTTAGTCACTCTTCCCTTGTATTTATTGACAGGATCCTATCCTTTGCCGCCTTCTGAGGGAATATTGGAGAGATTTAGAAAAGATCTTCAATCGGTAGTCTCGGTAATTCCTCAGGGAATTGAAGAAACTGTAGCTGCTGCATGGAAAGCTTTGGATTTCAATGCTGACATAGGCACCGCAGAAGCGCTTTTGAATAATTTGCCCTACATGAAATTTACTTTAGAAGACGTATTAGCAGCAGTCAAAGTTTACGAAGCGGATCTTCCGTCAGATAAAGCAGCTTCTCTTCAAGGCTTTTTGGGATGGATTGAAAATTATGAGAAACCCATGAGGCAGGGCGCCTCTTCCGGTGACGTTGTAGACATCATGACCATTCATCAGGCAAAAGGTCTCGAGTGGGACAGCGTTGCTGTAGTTGGAATGGAAAAAATCCCTGAAAAACAAAGTTTTAAGGAGGGGGGATTTGAAGGTAACTCAGATTCATATTGGAAAAAAATGTGGATTAATTCCTGTAGTGCAGTCCCCGCCAATCTAAGGGCAGATTTAGATGATTGCGATCTTGATTACCGCGTAGCCTGCGAGCAATTCAACGATCCGGATAACTATCCCACCATAGGCGATCTTTCCAGATGCATAGACAATCTTTGCCGCGAAGAAATCCGAAGAGATGAGATAGAAGAAGCCCATACCGCGTATGTGGCTGTGACTAGAACTAAAAGCGATCTTTTATTAGTGTCGAAATGTCCCAACACTTTTGACGAATCCCACCTGAGAAATAAGGAGCATAGCGGGGAATTCTGGGTGGATGCAGTCAACTACATTATGAGCGGTCAATGCTGCCCGGACAATGCCAGCAGCGAACAATGGAATGCTGGCATGCATTCTGCAAATAGCTCGGACTTCGCGCTCTACTCCACCGACAAATCCGGCGAAGGGCTTGAGAAGGCAATAATCGGCGAGCTTGAAAATCCATGGGATGATGCTGCAGAAGACGAATACGTATGGCCGCTGCAAATTAAAGAGAGCCTCAGGACAATATTAGTCCGAAGCGCGGATCGGGTTCTCAGCGCTTCCGGAGAAGAGCAATTGGATCTGAGTAGATTGGCAAAAGAAATTCTGAATTTTTATTCCGCATCGAACGCGAAAAAGAGCCTAAAAGAGCAATTCGCGGAATTGGAAAAAACCAAGCAACTTTCTGCCACTTTCGTACAATGGCTCGAGAAAAACCCCCGCAGCGCCATGCAATCCGTGATAAGGCCTATGCCGCACGGGTCTGAACAAAAAGCTGAGGCCGGAACTGAGTTTCATGCATGGGTGGCAACCCATTTGTTAAATCCTTCAGACGAATGGCAGTGTAAGATTAAAAGCGAATACAAGGAAGAGATATCCCAGTGGAAGGATGTTTTTCTCGCTTCTAAATGGAACAGAAGAAAACCATTCTGTGCAGAGGAGTCTTTCACTGTTCTCGTCCCCGGAGTACTTGCCCCCATTACGGCAAAGATGGATGCGGTCTTCAAAGGAGATTTGAAGGGTGACAATCTAAACTCCATGCTCACAATCGTAGATTGGAAGACCGGAAGCATCCCCGAAACGGATGATGAGAAAGACGAAAAACTGCTCCAGCTGGAAATCTACCGCCTCGTGCTATCCAGAGCGTTAAAGAAGGATGTAAAAGACATAGATGCATGCCTTTATTACCTCTCGGAAGGGGGATGTCAAATTCCAGCCCTGCCCATGAACGAGGAGGATATTATTGAAAAAATTACAAGTATAGAGGGCATGGCGGCTTTGTCAGATGAAGTGCAAGAAGAAGCTTAGAGAAAGCTGCACCCTTACAAAGAAGGAATTGTGATAAAAAAACCTAGCAGCAGCCCTGCGCCCGTTGAAAGAAGCAGGACTCGAAGAAAACCCATAACGAGGAAGAAGTCGGATTTTCTGAAGAAAAAGCCGGACGAAGAGCTGATAGCGCCCCCCTCTTATAAGCGCGGATCTATGAGGGTGGTGGCCCTGGGAGGCCTCGGGGAAGTCGGCCGCAATATGAATACCATAGAGTACAACGGCCAGATCCTCCTCATAGACTGCGGCGTGCTTTTCCCCACCGAAAAACAGCCCGGCGTAGATCTCATTCTCCCGGATTTTGACTATATCCGCCCCCGCCTGGACAAAGTGCAGGCCTTAGTCCTCACTCACGGCCATGAAGACCACATAGGGGCCGTGCCCTATCTTTTGAGAGAAAGGCCCGACATCCCCCTAATAGGATCCAAGCTCACCTTGGCCCTGGCGGAGGCAAAGTGCGAGGAGTTTAAGCTAAAGCCCAAATGCATAGAGGTAAAAGACGGCCAGGAAGTTAAGGCAGGAGTTTTCGACCTGCGCTTCATATCCGTGACCCATTCCATTCCCGACGCCCTTGCGGTAGCGGTTACAACCCCCGCCGGAAAAATTATAGATACCGGGGACATGAAGATAGATCCGCTCCCCCTCGATAAGAGGCTTACAAACCTCCGAGAATTTGCGAGGGAGGGAGAAGAGGGGGTGGATCTTCTCATGATGGACTCCACCAACGCCGAAGTTCCGGGCTTTGTAAAGCCTGAGATTTCTGTGGCCCCCGCGCTGGATCTGGCCTTTTCCGAAGCCAAGGGAAAGATTGTGGTGGCGAGCTTTTCCAGCCATGTCCACAGGGTCCAGCAGGTGGTAGACATCGCCTGCAAATACCACAGGCACGTAGTGTTTGTGGGGCGAAGCATGGTAAGGAACATGCAGATAGCCTCCGACCTGGGGTATTTAAAGCTTCCAAAAGACTCCGTTGTAGACATTAAAGACGTCGGCAAATACAAAGACAACCAGCTCGTCTACATCTGCACAGGCTCCCAGGGAGAGCCCCTGGCAGCCCTGGGCAGGATCGCAAATGGGGGGCACAGGGATATAGAAGTAGGGGACGACGACACCGTAATATTGGCAAGCTCCCTTATCCCGGGCAACGAGAAAGAGGTGTACGGCATCATAAACAAGCTCGTAAACCTTGGAGCGCGCGTTGTAAACAAGGACAACGCATCCATACACGTTTCGGGGCACGCAGATGCAGGGGAGCTTCTGTACATGTACAACATCGTCCAGCCAAAAAATGCCATGCCCATCCACGGCGAAGCGCGCCACCAGCTGGCAAACGGCCTCTTGGCAATCAAGACGGGGGTAGATCCCAAAAACGTAATTTTGGCCAGAAACGGGGATGTGGTGGATCTTTATAAGTCCAAAGCCTCCATAGTGGGATCGGTCCCCTGCCAATACGTATATGTGGACGGATCCAGCGTGGGAGAAGTGTCGGAAGAAGAGCTGGAGAAAAGAAGGCAGTTAAGCACGGACGGATACGTCTCCGCGTTTGTACCGGTTGACTTGAAGAAGTGTAAAGTTGTAGGAGAAGTCAGCGTTTCCGCCAGTCCCCTCCTCCAGCGCGAGGTGGATCTGAAGAGGATCCAACAGATAGCTGCAGACGCAGTGGGAGCGGAAATGCAGGGAGGAGAGAAGAGCACAAAGAAGTTAGAGCAGGAGCTGAAGCGCAGTCTAAGCGCATACCTGGGGAGAAACACCCAGCGAAAGCCCATAATCATTCCAGCCGTAAGTTCGGTCGGTTCAGTAAGATAACTCGTTTTTGATAAAAGGAGTGAAATGCCAGGAATGACTTTGACAAGGGTAGAAGCGGCGGCAAGGTCTGAGGCGATAAAGAACGTCTCTTATGACGTCTATGTCGACATCACCCGCGGGGAGGAATTCTTCTTCTCTCAGTCCACCATAAAATTTGATGCGACCAAGCCTTCCACCTTTTTGGATTTGATAGCTAAAAAAGTCACCTCGATAGAGTTGAACGGAGAGGCTGTAGACGTCGAGAGCGCCGTGGAAGAGGGCAGGATCAACCTGACGGGCCTTTCCGATCACAATGTTGTAACCGTGAAAGCTTTCTGCCCTTACTCCCATACGGGCGAAGGCCTTCACCGTTCCGTAGATCCCACAGATTCCAAGGTTTACCTTTACTCCCAGTTTGAAGTGATGGACTGCAGGAGGGTATACGCCTGCTTTGACCAGCCTGACATCAAGGCCACTTTTAACTTCGTAGTGGACTCTCCCACTTCGTGGACCGTGCTTTCCACCACCAAGGCCGCCAATAGGGTCACTTTGGACAGAAACACTGAAAAGGGCACAAGCTCTGAAGGGGTGGAGAGCATCGACAGGTGGACCTTTGAGACCACGCCCGTTATGTCTACATACCTTACCTCCCTCATCGCCGGTCCATATGCCAGCTGGAGGGTCACGCGCCTGATCGACGGAAAGCACTTGGACCTCGGCCTTTACTGCAGGCAGTCCATAAAGGAAAGCCTGGGCAAAGACGCCTCCTACATCTTTGACGAAACCGAAAAAGGCTTCCACTTCTACTCTCAGTGCTGGGGAGTGCCTTACCCCTACAGCAAGTACGATCAGATCTTCGTTCCCGAGTACAACGCCGGGGCCATGGAAAACATAGCCAACGTCACCATCAGAGATTCCTACGTGTTCCAATCCAAGGTTTCTCAGGCCCTGGAAGACAGAAGGATCACCTCCATCCTCCACGAATTGGCTCACATGTGGTTCGGAGACCTTGTCACCATGAAGTGGTGGAACGACCTGTGGCTTAACGAATCTTTCGCCGAGTTCATGTCCACCCTCTGCGCGGCGGAGGCTACGGAATGGAAGGACGAATGGGCAACCTTCGCGTGCGGCGAAAAGAACTGGGGCCAGGAGCAAGATCAGCTCCCCACCACCCACCCCATCGTGGCTGACATAAACGACATTTCAGACACCGAGGTCAATTTCGACGGCATCACCTATGCAAAGGGTGCTGCCGTGCTAAAGCAGTTGGTGGCCTATGTAGGAAGGGAAAACTTCTTCAGGGCCATCAACGCCTACCTTCTCGCCCATGCCTATTCCAACGCCACCCTTAAAGATCTTCTTTCTGAGCTCAACGCTTCCAGCGGAAGGGATCTAGATTCTTGGGCTAAGCTCTGGCTGGAGACCAGCGGCATTAACACCCTCACCACCAAGATGGAAACCAACGGGGACGGCATCATCACGAGCTTTAAGATCCAGCAAAAGCCCTCCGCAGGCAACGGAGTGCTCAGGCCCCACAGGATCGAAGTGGGCTTCTACAATCTGGACAGGAATACCGTAAAGCGCGAGTGCATGTTCGATGCCGAGGTAAAGCCGGAAGCTGAGACCGAAATCTTTGAAATAGAAGGACAAAAGAGGCCCGACTTCATACTCATAAACGACGAGGACCTCACTTATGCCAAGCTTCGCTTCGACCCCAAGTCTCTTGCCTTCCTAGAGGAGCACATAGCCGACTTTGAAGACCCCTTGGCCAGGGCCATAACCTGCCTTGCCCTTTGGGATATGACCCGCGACGGGGAGTATCCGGCCGAGAAGTTTGTAGAGGTCATTTTCTCCCAGCTTGAAACCGAAACCCAGTCCACCGTCTTTAGGACCATGCTAAAGAACCTTCTTATAGCCGTTCAGGAGTATGTTCCTTCCGACAAGAGGGCCAAGATGCTGGAAGAGGCCGACAAGAGGTTCTGGAAGATGGCCTCCAGCGCCGAGCCCGGAAGCGATCGCCAGTTCCAGCTAGTAGACGCCTACCTCTCCTTGGGAACCGACCCCGCTTTTGAGAGCAATGCCAGAGGGCTTTTGAGCGGCTCTATCACTCTGCCTGGCTTTGAAGTTGACAACAACATGCGCTGGAGCATCGTAATAGCCCTAGCTCACATGGGAGCGGTAGATCAAAACGAAATAAACGAGCAGCTCTCCATGGACGAATCCATTCAAAACAAGGAGTTTGCCTACAAGGCCAGAGCCATCCAGCCCACCAAGGAAGCCAAGGCCTGGGCCTGGGATCAGGCCATAAATAACCTCAGCCTCACCAACTCCCAGTTAGGATGCGTAGTGACGGGATTTGCAGGAAATGAGGACCCTGCCCTCTACGAGCCTTATGTGGACCTCTACTTTGAAAACATCAACTCCGTCTGGAGCAAGAGGACCTTCCACATGGCAGAAACCCTCCTGGGTTCATGCGTTAGCTACTACAGCCTCTATCCTTACAACGCCCCCAGCGCACAGGTAGTGGCCGCAGGCGAAAAGTGGCTGACAGACAACCCCGATGCCCCCAAGGCTCTTAAGGGAATCGTCGAAGACAACCTCGCCAAGTCCAAGAGGCGTATGGCGGTAGAAAAGTACAATAACTCTCTAAAGTAACGCCCTTGTAAAAGTAAAGGGGGCATGGCCCCCTTCTTTTTTTGCCTTCTACCTCTTGAAGGGGGTATTGCTCACCAAAGACACCAGAGCGTCTTTGAGCTTGTCATAGGGAGGCATGACAAACCTCAGGGTTTCGGGCCAGAGGGGCTTTTCCATAACGCTTTTCGTGTGGCTAAATTCCAAAAATCCGGCTTTGCCGTGATAGTGCCCCATCCCGCTCTCTCCAATGCCCCCAAAGGGAAGGCGGCTTGAAGAAAGCTGGGCCAAAGTGACATTTATCTCAAGCGAGCCGCTCTGCGTCCTTTTTTCAAACATCTTCTGTATCTTTGGATTTTTGTCAAAGACGTAGAGTGCCAAAGGATCCGGCCTGTCGTTTATAAAATCTATGGCATCTACTGCGTCTTTTACGCACACTATCGGAAAGATCGGACCGAAGATCTCATCTTGCATCGCTTTGCAGCGCGAATCGCAGTCTACAAGCACCGTGGGGGCGATATAGCGCTCATCTTTGTCAAAGGAGCCCCCAAAGGCCAGGGAGCCTGCCAGAGGATCGGAGCTGGGAAGGAGGGAAATCAGCCTGTCGAACTGGCGATCGCTTATGATCCTGCCGTAGCTTTCGCTCTCCCTGGGATCCGGGCCGAAGAACCTTTCAAGGGCTTTCCCTATTTCCCGGGCCAAAGGTTCTGCAAGTTCCCTGCTTGTCAGGCAGTAGTCGGGAGCCACGCAGGTTTGGCCCGCATTTATAAACTTTCCCCATGCAATCCTTCTGGCCACGGCCTTGAGGTTAGAAGAAGCTCCCACGTAGCAGGGGCTTTTGCCTCCCAGCTCCAGCGTGACCGGGGTCAGGGTTTTGGCCGCCAGACCCATCAAAATGGAACCCACTTTTTTGCCTCCCGTAAAGAAGAGGCGCCCGAAGTGGTGCGAGAGGAGCTTTTGGTTCACGGCCCTCCCCCCCTGAAGGACTTGGATCTGGTTCGTATCCATGTATTCGCTTAAAAGCTCTTCCAACTTTTCGCTTGTGTTGGGGGAGATATCGGAAGGCTTTAAGATGACGGGGCATCCTGCTGCGATCGCATCTACCATGGGTTCCAGGGAAAGGAGAATGGGGTAGTTCCACGGGGAAATTATCAGCGCCACCCCTTCAGGTTCGCACTTGGTCCAGCTGCAGGCGGGCCAGGTGGCCCACGGGGGAAGAAGATAGTGCCTAGATGCCCAGCACCTCATTCTGGGAAGCACGTAGTTGATTTCATTTATTACAAGCCCTATTTCCATCATCAGGGTTTCTTCCCTGGGTTTTCCAAGGTCCTTGTGGACTGCAGAGCAAAGCGCCTCGGCGTTGTCTCTGAGCATCCTTTTAAGGGCGCGAAGCTGTGAAGCTCTGTGGGAGAGCGGAAGGCACTCTTGGCTCCTAAAGCTCTCGTTCATCTTTTTTACGGTGTCTTCTATAGTCCTTGGACTAGATTCAATCATTTTCTTTTTTCCTTCCCACAAACTCATCCATGCATGAATTTATGCCAAAGATATTTTCTATTCTGTCTGCAAGAAAAACAGGGCAGTTGGCAACGAAGCCGGCAAGGGCCGCAAAGGGGGGTAAAATCAGTCTTTCTTTGCCCTTGTTTATGGCTTCTACTATTTTGTCCGCCACACTTTCAGGTTTTAAGATAGGCAAAAGGAAGGGAATTTTTGTTTTAACCCCTTCAAACATCCCCGTGTTTATATAAAAAGGGCACACCAGCAAAGTTCTTACCTGGCATTTTTCCTTCTTGAGCTCGTTTCTGAAAGACGAAGTAAAGCCCACCGCCGCAAATTTGCTGGCGCTGTAGGCCGTAAGCCGGGCGCTTCCTATAAGGCCGGCCGCCGAGGCCACCGTAACGCTTATGGAGCGTCTGGATTGTTTCAGATACTTTAAAAAAGCTTTATTGGTCCAAAACAGGGACAGGGCGTTTACTTTAAACACCCTCTCTATCTCTATTTCGCTTAGCTCTTCAAAGTTTTTCCCGGCCACAACTCCGGCATTGTTTACCAAAATGTTTAGCCTGCCTAAAAACCTAATGGAAGCCTTTGAAGCTTTCGCCACCTGCTCGAAGTCTCCGCAGTCAACTTCAAAGCAGGCGCCTTCCCCGCCCATATCCCTTATTTCCTTTACGGTCTCTCTGACTGCAGGGCCGTCTATGTCCCACGCCGCCACTTTCGCTCCCTGGGAGGCCAGTTTTTTGGCTATGAGCTTGCCAATTCCGCTTCCGGCTCCAGTCACTACGGCCCCGGCTCCCTCAAAATCCATTTTTATTTTTCTCCCGTCCCTTACACCTTTATTTACTCATTTTAATGACGGCCCCATTAAGCCGGGCAAAGGGATTGAAAAGCTGCAAAAGGTAAAATAAGTTTTGAGATTGCCGAAAGGACAGCGCGCAAATGGCTGTGGATGAAAGCCTGACGAAAATTGTTGAAAAGACGGTAAAGAAGGCCAAATGGAGAGGCCTGTCAGTAGTGGAAGTGGGAGATCCTGTTTTAAGAAAAAAATGCGCGAGGTATGAGGGGCAGATCTCCCCCCAAATCTTTGAAAAGCTTATTTATTCCATGCGATCTTGCATGCTTTCAAAACCCGGAGTGGGATTGGCCGCCCCCCAGGTGGGGCTTCCTTTTTCTTTTGCCATAATGGAGGACCATGTGGCCGGGGCCAGAAGGAAAGGCGCCGGCATCGAAGGAGAGCTGAAAGAAGAGGGGAGGATAGAAAAGGGAAAAAGGGACGAGAGGGAGTTTTCGGAACTTCCTTTTCTTGTGGCAATAAACCCGTCTTATGAACCCGTAACGTCAAAAAAGGCATATTTTTACGAGGGATGCCTCTCTTTTCCGGGATTTCAGGCGGTGGTGGGAAGGTATCTGGATATAGAAGCCAGGTGGGAAGACGAAAAGGGGGAGGAGCATACAAAAAAGCTTCACGGCTGGCCTGCCCGCATTTTTCAACATGAGACGGACCACCTTTCCGGCACTCTTTATTTCGATAAGTGCATAACCAGATCCTTCGCTTCCAACGACAACTGCGAGAAGTTTTTATTCCCTTATTCAATTTCCAGAGCAAAAAAAGAGCTTGGATTTTCACTTAAGATGAAGAACGATGAAGACTGAAAGAAAACTAAATCCGGCCCAAAAGAAGGCCGGGAGGGAAATGAAGCTTTTGCTTTCCAAGCTTTCAGGCATGAAAAAAGTCCCCTTCCCCCTGCGCATCGTGCGCCTTCCCTTAGGCCTTGAGGTAGAGGTAGGCTATTGCATTCTGCCCGGAAGAAAGGTTGCGATGGGCTTTGTAAAAGGCTCACGCATCCTTCCCCTGGCGGTAGCTGAGAAAAATGAAATAAGGCCGCTGCCCAGACTGAAAAATTTAGTTAAGAAAGTGCAAGTCGTCACGCTCAAGCCTGACGGGCGCGGGGGGGAGGTTGCCCAGATACCCGATTCTTTCGGTAATTTTCTCCCTCTGGGAAGGGCGAAAAGAGAGGGCAAAAGATGGGGGCTCGAAGGCATCAGGCTTCCCCTGCCTAAAAGCGCCCTCACCTCCCTCTCTTTCCCCGCTTTTCTTTCTACCCTTTTCATGGGAGAATACCTTCCCTCTCTTCTTTGCAGCTTTCCTTTGGTTTCTCCGGAAGAATCTGTCCCCTATCATTTTTTGACCCAGTTGCCCAGAAGCGCCATTTCAAGCCTTGAAAACGAGATGGGAATGTGCAAGACTTTCGGCCTTCGCACCTGTGGCTTTGAAAAGGCGGCCTATATTGCCACAAACTTCCTAAAGAAAGACTTCCCCTATGAGACGGAAGATAAGGAGCCCATCTCGTTTTCCCTGCAAAACGGGAGCTGGAGTTTTTCTTCTTCCGTGCCGGAACTTGAAAATGCGCTATGCGAATTTGAGGCCGCCGTCAACCTTTGCCGTTTCACTGCCTCCGTTCTTCCTTTCCCTGTAGGGCTTTACAGGTTTTTAGACGTCATGCAGGAAGCATTGAAAAATCCCTTTGCCTTCTCTGACCTTAAAAGCGAAGAAAATTTGATGCGATACGCCTCCCAAAAAGCCCGGGAAATATCCGCTTCCTCTTTGGAGCCGGAGGGAGAATGGAGTTTTAGAAAAACTTTCTTCTCTGTGGCCGATTCTTTCCGGCTTCCTTTGCCCGTTAAATACAGCGTCGCTTTATCTTCCCATGCCGACCGAGCAGCCCTGCGCATGACTATAGGCGGCCCAAACCTCATCCCAACCTTTTTGTCCCCCCACCCGCTTGGCAAAAGATATCTCCTTTTCCTCTACTCCCTTTCAGTGGCAAGGGCGCTTTGCTGCACGGTATTTGCGGTTGGCAGATCCATTAAAAAATTGGATCTGCTTATTGAAAGCGATTTCCGCCCTTCCGAGGATCATGGGGCAGATTCTTTCGTATTTCTGGCCAGAGGAAGCTTTGAAAGGGATGACTTTTTGAATGGGGAAAAAGAAAAAAGCGTCCAGGACTTCTTCAATTCCCACTTTGTAGGGGAAATGGTTAAAAGCCCGTATTTTACACCTTTGGGAGCCGACCGCCTCTTTGAGCCCACTTGGTACTGGTTCCTCAAAGAATACGATCCCTCCTTTGAGCTTTCGATGAATAACTACCTGTACCCCGAAAGCAGCCGGGATGAAATCCCAAAGAAATTCGTCCCGGCTTTAGGCACTCACTTCGTTGCCGATTTGTCTATAGAAAGGGAAAAGGTAATGGAGAAGGCCTGCGAGACTTTTAAGTCCCTAGTAGGCCTTACAAAAAATGGAAATGTGGAAAAGGACCGGGCTGTAGAAAAAATTCACGCCATCTGCAAACTTTTGCCCGATCCCGAATTAAAGCTGGCAGGAGACGTGACAGAATCGGCCGTCAAAGAGGGGAAAACGGTCTCCGGTTTTGACTTTGAGCTGGAAAAAAGGTTAAAAGAGGCCCAGATCGAAGCTGAGAAGCTCTTTATAAACAGGTCCACATCTTTAAACGCCGTGCACTTTCTGGAGGAAGAAGTGAAACGGGCCGAAAAGGAATTTGATATTTCCCCCATGGCTCCTGCCCGTTACTTTGGAACCTACGAAGAAAGGATCGTCTACAACAAGTTCCTCTCTTCAGGAGGGGAGTACACGGTTCTTCTTCCCAACTCGCTTTTTTCAGCTCACGTCGCCTTGGAAGAGATGATTTCAAAACTCGATGGAGTTGGAGCGCTTGAGCACGCCAACTGGCAGGTTCTCCACGCCCCCGCCACGCCCCTTGCCCACTTAAATCAGTACAAGGAACTTACGCGCCTAAAAGATTGGGAAGCTGCCAGAGCGGCTGCGGGGAATATGCTGGAAGTATCGGTGGAAAATAAGCATATAGCCATGGCTTACAGGAACCTGGGATATTGCTTTTGGATGGAAGAAGATCTCCCCCTGGCCTCCGCTTGTTATCAGCTGGCCTGCGCCCTGGACGCCTCCGAACACTCCATACGCACTGAGAGATGGATTTTGGAAAAAGTCGCCCGCTCTTCCCATATCCCCCTTCCCGATCCCCAAGAGCTGCCGGCCCTTCTCAAAGAGAGATCCATTCCCGCCTACCCCGACCTTCCCGGAATTAAAGTGGCCAAATTGGCGGCCCAGGCCCTTGTAGATCTCGGCTACTTTGTCCCGGCCGCCTCCGTTCTCCAGGCCCTTTCCACTCTTCCCGGAGCCGAGCTTTTAAAGCCTATAACCCTCTCCCTCTTTACTTAATCTCCATATTTTTCCCTCTCTTCAAGTCGAAAACGTGTTTCCCTTTTTTCCGGCTCCAAAATTGTTAAAAAAGACAGTGATAATAAAATGAAAAAAAGGAGAAAAAAGTGGGAGTCGTGGTTTTGAGCGCCGTCAGGACGGCAATAGGCAAATTCGGTGGCATGTTTAAAGATAAGTCATCTCTGGAGCTTTCTGTGCCCTGCGCCCTTGCTGCAATCGAAAGAAGCGGCCTCGACCCTGAAAGGGTGGAAAGGTGTGTGTGGGGAAATGCCGTGCAAGCGGGGGCGGGCCAAAATCTGGCCCGTCAGATCGCGCTTTCTTCCCGCCTTTCTCTCTCCTCGTGCGCCCTTACCGTAAACCAGGTGTGCGGATCGGGCATGGCGGCCGTAAAGATTGGCGCAGCTCAAATAGCGCTGGGCGAAAGCGACGCCGTCCTGGTTGGAGGGGCCGAATCTATGAGTCAGGCCCCCTTCTATATGAACTTAAGGTGGGGGAAAAAATACGGCCCCATGCAGGCCTGTGACGGCCTTCAAAAAGACGGCCTGACTGACGCCTTTTCGGCCCAAGCTATGGGCGTTACTGCGGAAAATGTGGCCGATAAATACTCCGTCTCACGTTCAGAACAGGATCTTTTTGCGCTCTCCTCTCAAAAAAAGGCCGCCATGGCCAGAGATCTCGGCGAATTTAAAGAGGAAATCATTTCCGTGGAAGCCGGGGGGAAGAAGTTGGACACAGACGAGTGCATAAGGGAAACCTCCATGGAAAAGCTTTCCTCCTTAAAGCCGTCCTTTAAAGAGGGGGGGAGCGTGACGGCGGGAAATTCCAGTCCTTTAAGCGACGGGGCAGCGGCCCTGGTGCTCTGCAGGGAGGATCTTGCCAAAGATCTCCGTCTTTCCGCCCTGGCCCGTATAGACTGCTTTGCAGAGGTAGGTTTTGACCCCTCCCTTATGGGGTACTCTCCGGCTTTGTCCATGCAAAAGCTTTCAGCTAAAGGCGGTTTTTCCCTAAGCGATATAGATCTTTTTGAAATCAATGAGGCCTTTGCCAGCCAGAGCGTGGCTGTTATAAGAGATCTTGGCCTTGAGGAAGAAAAGGTGAATGCGAGGGGGGGAGCTATAGCTCTGGGCCATCCTTTGGGATGCAGCGGGGCCAGAATCCTTGTCACTCTTATCCATACCCTCAAAGCCCGCGGCCTTAAAACCGGAGTAGCTTCCCTCTGCGTAGGGGGAGGAATGGGAGTTTCAATGAAAGTGAGTATGTTATGAAGTTTTATGAACTCTCCCCTCAGGAAAGAAGGAACTTTCTAGAGAAGGAAGGCTATATCACCCACAATGATGCAAGGCTCCTTCGTCTAAGCCCCCTTCTTCGTGAATACGCGGCAGACGGAATGATAGAAAACCAGGTGGGGATAATGGGCATTCCCATCGGGCTTTTGCGGGGGCTGACTGTAAACGATAAGGAATACAACGTGCCTATGGCCACCGAAGAGCCGTCAGTGGTGGCTGCAGCCTGCGCCGGGGCCAAAATAGCGCGTGAAAACGGAGGAGTCATTGCCGCCATGTGGCCCCTTAGGGTAATTCCGGCCGACATAGTTTTTCAAAGGGTGCCCGCCGAGCAGCAGGAAGATTTTGCCGCAAAAGTGGAAGATCACTACAAAGACATGGTAAGGGTCATGCAAAAGGCCGTGCCTAACCTCACCCACCACAACGGAGGGATTGAAGGGGTCTCGTGCATCCCCATACATAAAGAGGAATTTTGGAAGGTGCGCCTTTGGATTTGGCCCGGAGAAGCTATGGGGGCAAATATAGCCAACAGGCTAAGCGAGGCCGAAGCAAAGTACCTTGAAGGGCTTTTGGGGATAAAGCCCCTTGCCGCCATCCTCTCCAACGCGGAAACCGAGACGGTGACGTGCGGAGTGGATATAGACCCGAAGACCCTGGAAACAAAAACCGAGTCGGGCCTGAAAGTAGCTAAAAAAATTGTGGAACTGAGCCGCTGGAGCGAGATGGATGACACCAGGGCCGTCACCCATAACAAAGGAATTATGAACGGGGTTGTAGCCTGCGCCCTGGCCAATGGAAGCGACACGCGCGCCGTGGAGGCCGCAGCCCACTGGTACGCCTCTAACGACGGGGAGTATAAGCCCCTGTCTACATGGTCCTTCAAGCAGGAAGGGCGCAAAAAAATCCTCATAGGAAGGCTCACTATGCCCATGGCCATAGGCAAAGTGGGCTTTTCCATAAAGACCCTGGGAACGGCGGAGCTGTGCCAAAGGATCTTGGGGGCTGAAGACCTGTGGGAGACCCAGATGGTGTTTGGAGCCGTGGGGCTAGTGCAAAATCTGGCAGCCCTAAGGAGTATAGCCACGGAAGGCATAACGCAGGGGCATCTGAAGTTAAGGGACTACAACCTGGCCAGGGCCGCAGGAGCCCAGGGAAAGGAGATCAGGCAGGTAGCAAAGCGCATGATGCTCAATCCCAAGCGCACCGTAAGGCAGGCTGAGATTAAGCTCGCCAAAATGCGCGAAGGCGAAGCTTTTGAAGACGACGAGGATGAAAATGAGTGAAGTCGGAATAGACAAAATGGGCTTTGCCACCACGGGCCTTTATCTGGATATGGGAGATCTTGCCCGCAGGAGGGGAGTGGACCCTGACAAGTACACCATAGGGATAGGGCAAAAGGAGCAAAGCGTGGCCCCCTCCAGCCAGGACGCAGTGAGCTTGGCGGCGGCCGCCGCCAAAGATGCGCTGGAAGGAGAAAGCCTCGAAGGGCTGGATATGGTCCTTTTGGGCACCGAGAGCGCGGTGGATGCGAGCAGGGCGGCAGCCGTATACGTAAAAGATCTCCTGAGGCTTCCTGACGAAATAAGGTGCGTGGAAGTCAAGCAGGCGTGCTACGGCGCCACTGCAGCTCTTTCTTGGGCTCTTGACTATGTCTCCGGAAGGGAAGACAGGAAAGTTCTGGTCATAGGAAGCGACGTAGCCCGCTATGGCTTAAATACAGCCGGGGAAGTCACGCAGGGGGCGGGAGCTGTGGCCATGCTCATTTCATCTAATCCCAAAATCCTGTCGATCGAGGGCGACAGCGTCTTTATGACAGCGGAGGCCGCAGATTTTTGGAGGCCGCTTTACACCAACTGCGCCTTGGTGAACGGAAAATACTCCATGCAGATTTATCTTGAGTTCTTCTCCAAACTTTGGGAACGCTACAGGCAAAACACGGAGAAAAGCTCCGAAGATTTTGAAGCTTTCCTCTTCCACCTCCCCTTTGCCAAGATGGGGCTTAAGGCTTTAAAAGAGGTCTTAAAGGACGCAAGCGATGAAACTTTTGCCAGGCTTTCCAAGAGATTTGAAATTTCGGCAGCCTACGGCAGACGCGTGGGAAACATATATTCCGGATCCCTCTACCTTGCGCTCCTAAGCCTTCTTGAAGGGGAAGCAATGGATCCGGGATCCAGGATCGCCTTCTTTTCCTATGGATCCGGAGCTGAGGCCGAGCTGTTTAGCGCTACGCTAAAAGAAGGTTACTCTTCCCGCCTTTCCCCCTCCCGGCACTTAAAGATGATAGAGGGAAGAAGAAGGGTGGATGTGGACGAGTACGAACACATCTTTTCGGACTTTCCGCCTTCTTCGCCCCAAGACTATGCGTGCGATAAAAAGTACTTTTCGGGACCCTTTAGGCTTATTGGAATAAAAAATCAGCAGAGGATGTACGAAGCCGATGAGTGAAATAAGCGCCATATTCGGCACCGATCAGGATGTGGAGGCCCTATCGGAAATAAATCTGGAAAAACTTGGCCAAAAGGAAGCGGAAAATCTGCACAAGGCTCTGGCCGCTTTCATAGAAAGGGACAGGGACCTTTATTACAACTCCCAAGATCCCATAGCATCGGATAACGCTTACGATGCGCGCCTGGCCGCTTTCAAAAGGCTGGAAGAATTGTGGCCTTCTTTGGCTTCTTCCCTCTCCCAAAAGGTTGGGGCAAAGCCCCGGGGCCAAACACTTCTCCACCCCTCCAAGATGCTCAGCCTGGAAGACGTGTTTTCCAAAGAGGAGCTGGAAAACTGGTATGAGCAAACAGCTTCGGTTTTTCATGAAGATGCCCTTCAGGTCAGCTGCGAAGTTAAAATAGACGGCCTGGCTGTAGATCTTGTATATGAAGACGGAATTTTGACCTCGGCTTCCACCCGCGGCGACGGTTTGGAGGGGGAAGATATCACGGAAAATGTGATGGCCATCGCATCCATCCCTCAGAAACTTGCCGTAAAAGGAAGGGCTTCGTTTCTTGAAGTCAGGGGCGAAGTCTTTATGAGGTTTGACGACTTTAACGAGCTAAACCTTGAAAGGGAAAAAGAAGGCAAGCCCCTCTTTGCAAATCCCAGAAATGCCGCGGCAGGCGCGCTCAGGCAAAAGAACCTGGGAGAAAACCCTTTAAGGAGGCTGACTTTCCTGGCCCATGGGGTGGGGAAGGTGAAATGGACGAAAAATCCCCCCGCCCTCCTTTCCGAAATCTATGACTTTTACCAAAATTGCGCGATACCGGTTTCTCCCTACAGATCCCTTGAAACCTCCTTTACGGGAATATGGCAAATGGCGCAAAGCCTGGGGGAAAAAAGGAATTCTTTGGAGCATCCTTTGGACGGGATGGTGGTAAAGGTAAACAGCCTTTCCTTTCAGGATGTCCTCGGGGCCACTTCGCACGCCCCCAGATGGGCCGTGGCCTATAAGTACCCGGCCCAGGAGGCCCATACCCTTTTGAAGGGCGTAAGCGTCCAAGTGGGCCGCACAGGGAAAGTAACTCCCATAGCGGAACTCGAACCCGTCCTTTTGGCGGGATCTACCGTTTCCAGAGCTACGCTGCACAACGGCGAAGTAGTGGAAAAAAAGCAGATCATGATAGGCGACGCCGTCGTAATTAAAAAGGCGGGAGACATTATTCCGGAAGTCGTTTCCCCCGTTCTTTCCGCAAGAGACCCCTCCCGGGTGCGCCCTTTTTCCATGCCCTCTACATGCCCCTACTGCTCTACCCCGCTTGTCAAAGGAGAAGACGGGGAAGGGGTGGATCTGTTTTGCCCTAACAGGGAAGGGTGCCCGGCCCAGATTGTAGGCAGGCTCCTTTACATTGCCGGAAGAAAAATTTTCGACATAGACGAGCTGGGGGAAGAAAGCGCGTGCGCCCTGGCATGGCCTGAAAAGGGAAGGCCGAAAACCCCGAACTTGTACCGCCCCGGCCTTAAGGAGGTTGAAGAGGGGAAACCCCCGGCCCCCTCTTCTTTTCCTCTTCCCGAGCGCCAGTCCCCCGTTCTTTCAAGCGAAGCGGATCTGTTTTCCCTAAACGGAAAAGACCTGAAAGGGATAGAGGTGTGGAGGGAAATTCCCCTGGTCAGGACTGTTGAAAAAGAGGGAAAAAAGGAAAAACGCATTGTGGGTGGATCCGGGTACTTTGACAGGGTCCCCATTTTCCGTTCCTCATCTGGGATCTTGCGCGCAAATGCGGAAAAAATGCTCGAACAAATAGACAAAGCCAGGGGGGTAGATCTTGCGCGCTTCCTTTCGGGGCTGTGTATAAAGCATCTTGGCCCCAATACTTCAAAACTCGTCTCTTCCCATTTTGAAAGCATTGAGAAAGTCGAAGAAGCGGGAGTAGAAGATCTTAAATCCGTAAAGGGGGTAGGAGAAAAAACAGCTCTGGCAATTTTTGGATATTTTGAATCGGCAAAAGATCCGGAAAGCTTTGAAGGCAGGATTTTTACTTCCTGGATTCGGGCCGGCCTCGGCGGATCAAAAGAGAAGAGAATGGCATCCGGCCCCCTTTCAGGCCTGACTTTTGTCATTACCGGAACCCTGGAAGGCATGAGCCGATCCGAGGCGCAAGAGGAGATAGAAAAAGCGGGAGGACGGGTTTCTTCTTCGGTAAGTTCAAAGACGAGTTACCTTTTGGCGGGACAAAAACCCGGTTCCAAGCTGGCGAAAGCAGAAGAGCTCGGGGTTAAGATCATAGGAAAAGAAGAATTTGAAAAGCTTTTGAGGGGTCAAAGTGGGAAAGTGGATAAAAACCAGGCCTAAGGGAGAGGGTGAAAGCGCGCAAGAGGCATGCGCCCCTGCTTCCGGCAAAGATGAACTGAAAATAGAAAAGGAGGCCTTTGAAAAAATAAAGGGAATTATTTCCCCGAGGCTGGGAATTGAAATCTCTCATTTTGATATGATTTCTTCAATCAGCGCCGTAAAGCGCCGCTCTCTCCTCTCCAAGGAAACCACCTATGAAGTGAATGTAGACATAGAGATCCCCGGAGAGGAAGGACAAATGCCGGAGGAACTGGAAAACGAGATTGCCGACGCGCTCGAAACCATAGGTTCTTCCCTCGTCAAAGTGATTCCCTCCGTAAAGCTTCACCCAATGGACAAGGCCAAACTGGATCAACTCATGAGCCAGCATGCTTTTTCCCCTCAAGACGGTTCCATCCCGGTTTTGGCGGTGGCGAGCGGAAAAGGGGGAGTGGGCAAGTCTTCGATCGCCGTAAATCTTGCAGCTGCCTACGCAGCCATGGGAAAGCGCCCCGGCCTTATAGATGCAGACGTGTACGGCTACTCCCTCTCTTCCATGCTCGGGATAAGCGAGCGGCCGAGAACCGTAGATTCCATGCTGATACCTGTATCAGCATGGGGGATAAAGGCGGTGTCTTTAGGCATGTTTGCCCCTGACAATAAGCCCATACTTTGGAGGGGCCCCCGTCTTTCCAGGGCTTTTTCCCAATTTATAAACAAAACCCTGTGGGGCGACATCGAAATTCTGATAATAGACCTTCCTCCCGGCACGGGGGACATGATGATTTCCTGTGCCCAAATGCTTCCTTCCTCTGCCTGCCTTTTAGTCACTACCCCGCAGATTTCAGCTTCCCTCGTAGCTTCCAGAAGCGCTGTGGCATTTTCCAAGTTCAATGAAAAGATTCTTGGAGTAGTGGAGAACATGTCTTTTTCAGATGGCGAAGGAAAAAAGGAGTACCCCTTTGGAAAAGGGGGAGGGGAGAAGGCGGCCGAAATAGTGTCTAAGGCGACGGGAAGACAGGTTCCCCTTTTGACCCAAATTCCGCTCGATTCAGATATTTCAATACTTTGCGATGAAGGGAGGCCGGCTATTTTAAACGAAGACGGCTCTCTTAGATCCACCCCTTTGGCTCATCTTTTTTCTTCTCTTGCAGAAAAAATAGATGACCTTATAAAGGCGGATAAAATCTTGTGACAACCTCTACTTTTACGCGCCTCAAAAGCTCCAAAAAGGAAGCCATAGAGCAGGCGCTTTTGCAGGAATTCAGTTCCTACCCCCTTGCGGAGGCCACAGTGAGCAGGATTGTGGAGGGGGCCGGGATCTCCAGGGGCGCTTTCTATGTTTATTTTTCAGATCTCAAAGATGCGTATTTGTATATTTGCCGGGAGCTTATCCGCAGAGTGCATCTGTCCAATCCGGGAAATCTGGAGTCGGGCACGCCTGAAACATATGTCGAAGCTGTAAAAACCTTTGTCGGATCTACCGAAGCGGAAGGGTATATGAAATTTTTTACAAGGGCCTTTGTGGACAACGCTAAAGTCAC
Source organism: Aeriscardovia sp. (assembly GCA_017413255.1). Lineage (GTDB taxonomy): Bacteria > Actinomycetota > Actinomycetes > Actinomycetales > Bifidobacteriaceae > RGIG1476. The sequence continues at coordinate 41,744 of JAFPUC010000004.1, read as the reverse complement.
TCAGGAAATCTGGAGAGAGCAGGGCGCCGGCCCTATTGCATGGGCCATCTCCCTGCTGTGCCACGAAACCATACGATCCATCTACAACGGATCCGACGCCAAAGAGTGCATAGAGAGGCTCCGATTCGCCCTTTCAAAGCTCTTAGCCTAATTTTTTGCTCCGCCCCGTTTTCTCCCTGTGCTATATTATTATTAATTGACACACTGTCATTTTTAATTCGTTCAAGTTGTAAAGAAGGTGTGTAATGAAGGAGAAGGCCAAGGGAAAGCCCAGGGAAAAGGCCGTAGCATCAAACGGCAGAAGCCTGTGGCTGGTGCTTTTCGTCATAGCAATGGCCGTGTCCATAATTGTTATGGATTTGACAATCGTAGACGTATCCATGCCCGCCATGATGACGGATCTGCATCTGAGCTTCGCCTCCGTGGAATGGGTGGTGGACCTTTATTCTCTGGTTTTTGCATCTCTACTTATAACCTTCGGCAGGATTGCCGATCACATCGGGCGAAAGAAAATGATGCTCATAGGCATGGCCGTATTTCTGGCCGGCTCCATCGTTGCCGCCCTCGCCCCGTCTTTAACTCCCCTGCTGATAGGAAGGTTTATACAGGGAGTGGGAGGTGCCATGATTCTTCCCACCACTCTCTCTTCGATAAATACCATCTTCAAGGGCAAGTACAGGATTATGGCTTTCGCCACCTACGGTTCTTCCATAGCCGTAGCAGCCGGCATAGCCCCTCTCATCGGAGGCCTCTTTACCACTTATTCAACCTGGCGCTGGGTATTTTGGTTTGACGTGATAGCGGCGGGAGTTGTAGGCCTTCTGGCATGGTATGCGATCCCCGACAGCCGGGGAGAAAAAATCAAAGGCATGTTCGACTTCGGAGGGTTTGTCCTTTCCACCCTCGGATTTGTCTTTATCGTTTACGGGCTTATTGAAGGACAAAACTACGGCTGGTGGCATCCCAAGGCCGGCACTAAGCCCTGGGCCGCGGGCCTCAGCAGAATACCGTGGGTATTTTTGGCGGGCATTGTAGCCTTGATACTGTTTGTAGTGCTGGAAGTAATACTGGAAGATCGCGGCAAAAGCACGCTGATGAGCGTAAAGCTCTTTAAATACCGCAGTTTTTCTCTTGGAAATATTGTTTCCATTGCAAATGCGGTGGGAGAATACGGCCTCGTTTTCCTATTGCCCCTCTACCTTCAAAACATACTCAGGCTTTCAGCCATAGAGACCGGATACGTGATTTGTGTAATGGCTTCCGGAGCCTTCATCTCGGGAGGATTTGCCACTCCCTTTGTTAAGCACACCAGCGCTAAAGCCGTTATTTCCACGGGATTTCTCTTTGAAGCCGGAAGCATGGCCGGGTTTTACTTCACCATCCGACCGGGAAATGGAGCCATAGAAGGTCTAATCTATCTTTGGCTGGCCCTCTATGGCATAGGCCTGGGCTTTGCTTCGGCCCAGCTGACCAGCGTCATTATGATTGACGTTCCAGATTTGAAGGCAGGGCAAGGAAGTTCGGTAAAGTCAACCATAAGCCAGCTGGCCTCTTCCCTTGCCATAGCCGTAATAGGAATAATTTTTGTAGACTTCCTCTGGGCTACTTTGCCTCCCAAGGTAAGCCAGCTCCACCTTCCCGATCAATTTTCCAGGGAAATCAACAATGTGGTCATAGACAGCTCGGGAAGCGCCATCCCGGAGCTGGAAGGGAGCAGGGAATATCTTGAAGCTCCGGCTTCCTTCCAGAAGACTTTCAAGGAAAAGATAGATTCAGGCTTTACCGAGGGAATCTCCAATACCCTGGGCGTCGATTCTCTGATTTTGCTTGGCGGAGGCGTGATTTCATGGATTCTCCCCAATGAAAAAAAGAGAAAGAAGGCCAAAGAAAAGGAAAGCGAAGCGCAAAAGACTTTAAAGGCGGAGGCGCAAACCGCTCTAGAACTCTAAAGGATAAACTTCTCAGCCAAAAAGTGACACGGTAAGATTAAAATTTATTTGCACCTGTTCAACTACGCACAGGTTTCCGTATGCATCCCCACGTCATTAAGGATTGACTAAGTTATGGCAAGAGAAGAAGCCAAAAAGAAGAAAAAAGGCGCCATAAAGCAGCTTGTTCAAATTTATAAGCTTACTTATAAGACCAATAAGTCCCTTCCATGGTGGATGCTTTTGGCTTTCCTGGTTCCAATCGGCGTGGCCTTGGCCATCTGCTTTGGGATAAGGTTCACCGTTGCATGGATTTGGATCTTGGTAATCCTGTGCGGAGTGATGATCGGATTTTCCCTGACCTCTGCTACGCTTACCCAGATTTCGGATCGCGCAGGCTATAAGAGGCTGGAGGGCCAGTTTGGAGCTTCTGCTGCTGTATTTTCTACCATCACCAGGGGAGATTTTTCATTTCCCGAAGAGCCTGTGTGGATAAACCGCAAAACCAGAGATGCCCTCTGGAGGGGAACCGGAAGGGCAGGAATGTATTTGGTGGGAGAAGGAGACAAAGCGAGGCTGGCTGTTGAAATGGACAAGCAGGAAGCGATACTGCGCAGGGTTGCCCCCGGAAGCAAGATTCCCGTTATAAGGATTTTTGTTGGAAACGGAAAGGGAAGGACCCCCATAAGCAAGTTGCGCGGAACTATAATGCGCAAGAAGGCGGCTCTTACAAAAATGGAGCTAAACGAGTTAAACGTCAGGCTTACTACCATGCAGGCAAAGCAGCAGGCCCTGCCTAGAAATGTCGACCCCAATAAGATCAAGGTCAGCAACAGGATGATGAGAAGGAGGAGTGGAGCTGACAATTAGTCCAGAGCTTCTCCCCTCTCGGTAATCCCTTCTATTTCTTCCTCCCTGTCTTCTTCCAGGGTCTTTTTTCTTTCTTTCGCAAGTTTCTTTTTGCCTGGGAACCAGAGGCACATTACAAAGCTTGCGGCGAGTACGGCGGCCGAGACCAGGGTAGTGTCGGCAATTCCATTTTCAAATCCGCGCTTTATATGCGAATCTATTGAAGCCTTGTCGGGATTTTGATCCAAAGCTTTCTCAATTTCCGGGATGGAAGTCCCCTGCGTAGCTATCACTGAGTTCGTTACGGCCTGCTTTTCCTGGCTGGAAAGGTTTGTATTGTTTACCGCAGAAGGAATTTCGGTCCAAAGGAAGGCAGTGAAGATAGAGGCTATGATGCCCACACCGAGGGAAGAGGCCAGCTGGACAGCTGTGGACTGGATGGAAGAAGCCTGGCCTCCCCATTTGTTGGGCACCCCGCTCATAAGGATTGCAGAAAGCTGGGCGGAAGTGAGGCCGAGGCCAAATCCATAGGCAATCAGCCATCCCCTTATGGCCCAGGAACTGGGAGAGAAGCTGGTTTTAAACAGGAAGAAAATTCCCACCAGGGAAAGCGCCTGGATGGCCATGCCCCAAACAATTACGGTCTTTGCGGAAGTAAGTTTTACAAGCGGGGCCGCCAAAAGGCCGGAAATAAGGGATGCAAAGCCCGTGCAGCACGTCACTTCTCCGGCCTGCAAAGCGCTCATGCCCAGGACGTTTTGCAGGAACTGGGGAAGAATAAAGAGGATTCCTATAAGGCCCGTCCTGAATACCACCTGTACGGCGACCGAGAGGGAAAAAGTGTGGATATGGAAGACGTTTAGATCGATTATGTAGGACTTTCCCTGTTTTACCCTGTAGTTCTCCCACAAGATGAAGAAGACGAGAGCGACGATTCCGATAAACAAAATCCATGGCACGATTGAAAGGCCCAGCCACGTGCTAGATCCCTTCGATGCAAACCACCATCCCATGCTCTTTCCTTCGATAAGCCCGTAGACCAGGCCTCCAAATCCTATGATGGAAAGAATCAGACCTAAAATATCTAACCCCTTGAACTTTTCGCCATAGGTGTTGGGAATGGTGAAAATAACAAAAATAGCGCTTACGGCCGCGAGAGGAATTTCTATCCAAAATACCCATTGCCAGTTTGCATAGGTTACAAGCAGTCCTCCAAGCCACGGCCCTACTCCGAACATAGCGCTCATAAGGGACCCGAACAGGGCGAAGGCAAAGATGCGCATGCCTCCCGTGTAAATGGCGTTCATTGTAGAAAAAATAGTGGGAAGAATCATGGCTCCGCCTATTCCCTGCACAACTCTGGCCGTCATCAGCATGGCATATCCGCCAAATTTACCGGCCAGGGCCCCAAGCACGCTTCCCAGGGCAAATACCACAAGGCCCCATACGAGCATCTTCTTTCTTCCCATGGCATCGGCCATTCTGCCGGAAGTTACCAGAAGGGCGCAGAAAATTAGGGAATAGATGCTGACTATCCACTCTCCATTGGAGGCGTTCAGGTTAAAAACCTGCATTATGGAAGGGAGCGCCACATTCATTATGGTCCCATCCATGATTACGGCCGATATTGCCACTACCAGACCCACCAGGGAAAGCCACTTGGATTTTAACTTTATTCCTGAAGAGTGTTCATCTTGCCCTGTTTTTTCAGCCATGAAGCTCCTAAAAAGACGGTGATTTAAAGAATAATGTGAATTTAAATCAATTTCAAAATAATTAAAAAGTCAAAGACTTAGATAAATTATATCACAATTTAGACAAGTTGTTTAATTAGCTAAGATATATCCCGTGCTAAAAAACATGGGAGGGATGTGTCCAAAGGCTTTATGACGCCTTCTGGTCCCTTTTGGAAGAAAAGCCCTGCGCTCAAATTTCGGTTTCAGAATTTTTAGCGCTCAGGGGTGAGTCGGGGCGATTTTTATTATCACTACAGAAATTTGGCGGACCCGGCAAAATGCACCGTTGAAGACGAGGCAGAGCCGGGATGATCTGACTTCCTTTTTTAAATTTCAATGGAGACAACATGGAAGCGACAACCCATCAGATTTATTGCTACTTTCCCTCCATCTGCAGGCAAAATTCCCTCAAAGCCAAAAGGCTTTCCATTCTTATTTCTCCTCATGGGAGCATGTATCTTGTGGAGTGCTTCAGGGAGGGGTTTAAAGACTATACGCCAAATACAGAAATCCGGATCTTGAAAAATTCACCAATATGCGAAAGATTTTGTTTGAGGGCGTAGCAGGTTTTCAATATCTCTTCTTGCCTGCCTGGACCTTTTAAAGAGCTTGAATAGAGAAGAACTAAAGCTGCTTTCCCGTCATCTGGTCTCTGTAGCATATACCTCTACAAAGAAGCCGTCAGGCTGATGCAAAAGAAATTCCGGGCTGCAAAAATATTTGATTCGTTTAGTCGGGCCAGTGCCCGCGCTTTTTTTCCACGGGCTTGGGCACTCTGAAGCGCCTTATTTGAATAGCCCTGGAAATTGCGTATGTAAGAAGCCTTTCCTTGCGGAGAGTGGAACGCTTTCCATCCCACTTTCCGTGCTTTATAAGGCCGCGTTTTAGTGTGATCCACAAAACCGCAAGGTCTATCAGGACAGCTGCCATATACACGTACATTATCATGGCAAGTACAAATCCCAGAACCGAAGAGAAAGATGAAAGGCTGATGGAACCTATAAGCAGGATTAAAGCCACGGGGATGAAGAATTCTCCCAGATTGTAGCGGGCGTCTATCCAGTCTCTGGCAAAGGTCCTTATAGGAGATCTTTCGGCTTTGGGCATGTTTGCCACATCGCCTGTCTCCATTGCCACATACTCCCTGTCCTGCTTAAGCCTTACTCTTTTTCTCTCTACTTTGTTTCTTTCCTTGCGATCTTTAGGATCGGGCACAAGAGGAAGGTAGGAAAGCTTTTGAGCGTCCTTCCTTTTGAGGGTGGGCTGATCCTTTTTCATTCCCGGCATTCTGGGCCCAGTAGCCGGAGCGGCTTCCTCTTCGTCCTTTTTTTTCTTGAAGCCCGGAAAATTCCATTTCACACAAAAAAGGTATCCTATAAGCGGGACTTGATTTACTTTTTAAGCTGGTGAAGTGCAATGAGTTCTGAAAACGGTGAAAACGAAGCGCTCAATGAAATTTCTAAGAAAATAGAGGACAACTGGGAAAGCTTTGTTTGCGCTCTTGAAAAGAAAATCTCCCTTAAGGCAGTTTCTGCGGAAGGGATAAGCTCTCCTACCATGAAGGCTTCAGCTGAGTTCGTCGCTCAGTGCCTCAGGGACGCCGGCATAGACAATGCCCGCGTGGAACAGGCCGTCCAGGAGGACGGTACACCGGGAGCATGGGAAGTTGTGGGGCAAAAGGATGTGGGATCCGATAAGACCGTCTTCCTTTATGCTCATCACGACGTGCAGCCCGCAGGGGATGAAAGCTCTTGGAAAACCCCTCCCTTCAAGGGCATAGTAGAAGGCGGAAGGCTCTACGGCAGAGGCTCTAGCGACGACGGGGGCGGCATTATGACGCACGTAGGAGCCCTCACCGCCCTCAAAGGCAACCTCAAATGCAACGTAAAGGTATTTATAGAAGGGGAGGAAGAGATGGGCTCTCCCAGCTTTGTCCCCTTCCTAAATGCCCATCCGGACTACTTTGATGCTGACGTGATGTTCATCACCGACTCCAGCAACTGGTCAGCCAAGATCCCTTCTCTCACCTCTTCGCTTCGCGGAAACGTCACGATGGATGTCACCGTAAAGTGCCTCGGCCACCCCGTTCACTCCGGCACTTTCGGAGGGCCCATTCTTGACGCCAATACCCTTTCGTGCATGCTGGTTTCCAGCTTTTACGATAAGGATGGAAACATCGTAGTTCCCGGGCTTGTTCAAGGAGATCCTATAGGGGGCATTAAAGAAGATCTGAGCGAAAAAGACTTCAGAAAAGATTCTTCCCTCCTTCCCTCCTGCAGGCTGGCCGGAAGCGGCTCTTTGGCTTCCCGCCTTTGGACAAAGCCGGCAATAGCTTTGACGGGCATGAATATAAGGCCCGTCAAAGAGGCGTTTAACCAACTGGCAAGCGAGTGCGCCTTCAGGCTCTCGGTGCGAATCAGCCCTCTGCAAAAGGCTGAAGACGCCGCCAAGGCGCTTAAGGACTTTATCGTGAAAAACGCCCCCTTCGGCTGCCAGGTAGATGTCCGGGTGCTTGAAACAGGCACGGGGTGGGCAATGGATCCCCATAACCCCGTAGCCCTGACGGCGGGAAAGTGCTTCCAGGAAGTATTCGGATGCGCTCCGGAAAACAAGGGCGAAGGCGGCTCAATACCCATGATCCCGATCCTTCAGGCCAAATTCCCGAAGGCCAGCGTCCTTGTGGACGGCCCCGAAGATCCCCTCACAAACGCGCACGCTCCCAATGAATCCCAGGATCTTTCCGAGCTCAAAGGAGACATGGAAGCCGAGGCCCTTATTCTCTCCTCCCTTTAATTTTGAAAATTAGTTTGAAGGTAAAAGCCTGGAGGTGGAGGGTTGTAGATATTTCTACAGCCAGCTCTCTGGCAGTGGCCAGCGGCATAGTTTTTTGGGTAGCTGATTTCCTCCCCTTCTCCGCCCTTCAAACCCTCCTTCCGGGGCTCGGGGGGCTTTTAAATGGCCTATGGCTTTTTGCAGGGCCCCTCTCGGCAATAATTGTCAGAAAGCCCGGATCGGCCCTTTATTGCGAGCTCTTGGCCTCCATTCTCGAGGCGCTCATGGGAAATATCTATGGAGGAGCCAGCGTCATTATTCCCGGCCTTTTCGAGGGGCTGGGGGCGGAAATCATATTCGCACTCTTTTTCTACAGGGTTTGGAACATATGGACCGTGTGCCTCTCTTCCCTGCTTTCCGGCTTTTTTTGCTGGGCTGAAAGCTTCCTGACGGACCTTCAAGCCATAAGCCTCTCGGGGCCCTATGGGCTGGCCTATCTTCTTTTCACCCTCCTAAGTTCTCTTATGACAGGAATCGGGACCTGGTACCTCTACAGGGCTATCGCCAAAACCGGAGCTTTGGATCGGTTTAAGTCCGGGCGTGAACGCAGAAGCGTATGAAGTCCATCTTTTAAAAGTGGTACTCTTAAATAAAACACGAATTATTTTGCGCTCTCGTCGTTCTACGGGGAATTGGAGAGGCTTTGGGCGCCTTTGAGACTGTCACCTCTAGGGGATGAAGGTTTGAGTTCCAGAACAAATTTCAAGTGGAGAGCCGTAGACATAGCCGTGTGCTCAGTTATAGGCGTGGCTTCTTCTTTTGTATTTTGGATGGCTGATTTTATACCTCATGACGGCCTGCAGGCTATATTTCCGGGTTTGGGAAGCCTTTTCGACGGCCTGTGGCTTTTTGCAGGCCCCCTGGCCGCAGTGATTATAAGAAAGCCGGGAAGCTCTATTTACGCCCAGCTTTTAGCCTCCCTTATAGAGGGAATGATGGGCAACGTTTATGGGGGAGCCCTGACGATCCTAAGCGGCCTTATCCAGGGGCTGGGGGCGGAAGCAGTCTTTGCCGCCTTTGCTTACAAGCATTGGAATGTATGGATCACAATGCTTGCCGGAGGTTTTTCAGGCCTCTTATACAGGGTGGTCAGTTTTCTGACAGACCTTCAAGCCTTTAGTTTTCTGGGTCTTTACGCCATTTCCTACACGGTGGCAACCGCGATCTCGGGAGTTGTGATTGCGGGGCTTGGCTCATGGTACCTCTACAGGGCCATCGCCGGAACCGGAGCGCTGGATCGATTTGCATCCGGGAGGGCCATACGCAAAAAGATCAAATGAGAAATCAAAGCGCAATCTTGTTTGAAGGGTGGGGCTACAAAAGGCCCCTCAGGAAGGACTATGTGGTAAGGGGCCTGAACCTTGAAATCAGAAAAGGCGAAAGGGTCCTTCTCTTAGGTTCTTCGGGCATAGGCAAAAGCACCCTGCTTTGCGCCATAGCCGGAGTTTTGGGAAATAATGAAGCTTACCTGTCCGGATCCGCTCAAAGGGAGGACGAAGACGGCGGCCTTACCGAAGGAGACCTTCTGGTAGAGGGCCTTCACCCACAGGAAGCCCGAGGACGCTGCGCTCTTATGATGCAGGACCCCGAGGCCCAGATGGTGCTTCAGCGCGTGGGAGACAACGTGGCCTTCGGGCTTGAAAACCTGGGAGTGGAAAAAGGGGAGATCTGGAGGCGCGTAAGAGAATCCTTAAAGAGGGTGGGGCTGGGAGATATAGAGCTGTCCAGATCCACTTCGCACCTGTCGGGAGGGCAAAAGCAGAGAGTGGCCCTGGCGGGGGCCATTGCCATGAGGCCTTCCATCCTGCTTTTAGACGAGCCTACGGCAAACCTGGACCCCAAGGGGGCCAAGGAAGTCAGCCGGGCGTGCCACGAAGTCTTAAAAGAGGATCCGGCCACGGTGATTTTGGTAGAGCACAGAGCAGACGACTGGCTAGACATCCTCAGCCGCGTGGTTATTTTGGGAAGGGACCCGGACGGCACGGTCAAAGTGGCTGCCGACGGTAGCCCGGATGAAATCTTCTCCAATCCCTCCATCGATTTTGATTCTTTGGGAATTTGGATTCCCTCCAAATTCACCCTGGCAAAGCTGCAGCGAAAAAGGCTGGAAGATCAGATCCGGGCCAAATTCCAATCGGATTTCGATCCGAATTTTGAAGCCCTGAAAAATCAGGATCTTACAGACAACGGGTCTGGCAAAAACCTGATAGCGCCTTCTGTAAAATTTGCGAGGAAGAGGGAATTTGAAAGGGGGCAGGTCGTAGTACAGTCCGATGGCCTTTCCATTGGCTACAACGGAAAGGCCATAGCCGACAACGTCTCTTTTGCCTTTGAAAGCGGAAAGATTACGATTTTGGCGGGTGAAAACGGAGCCGGAAAAAGCACCCTGGCCATGACGGTTTCAGGCCTGATGGCTCCCGTGGGGGGAGAGGTAAAAGTTGCCCCTGCCCTTTCCCAGGGGCTTAAGGGCTCCCCGTTTTCATGGACCAGCCGCCAGCTTTGCAAGAGGATTGCCTACGTATTTCAAAATCCGGAGCACCAGTTTGTGAGAAATACGGTGCTTGAGGAAGTGATGGTTGGCTTTTTGGAGACCGGGAGTAAAAAGGAGGAGGCAAGATCCCTTGCCCACTCCCTGCTCAAAAGGTTTGATTTGGACCGCTACTCGGCGGCCAACCCCTACACCCTCTCCGGCGGGGAAAAGCGCAGACTTACCGTCGCCTCCTCCCTTGCTTCTTCTCCTGAGGTTTTGATCCTGGACGAACCCACTTTCGGGCAGGACAGATCCACCTGGCTTGAAATTGTGATGCTAATGCGATCGGTGGCCGACAGCGGAGTGGCCGTGGTGGCCGTCACCCACGACAGAGAGCTCATAGAGTTTCTTGCAGATAAGGTTTTAACCATAGGAGCGGGCCGGGAGTGCGACATAAGGGTGAAGGGGGCAAACGAAAGGAAAGAGAAGGAGAGGCCCGCTTCCCTTTCTCCCCTGCTTTCGCGCCTAAACCCGGCCATAAGGTTTTTATGCGCCTTCCTTTTGTCCATCCCTCTGTTTTTGAGCCTCGACCCCCTCTCGGCAGGAGTTGCCCTGGCTCTGGAATTTTTGTTTATGGAGGGGTGCGGGATCTCCCTAAAGCGGGCCTTAAAGCACGTGTGGCCGGTCTTTGCAATGGCCCCGTGGACTTTTCTGGCAGTGGTAATATACGGCAAAAAGGGATCTGTCACCTACTTTGAATGGGGAATGATACACGTGACAAATAAATCCGTGTATCTAGCCTTTGCCACCTTCCTTAGGGTTTTGGCGATCGCAGTTCCCGCCGTCCTTTTGGTTTTAGGCATAGACTCTACGGATTTGGCGGATGCCGCCAGCCAGATCCTGCACCTTCCGGAAAGGTTTGTGTACGGGGGCCTGGCCGGAATCAGGCTCTTTACCGTCCTTTCAGATGACTGGCTCCAAATCGGTCAGGCCAGAAGGAGCCGGGGCCTGGGGGACAGGAAGAGAGCCGTGCGTTTCTTTACCCAGTCTTTCTCGCTTCTAATCCTTTCCATCCGCCGCTCGACTTCCCTCTCCACCGCCATGGAGGCCAGAGGCTTTGGGGGAAACGAGAAAAGGAGTTGGGCCAGAATCAGCCGCACTTCTTACAGGGACTGGATAGCTCTTTCAATTTGCGCCCTCATTCCAACCTCTGCACTGCTTTTGGCCTATTACTGCGGCACCTTCGCTTTGGGAGGCAAATAATGAGGGGAGAGAGGCTCGAAGAGGGATCTGAAAGGGTTTGCAAGATCGCCTTTTATTCCTCAAAATCGGGCTGGAAAAAGAGCGGAAAGTTTCTGGTCGAAGGCCCCCAGGCCGTGCGGGAGGCAATAAGGAGCGGACTGGCAAAAGACGTATACTTCGACGAATCTTTACCTATTGCGGAAGAATTTTGCCAGGGGGATGAAGCATGGTTTCACCCTGCCTCCCACAGGGCGGTAGAAAAGATTTCCAAAGACTGCCAGGGCGTTTTGGCGGTAGCCTCTTCAAAAGATCTGGAGAGGGATTTTTCCTCCCTCAATCTTTCCGGCCCCTTTGTAATCTGCGCCCTTTGGCAAGTCAGGGACCCCGGAAACGAGGGAACGATAATCAGAAGCTGCGATGCGGCGGGGTGTAGGGCCGTGCTTTTGGTAGACGAATGCGCCTCCCCTTTTAATCCAAAGGTAGTCAGATCCAGCGCCGGATCCATTTTCCACATCCCCTTTTTCAGGTGTTCTGAAGAAGAATTGCTGGATTTAAGAGATTTTGCCTCTCTGATCTCTACAAGCGGCAGGGATTTTGATAAAAAGGTGTTGATAGATTCTTCCCCCTCCGCTTTGGAGGGCCTAGGCTCTATGGTGCTACTTTTCGGCAATGAGGCACGCGGCCTTCCCGAGAGGCTCATCAAAGAAAGCCATGCCGTGGCTAAAATACCCATATTCGGCCAGGCAGAGTCTTTAAACCTCTCTTCGGCAGCCAGCATCCTAGTCTACGACGCAGTCAGGAGCCAAAGAATGAAAGGTGAATTATGAATGCGGTTTTCGATTCTTCCGCCCTCTCTTCTTCCTTAAAGGAGGGGCTAAAGCAAATAGAGGGGGCGCAAAGTTCTGAGGAACTCGAATCTGTCCACTCCAAGTACTTTGGATCCCAGGGACTTTTTTCCCTAGCCTCCAAGTCCATAGGCTCCCTGCAAAAGGATGAGAGGAAAGAGGCCGGGGAATTTTTCGGAAGGTGCAAGAAAGAATTTGACTGCGCCTTCCTGAAGAAGAAGGAAGAAGTTGAGGCGAAGGAAGAAAAAGAAAAACTCGATTCCGAGCGGGTCGACATGACTCTTCCCTTCACCCGCTTCCCCATGGGCTCACTTCACCCCATCACTCTGGCGTCCAGAAAGATAGAGGCTTTCTTCACTTCCCTTGGCTGGTCTTTGGGTGAAGGGCCCGAAATAGAGCACGCCTGGTACAACTTCGACGCTTTAAACTTTCCGCCCGACCATCCTGCCCGACAGATGCAGGACACTTTCTACATGTCTCCGGAAGAAAGCTGCCTGGTTCTAAGGACCCAGACCAGTTCCACCCAGGTTCGCGAACTTATCTCAGGCCCCCTTCCCCTCTATACAGCTTCCATAGGGAAAGTCTTTAGATCCGACCCCCTCGACGCCTTCCACTCTCCAGTCTTTCACCAGTGCGAAGGGCTGGCAGTAGACGAAGGCCTTTCGGTTTCAGATCTTAAGGGGGTTTTAAAAGCCCTTTGCGCCTATCTTTTTGGTGAGGCCGAAATCAGGCTTCGCCCCTCCTACTTCCCTTTCACCGAACCAAGTTTTGAAATGGATATGCTCTTTGGGGGAGAAGGTGGAAAGTGGGTAGAACTTGCAGGAGCCGGGATGGTGCATCCCAACGTCCTCAAGAGCGCGGGGGTAGACCCTGAAAAGTACACGGGATTTGCCTTCGGGATAGGGATTGAAAGAGTGGCTATGCTCAAGTACGGCATAAAAGACATGCACGATCTTGTAGAAGGCGACGAGCGTTTCAGCCGTCAGTTTGCGATGGGGGAGTAATGACTGTAATAGATTTGGACTGGATGAAGGAGTATGTGGACACTCCTGCCGGATCCAGCCCGCAAAAAATAGCTTTTGCCCTCACAAAGATGGGGTTTGAAGAAGAAAAGCTTTCTCCTGCGATAACGGGGCCCCTTGTGGTGGGCCACGTTCTAGAGTGCGTACCCGAGATGCATAAGGGCCACGAAATCCACTTCTGCAAAATCGACATAGGTCAGAAAGTGGAAGAGATTGTGTGCGGAGCTCCAAACATCGCCAAGGGAAGCTGGGTGGCGCTGGCCCTTCCGGGGGCCGTTTTGGCGGGCGGCTTTCTCATCCTCCCCCAACCCAAGTACGGCCACACTTCCAACGGAATGTGCTGCTCATTTAGAGAGCTGGGCTGGAAGGGATCTACTCAAGACGGGATAATCCTTCTAGATGATCTGGGCCAGAAAGGGGAAATCAAGCCCGGAGAAGACGCAATAGAGCTGCTTAAAATCAAGGGCTGGAAGCTGGATGTGGAAATCACGCCCAACAGAGGGTACGCCCTTTCTTACAGGGGGATGGCAAGAGAGCTTCACTGCGCATGGGGAGGGGCCTACAGAGATCCGGCCCTCAGCCCCGCCCTTTCCTCTCTTCCCCGCCTTAAAGAAGGCCAAATCGAAGTAGAAGAGGGGATGGAAGAACTCTACTGCCTCTTTGCCGCAAGGGCAGAGGGAGAAGAGATTTCAAAAGATCCTGAAGACCGGATCTTTAGGCGCCTGGCTTTGTCGGATGTGATAACAAAGACGCAGGCTCAGGCTGCGGCCTCTTTTGCCACCCTTGAAATAGGATGCCCCGTAGAAGTGATGGATGCGGGCAAAATTTCTTTTCCCCTGCAAGTTAGGAAGGGAAAAGCGGGGGAAAAGGCGAAGATCTTAGGAAAAGAGATAGAGTGCGAAGGGAGGGTAGTAGTTTGCCAGAAAAATGACGGAAAGGTTTTGAGCCTTTTGGGAATGGGGACGGCCTCGGGACTGGAAGCTGGGAAAGGCTGCAAAGAAGCCCTCTTCCTTTCCTACTCCCTTGACCCCTCTTACGCCTCCAGGCTTTCCCAGAGCCTTAAGATTTCCACCGACTCTTCCTACAGGCTGGAGAGGGGAGTAGACAGCAGGGCGTGCAAACCTGCACTTAGCCGGGCTCTTTCCCTCCTTAAAGGATGCAGTTTTGAAACTCTCCTTTCCCTTGAAAAGCCGTGGGAAGAGAGGGTAATAAAAGTCGAAACGAAGAAAGCGGAAAGCATTTTGGGAGAAGAGATCCCGGAAGAAAAAATGGTAAAAGAGCTGCAAGAGGCCGGATGCGAGGTAAAGTCCGAAGACGGAAGGCTTTTTGTAAAAATCCCGTCATGGAGATACGACCTTCGGGAAGCTGTGGATGTAGAAGGGGAAATCGGAAGGCTTGTCGGCTATGACTTAATAAAGCCCGGCCTTCCAGAGAACCGAGCCATGGCCGCCTCTTCTCCTCTAAAGAAAGTTGAACAAAAGGTTCAAGACGCTTTTGCCTATGCGGGTCTAAACGAAGTCACGAGTTACCCATTCGTAGGAGAGAAAGACTTTGCTCTGCTGGAAGAAAGCCCGGAGGACTTAAAGCTGATGAAGATCGCAAATCCTCTCTACGATTCTAGGCCCTTTATGAGGACCGATCTTCTCTCCACCCTCCTTTTCACCTGCTCTTCAAATGTGCATCACGGACTTGAGGGAGTAAAGATATTTGAGACGGGACGCGTATTTTTAGCGAGCGGTAAATCATGGTTCTCCGAAAAGCCCCCCAGAGGGGAAAGGCTGAGCGACGAAAAGCTGGCCGCCATCGAGTGCTCCCTTCCTTCTCAGCCTCTTCACGCCGCAGCCGTTCTCAGCGGAAAAGGATTTGAAAATAACTGGCAAAATGAGAGAGAGCTTTTAGACTACAGGGATGTTTTGCAGGTACTAAACAGGCTGGAGGAAAGACTGCGCCTCAAGTTTGAAATCAAGCAGCCCGCTTCCTCCATCGCCTCCGGTTTCAATTCATCCCTACTTCACCCCGGAAGAAGCTGCGCAGTTTACCTCAAAGGAAAGCTCATCGGAATTGCGGGGGAAATAAATCCCAGGACAATTAAGAATCTGGGCCTCTTTGATCACAGCTGCGCTTTGGAAATAGACTTGGAGGCCTTAGCTTCCGTTCCAAAGGAAGCTTTCCGCGCTTCTTCACCCTCTCTTTACCCATCGGTAAAGCAGGACTTTTCCTTTGAAACGGGAAGTAAGATGAGCTGCGGGGAGCTGGAAGAATGCATAAGAAAGGGGGCGGGAGAAACCCTGGAAGGCCTGGAGCTTTTTGATGTGTACAAGGAGGAAGGGGAAAATCCCTCTCTTACTTTTTCAGTGCGTCTTAGGTCTAAAGAAAAAACCCTAGACTCGCAAGACATTACAAAAATACGTGATAGCATAATTTCCATTGCACAGGCCGCAGGAGCGCGCCTGAAAGGGAATTGTTAGGCGGAAAAATCATGAACGAGCAAAACGAAGAAAATAGCGAGCAGCCGAAAGCCGAGGATCCCGCAACGCCTCCGGCGCCGACTCCGTCTTCTCCTTCGGGATCGGGAATGGATCCTGAAAAAGAACAGGCTGAAGAGAAGAAAAAAGAGGAGGCTAAAGAGGAGAAAATAGTCCAGTTGGACTATGACGCTTCGGGCTTGGATCCAGATGCCGACATCCCGGGAACAGACAAGCCTATGTATGGCCAAATGCTTTCCCAATACCCGGGTTACAACCCTTATATCTTTGGGGCGCCCGACAACAGTTCTCAACAGTCCCCAAAAGACGAGGCCGGGGCAAAGGAAGGAGGTGAAAACCCATTTTCAGACGCTTACGGGGCCCAGGGGCTTTCAGGAGCCAATGGAACCCCGGGCCAAAACCCCCAAAACTTTTCTAATCCTCCCCAAAATCCGGGACAAGGTCAGTATTCCGGGCAAAACCCCTACTATGGGCAATCTCCATTCGGAAACCAGCAGCCTTTCGGAAGCCAGCCTCAAAATCCTTATCAGCAAAATCCCTATGGATTTGGTTACGGTCAGAGCTCTCAAAACTCCTTCGCCGGCAGGCAGGAAAATATCAATACTTCCGACCCCAGGCAAAACCCCTACTATGGAAAAATCGACGGGCTTTCCGTAATTGCCTTTGTGGCCTCGATTCTCGGGATCTGGCTCGTAGGCCTTCCCCTCGGAATTTTCTCCCTTATCCGCGTAAAGCAGCTTCACATGAGGGGAAAGGGGCTGGCAATAGCGGCAATAGTCATTTCCTGCCTTTATATAGTCCTAGACATCGTCCTCTTCTTCATGGGAATAACCGATCAGCAAATTATTAGCTGGCTTACCCAGAAGCTGGGGGCGGGCTCAGGTTCCGGGCTAAGGATCTAAGGAGAGCAATGGAAGAAAGAAAATCCGGCGCAAAGAAGCCGGCAAGGCAGTCGTTTGGAGGCCAAAAGCGCCCCGGCCCCAAGTCCGCCCAGCACAAATTCGGCGCTCAAAAAGGCGGGGAAAGAGGAAGCAAAAAACCTTTTAATAAAAACTTTGGAAAAAAGAGGCCCCGCTCTTTTCCGCAGGAAAAAAAAGAGCCCGATCGGCTGCGCTACCCCTCTCAAAACCCTTACGACGAGTTAAGGCCTAAAGAGCCTGCGCTGCCTAAGGGCCTTTCATGGGACATGCTTTCTTCTTCCGATAAAGACGCCTTGAGATCTTTAAGCCGCGAACACGCGGAAAATGTCGGCCTTCACATCCTTGCCGCCTATGAACTCGAGGGGGAGGATCTTCCCCTGGCCTTGGAACACGCCAAATGGGCCGCCTCCAACGCTTCTAGAATTGATATAGCCAGGGAATGCCTGGCGCTTATGGCCTATAGGTCCCAGGACTTCAAGACGGCTCTAAAGGAATTTTTGACCGTCCGGCGGCTGAACGGGGAGAGCGATTGGGTTCCCTTCATAGCGGACTGCTACAGAGGGCTTGGAGAGCCTAAGAAGGCCATAGAGACGATACGCAAGGAAAGCCAGGACGCCTCTGCAGAGTCAAAGCTTGAAATGATGCTGGTAATGGCCGGAGCCTTTGCCGACCTTAAAGATACGAAGCGGGCCCTTAAAATCGTCAGGAGCATGAAAGCGCTGCCGGGCCTCCCCCTCTCATACAAATTGAGGGCCTGCGAAGCGGAGCAGACTTTTCTTTTCATGGCAGGCAAAAAGAAAGAGGCAGATGCCATGGAAAAGGAAATAGAGGATATGGAAAGCAAAGTCTTTCCGGAAGAAGAGGAAGAAGAGGGGCTAGTAGACTTCGACCTTGAAAACCTGGATGAGAGGGTGATAGAGGACCTTTTAAGTTAGGACCGATTTGAGGCTGGATGTATTTTTGGCCCAAAAAGAAGGGCTGTCGCGCACAAAATGCAGGCAAATGATCTTGGATGGCAAAGTCAGGGTAGAGGGAGCCTGCGTAACGAAGCCCTCTTTCCCCATCCTTTCCGAAGAAAAGGTGGAGATTGCAGGGGAGAAGGGTTTTGTTTCGCGGGGAGCTTTAAAGCTGGAATCCGCCCTTGAAAAGTTTTGCCCTATGGGCCTCAAAGTAAGCGGAAGAGAGTGCATAGACGTGGGGGCGAGCACGGGCGGCTTTACCCAAGTTCTCTTAAAATGGGGGGCTAAAGACGTGATAGCCCTAGATGTTGGAACCGATCAGCTTTCCCCCCTTCTTCAAAGCGATCCCAGGGTTAGAAACATGGAGGGGGTAAACATCCGGTTTTTAAATCCCTCCTCACTTCCTACTTTTCCCACCCTTGCCACCGCCGATCTTTCTTTCATCTCCCTCCGCCTCGCCCTTCCCAAAATTTTTGAAATCGAAAGCGTGCAGGAATGTGTGGCTCTGGTGAAGCCCCAATTTGAAGTGGGAAAAGGGAAATTGGGCAAAAGGGGAGTGGTGAAAGATGAAAAGGAAAGGGAAAAAAGTCTTGAAGCCGTAAAGGAAGCGGCAAAAAAGGAGGGATTAAAAATTCTTTCCTCGCTTCCCTCGCCCCTTGCCGGAGAGAAGGGAAACAGGGAATTTCTCCTTTGGCTTCATAGGTAAAATTGGTAGCATGCGCCAGATAACCGTGATCTCCAGGGCGGCCCTTTTGAACTCCAGGGCTGTATTAAGGTTCTGTTCCCTCCTTTCCAAGGGCTTTAAAGTGAACCTAGAGGCCGCGGTGCCTCATCATTCCCTTATCGACCCCGTCCGCCCCATAAATCCCAAGACGGAGCTGGCCGTGTCTTTGGGGGGAGACGGCACGGTTTTGGCGGCCTGCGAGAGAGTAAAGGGCACAGGAGTTCCCCTGTTTGGCATAAATATGGGCCATCTTGGATTTTTGACTCAGCCCACCACTTCGTTTTCAAAAATTGCAGATGAAATTTTTGACGGGAACTATCCCGTTTCCAGGCACTTTTTGCTGGAGGCTTCCATAGCTTTGGGGCGTCAGACTTTCAAAGGATGGGCCATAAATGAAATGGCCGTAGAAAGGGCCTCAAATTCAAGGATGATTTCCATGAGCCTTGGAGTTGACGGCGTAGAAATGGCTGATTTTGAGGCTAACGGGCTTGTAGTTGCCACTCCCACAGGATCTACCGCCTACGCTCTTAGCGCGGGGGGCGGGGTGATATGGCCCGGGGTAAGGGCTTTGGAAATAGTTCCCGTAGACGGGGCAGTTCTTATGCCATGCCCTTTGATAGTGGATAAAGACAGCCAGATTGAAGTGCGAATCCTTTCCTCTTCTCCGGCTCCTGCCTGCCTGGTCTTTGATGGCAGGAGGTACCTTGAAATTAAGGGGGGATCTCAGGTGCTCGTGCGCCATTCTTTCCAGTCAATACTTATGGCGGGGGGCTACTCTTCTTTTGCCATGCGCCTTGCCTCTAAATTCCGCCTGCCTGCCCTTGGCTGGAAAGAAGGGGAAGCTGAAAAGGGATGAAGAGAAATGCCGGGGCCAAGGAGGAAGGGGGCAATATCCCTTCGGGGCCCAGAACCTGCTTTGACGTGCTCCTTGCAGCCTGTTGGCGCCTTTCCCAGCTGCGCTACGTTTTCCTTATCTGGGCGGAGAAGGGAAATATGAATCCGAATTTCGAGCCCGTTTTAAAGTTTTGTTCCGGCATAATCTCTCCCTGGCCCATCCGGGAAAAGTGCATTCCGGATTCGGGGGAAATTTTGAAAAAGGAAAAGGATTTATTTTCTTCCCTTGAAAGGCATGTCTCCTCTTTCAGACAGTTTGAAAAAAGAGGGGAAATATCGCTTATGGCCGATGAACTGGTGCAGGTAGCTGATTTTGCATCCAGCATAAGGGCTTTATGCGATCCTGCTTTCGCTCCCCTTTCCTTTTTGGACGCCAAGGCTTCTTTTCTGGACGACCCGGATGAGTGAGGCGTTAAAGATTGGGGTCATGGGGGGAAGTTTTGACCCCATCCACTACGGGCACCTTTCCCTTGCTTCTATGGCGGCCTTTAAGTTTGGGCTGGATCGGGTGGCTTTCGTCCCCACCAATTTCTCTCTTCAAAAAAAACCTGTCGCTTCCCCCCTGGATCGGTGCGCCATGGTTTCCATGGCTATTTCAAAAGATCCCAGGTTTTTCCTTTCAAAAGTTGACGTTGAACGGGGTGGGCCCACCTTCGCCTTTGACACCCTTTCCGATCTTTCATCCCTGTATTCTCCCTGCCAACTTTTCTTTATCCTCGGCATGGATGCCCTTTTGGGGATTGAAGAATGGAAAAACTGGGAAGATCTGTTTGGGATGTCTAGATTCATAGTTTCCAAAAGGCCCGGCCACTCTCTAAACCTGCCAAAAAAAATGGCGGAAAAAGTTGAAGTCTTCTCCCCTCCCCTTTTAAGCATTTCTTCCACTTCAATTCGCAAAAGGGTGGCTAAAGGGGAACCTATCGATTACCTTACAGACCCCCTGGTATGCGGTTTTATCAGCGCGCGCGGCCTATACCGTAAGGAAAATTGTCCATAGATTCAATTAATTTCGTTTTGTGACACAAGATTGTGATACGTCTTATGAGATGCTTTCCTCCAACGCCACTAAGAAGCTTGTTTTGGTATCGGGAAGATCTTATCCGGCTTTAGCTAAAGACATAGCCTCCCATTTGGGGATAGAAGTTCTCAAAACTACTCTCTACGACTTTGCAGACGGGGAGATCTACTGCAGGTATACCCAATCGGTGCGCGGAGACGACGTCTTCGTATTCCAGACCCACTGCCAGCCTATAAACGAATGGATAATGGAGCAGCTGATTATGATAGATGCCTTGAAAAGGGCGTCGGTCAGATCCATTACGGCCGTAATACCTTTCCTTGGGTATTCCAGGCAGGACAAGAAGCATCTGGGCAGAGAACCTATAAGCTGCAAGCTCGTCATGGATCTTCTCACGGCTGCCGGCGTAAACAGGGTGATGTCGGTAGATCTTCATTCCGCCCAAATCCAGGGCTTTTTCAACGGTCCTGTAGACCACCTGCAGGCCATGCCCACCCTTGTAGCTTACATAAAGGAAAGCATGAAAGGGTGCAACCTTGCCATAGTTTCCCCCGATGCCGGCAGGATAAAAGTGTCGGAACAGTGGTCTAACAGGCTGGGTGGAGTTCCCCTTATATTCCTGCACAAGACCCGCGACATTACCCGCCCAAACGTCACGGTTTCCAAAGAAGTAGTTGGAAATGTGAGCGACAAGGACTGCGTAATAGTAGACGACATCATCGATACCGGAGGCACCATTATAGGGGCTGTAAAAAGCCTCAGGGCGGCGGGGGCCAGAAGCGTTACCGTAGTTGCAACCCACGCCCTTCTAAATGGAAACGCCAGCAAAGATTTGGCAAACTGCGGAGCTAGGGAAGTTGTAGTTACAAATACCGTCCCTGTTCCGGAGGAAAAGCGTTTTAAGAATCTTACGGTTCTTTCAATAGCTCCGGTGCTGGCCAAAGCCATGAAGGCGGTATTCGAGCACAACAGCGTAGCCGGAATTTTTGAAGAAGGAGCCTGAAAAGATTGCCGGTTTATTTTCATTGGATTTGACTTTATAATTGTGTGGTACTCCCCCATGGTGTAATGGCAGCACAAGGGACTTTGGATCCTTTAGTTTTGGTTCGAATCCAGATGGGGGAACTTTTTATATCTTTTGAATGTTTTTAGCCGCCCCTAGTATCCTTCAATAAAAATCAGGTGGGGAGGGCAAATGAATCTGGCCTGCGTAATACTCGCTGCCGGCAAAGGCAGCAGAATGAAGGGCTCCGTCCCAAAGCCCCTAGTCAAATTTGAGGGGAAAAGCTTTCTGGAAGTGGCCCTTTTGGCTGCAAAAGGGACGAGGCCGGATGAAATATGCGTAGTTGTAAAGCATGAGAGGGAAAAAATAGAAAACGAGGCAAAAAGGATCTGCCCGTCGTGCATTTTTGCCATTCAAGACCAAGTGCCCGGCACGGGCCGCGCCTTGGAATGCGCGCTCGACGTTTTAAAGCCTGAGCTTCAAAAAGACTGCGTCATTCTAGTCACCGCATCCGATATCCCCCTCCTCTCCTCTTCAGTACTTCTTTCCTTACTGGGCGAGCATAAAAAAAGCGGGGCCGTGGCCAGCATGCTTGTGGCAGAAGTGGATGACCCTTTTGGCTATGGGAGAATCATAACTTCTCCTGACGGGCAGGTGGAAAAAATAGTGGAAGAAAAGGATGCATCCAACCAAGAAAAGAAGGTAAAACTCGTCAACACTTCCGTCTATGCCTTTAATGCCGAAGCGCTTTTAAAAGCCCAAGGCAAGGTGGGCAGGGAAAATGCCCAAGGGGAGGTATACCTCACAGACCTTTTCATGATGTGTAAAAAAAGCGGAAAGATTATGGTTTCCCTCTGCCAAGATCCCATTCTTTTGAGAGGAGTAAACGATCCCTTACAGCTTTCGGCTCTGGAGAGGGACTGGAAAGAGCGCGGGGGCCATAAAGAATAAAATGATAAGAAGAGTTTGCCGGATTCTTTAAAAGAAAAAGGCGCGCCTAAGTCACATAAGGAGATTTAGCTTTGATTGACACTCTTTTCTTGATTCGCCATGGCCAGACGGATTGGAATATCACAGGCCGCATCCAGGGCAATCCCCCGCTCAACAAAGTGGGGGTTTGGCAAGCTGAGCAGAGCGCCAGGGCCCTGACCGAAAGGTGCAGGCCAAATTCTAGATCTCTTGTAGTGTGCTCGGGAATGACCCGCGCGTGCCAGACGGCGCATATTTTTGCCGATCCCCTAGGCCTGAAAGTGGAAGAGGACCCCAGGCTGATGGAAAGGAAATTCGGGCAATGGGAAGGGCAGTTGGTTTCAGAACTTTCAAAGAAGTATCCCGAAGATCTTGAAGGCTGGCTAAAGGGAGAAGGCACTGAACTTAAATACGGCGTCGAACCCCACGAAGAGGTTGCCAAAAGGACGGGGGAAGCTGTGATGGAGTGGACGGAAGCGAAAGGGGACTTTGACAAGCTTTTCATCTTTTCCCATGGCACCTGCATTAATGACTGCATCCGCTTCATTTTTTCAGAGGGTAGTAATTTAAGCTTTTCTAGGGGAGCTGCGCTGTTAGATATGAATAACGCCTTCTGGGCCCGCTTTGAAAGGCGCAGGGGCAGATGGGCCATGGCCTCATTTAACGAGGGCCCCTCTATAGCCTACAAATGCGATTGGAACTTGGGAGGAGAGAACGGCCAAAAAGAATAAGTCCGGAGGCCAGAGCCGCTGGAGGAATTTCTTTAAAAATATTTCTTTTGCCCAGATTGCGGCATCCGGGCTGTCGGCAATAACGGTTTTTTTTCTTACAGCCAAAATAGGACTTGCAGGCTCCATTATAGGAGCCGCCTTGGCCTCTATAATTTCCACCATTTCAAGCCAGCTTTATAAAAACGTCATCGACGAGTCTTCCAAAAGAATCAAGGGAAACCGCGATGATGGGCAAGATGAGGAAAACAAAGACGAAAAAGAAAAAGAGGGGCGGAGGGAAGAGAGAAGATCTGTAAGCGCTCCGATATATCTGGAGCAAGATGAGCTGCCCGCCCAATTTTCCCCCCATCTTCCCCCCAGGCTCTCTTCGGCCCATCATAGGCATGCAAAGCCCACAGGAAGGACTGTTTCGAGCTCTTCTACGGTAGTTCCCGCCTCTCCTCGCCCTCCGGTAAAGAGTTTTAGAAAGGAAAGGCGGAAGACAAAAAAGAAAGTCATAGCTGTATCCATCATTTCCTCCCTGCTTACTTTGGTCGTAGTGTGCGGAATCATACTTTTCGTCACAGGGGGGAAGGGCACGGATGTCTTCATAAGAGATGCCTTAAACAGGTCAAAGAGCATTAAAGAGGACGCTCAAAAGCTCACAAATCAGGCTGAAGAAAAAGGGAGTTCCGCTTCATCTCCCGCTTCTTCCGCCCCTTCTTCCGGGTCTTTGTCGGTTTCTCCATCCGCACCTTCATCGCCCCCGGCTTCTCAGTCGCCTTCCGCCACCTCCTCTTCTTCCGAAACTAAATCCCAGTCAGATTCCGGAAGCGCTTCCAACTCCTCCTCCACCCCCTCTCAAAGCGGCGAAAAGACGGAAGAAAAGCAGCCTTCCGCCACCTCCTCTTCTCCAAATTCTTCATCTCAACAGGGCGGCGAAAGCGGGAAGGAAAAGGATAAAAAGAGCCCTTCTGCCACCTCTTCCGACCCATCCTCATCCGGCTCCAATACGGCTGATCAGAATTTTAAGAAAGATTGATATATAATTATTACTTCAACTCCAATTTAGTTTATCGGAGGCTCAGATTTATTTGAATTTTTGGTTACAAAAGCTGTTTTGTGATTTAACAGACGGCGCTGAATTAGAAATAGCAGACCCTTGCGTCCAAATTGCCCATACTACATGCGATTACTGCGGATATAAGGTTGTAGGGGTGTGGGATGATCGCATCAAATCCACCGAAGGCCTTCCTTATCAGGGAAATCGGGCAAAATACCCCAAGGCATACCCTTATGCATACAAGGGATCTACCATTGCTGCGATTAAGGCCCACTGCCACCTTGGAGAAAATGACTGGTTCATCAAGGAAAATAATCTTCTAAACGTCTGCGGAAAAGTCCACATCCTTGCTTTTGCAGACGGAGAGTGGAGGCTCAGGCCGGATCTGGCATGCGAAGAACCCGGATCTACCAGGGTTTTGTGCAACGAATGCTTCAAGAACGCAAACGCGGCCCGCGTAGCGATTATGGGATCAGACGGACTTATGTACTCTGTTTCGGTAATGGCGGACAAGGGAGAAACTATTGAAGAAAACGACGGGAAAGTCACAGTAAAGCTGTGGGGAACCGACAAGCCCTTGCAAATAGAGGGGAGCGTCATAGGAGCCCATATTGCCCCCTTCAATATCGCGCTGGGCGGATGGAAAGTTAGCGCAAACGGAAAAATCACAGGAGTTCCTGATTTAAAGTGGGATGCCGAAAAACGCCTCTTTGGCTACCGCTACTCTGTTACCTTTGGACTGTCGGGAGAAACCTGCGAGTATGAGGCCTATGCGCGCGTGACTGAAAATATGGATGAATTTAAAGAAGCATTCAAGCAGCACTGCGAAGAAAAAGATTACATAATCCTGCGCAAAGAGGCGATATCCGAACAGATGCTTAAGGAACTTGAGTCCCTCAAATAGAGATAAGTACAGAGGTTGAATTATTTCAATTTACCTGTATACTCTTTAGAGGAAACTCTGGTTTCTCAGTTGGGGCTATAGCGCAGCTGGTAGCGCATCTCCATGGCATGGAGAGGGTCGCCGGTTCGAATCCGGCTAGCTCCACTTTTTTATGCCCTGCGGCCTCAAAATTTCAAAAGGTAAAATCAAATTATGAAAATCGCTCGGCTGTGGAGGATAAATGAAACTCGCTAAAGTGGCAAAGATCGCAGTCGCGCTCATGTCAATCGGTTCTATATTCCTTCTTGCAGCGTGCGGAAACGGCATGGGGGGCGTGGCCCAGTCAACGGGACCCACTATTACGATTGGCATTCCCACAGATCTTCCCTACCTCAGCCTCAGGGAGGGAAATAAGTATTCGGGATTCGACATAGACGTGGCCGAATATGTGGCCGATAAACTTGGCTATTCCTACAAGCAGATAATCTGGAAACAGGTTCCCGCGGGGCAAAGCGTGTCAGATTTAAACAACGGGGTAGTGGGCATGATTATAGGCGACTATCCCATTAGCGCCGCATCCAAGCAAAACGTGGACTTTGCGGGACCCTACCTTGTGCAAAGCCAAAAGCTGCTTGTGAGCGCCAAAGACAACTCAATAAATTCCCTCCAGGATTTGAAGGGCAAAAGCGTGTGCGTGACGGCGGGATCTGTATCCCAGAGGGTAATTGAAAGCGCTTTAGGGGCCAGCGTGTCAGTCCACTCCCTGCCTTCGGCCCCCCAATGCGTAACCGAGCTTTTTGACGGCAGCGTGCAAGCCGTGAGCGCGGGCGGGGTGCTTCTTAGCGCCTTAAACAAGTTCAAAGGGGGAGGATACTTAAAGGTTGTGGGAAACGGCTTTGCCACCGAATACATGGGGATTGCAGTTAGAAAAGATTCCCCGGACTTTGTGTACCAGATAAACCAGGATATAAAGCTGATGATGACATCGGGAACGTGGGAGAAGGACCTGAAGGCCACGGTAGGGCAAACCGGCTACAAGATAACTTCTTTCAATATGCCTTCTGCCGTCTCGGCCCAAGACAGCCAGGAAACAGCGAGCGAAGGGACAGGAAAAAATGATTGATGCGCCTTCTTGGAGATATACCCCGGCCCTAGCCGAAAAAATAGAGCTTAAATGGCAAAAGATTTGGAAGGATGAGGGGTGCTTTTTTGCGGCCAACGCTGAGGGGGCCCTCAGAGACGGAGAGGGGCGCCTTGCGGGAAAAAGAAAGCCCTATACTGTTTTGGACATGTTCCCCTTCCCGTCGGGAAAGGGGCTGCATGTAGGCCATCCTTTGGGCTACATAGCAACTGATCTCGTTTCCCGCTTTAAGCGCATGCAGGGCTACAACGTGCTTCACGCCTTAGGCTTCGACGCTTTCGGACTTCCGGCCGAGCAGTTTGCAATAGCCACAGGGCAGCACCCCCGTAAAACCACGGAAGAAAACATATCCAATATGCGCCGCCAGCTTTCCCGCCTCGGCCTTAGTTTCGATCCGCGCAGAAGCTTTGCCACCACCGATCCCGATTACATGAAGTGGACGCAGTGGATTTTTGCCAGGCTTTACTCTTCCTATTACGACCCCGACTTTCTGCGCCCCGACGGCAAGAAGGGGTGCGCGCGGCCGATAGAAGATCTTGTAAAAGAGTTCGAGAGCGGAAAAAGGAAAACTCAAAAGCCCTGGAAGCAGATGAGCGCAAAGGAAAAAAGCGAAGCTCTAAATTCCTTCCGCCTCGCCTATATTTCAGATTCTTTTGTGAACTGGTGCCCCGGATTGGGAACGGTTTTGGCCAATGAGGAAGTGACCAAGGAGGGCAAGAGCGAAAGGGGGAACTGGCCGGTTTACAGAAAGAGACTCAGGCAGTGGTCAATGAGGATTACGGCCTATGCCGACAGGCTCCTTGAAGACTTAGACGGCCTGGATTGGCCGGAGACCGTAAAGGCAATGCAGAAAAACTGGATAGGCAAGTGCGAAGGCCTCAAAGCCGTGTTTGAAGTTGCAGGAGAAAAAGTGGATGTTTTCCTCCCCTATCCATCCCTTCTTTCCCATCCCTCCTTCCTCGTTCTCCCTTCCTCCTTCTCTTTAAATCTTCCGGAAAAATGGCCGAAAGAGGCAAAAGAAGAGTGGAAAGAAGGCGCATCTTCTCCGGAAGCGCTTTTTTCATCTTTCAAATCTTCCCATTCCTATCCGCTGGCCCACAGCATGGATGGCGTCTTTTCCGGGCTATTTGTAAGAGCGGGAGAAAAAGCCGTCCCGGTATTCATATCTGATTACGTCTCAGAACCCCATCTTGGAATTGAAGGGGAAGAGGACGCAAAATTTGCCAGAATCCACTCCATAGATCAAAATCTTTCCCCTTCGGCTTTTGACACGGAAGAAGAAGCGCTGAAAGCTGCGGAAGAAAAAGGAATCGGGAAAAGGGAGCAAAGGTACAGGCTGCGCGACTGGCTTTTCTCCCGCCAGCGCTACTGGGGAGAGCCTTTCCCCATAGTTTACTCAGAAGACGGGGTAGAGCATTTGCTCCCCGATTGCGCCCTTCCCGTAACCCTTCCTTCCCTTCCCGACTACAGGCCCAAGAGCTTTGATCCCGACGATTCTTCTTCCCTTCCAACGGCCCCCCTTGCCAGAAATGAAGAGTGGGTGCAGGTGGAGCTGGATTTGGGAGACGGCCTTAAAAAGTACAGGAGGGAGACCAACACCATGCCCAACTGGGCAGGAAGCTGCTGGTACTACCTGCGCTACCTTTCCCCGAAGGATGAAAAGCACTTTGTGAACCCGGCCGAAGATCGCTACTTCCTCTCCCCCTTCCATAATGACCAGTCCAACGATCTGGGAGGGGTGGACCTCTATGTGGGAGGCGTGGAACACGCCGTTTTACACCTCCTTTACGCCAGGTTCTGGCATAAGGTGCTTTACGATCTTGGATACCTGTCCTCAAGAGAGCCCTTCTATAAGCTTTTCAACCAGGGCTACGTTCAGGCTTATGCCTATACCGACAGCCGAGGCCAATATGTGCCGGCATCACAGGTAGAGTCCGGATTTGAAGACGGAAAAGAAGTCTTTTACTTTGAAGGCGAGAAGGTAAATAGGGAATTTGGCAAAATGGGAAAATCCCTAAAGAATATGGTCACGCCCGATGAAATGTATGAAAATTACGGGGCCGACACCTTCAGGGTCTACGAGATGAGCATGGGGCCGCTTTCAGAGTCAAGGCCATGGAACCTAAAGGATGTGGCAGGATCGCAAAGATTTCTTCAAAGGCTGTGGAGGAATGTGGTAGATGAAGAGACCGGAGAAGCCCGCGTCTCGGAGGAAATGGACTCAAAGACGGGAAGGCTGTTAAATAAAACAATAGAGGGCGTCAGCGCAGACATGGAAGAGATGAGGCCAAACACCGCCATCGCCAAGCTCATAGTCCTAAACAACCATCTAACCTCCCTATCCCTCTGCCCCAGGGCAGCGGCTGAGGGAATGGTAAAAATGCTCTTTCCCATAGCCCCCCATATATGCGAAGAGCTGTGGGAAAAGCTGGGGCACTCCCAGACCCTCTCCTTCGCTCCCTGGCCTAAAGCCGAAGAGTGGAAGGAAGAAGAAGTGGTATGCGTAGTGCAGGTAGATGGAAAAGTGAGGTGCCGCCTCTCCGTGCCCGCAGATATTGATGAAAAAGATCTTGAGAGGCTTGCCCTCTCCCAGGAAACCGTAATGCAGTGGCTGGGGGAAGAAGATCCCTTGAAGATTATTTGCAGGGCGCCCAAGATTGTTTCACTTGTGAGCAGGAGTGGAAGAAAGGAGAAATAATGGCTTCCATAGTGCTTGCCCGTGGCGTGGCAGGAGAGCTTTTTGACGTCGATTCTCCAAAAGGCGGCCCCACTTCCGAAAGCCACCTTATCTATGCAGATCCCAATCTCTTTCAGGTTAGCTGTTTTGATCTCGGATTTTCGCGCGGAGACGGCTTTTTTGAAGCTGTAAGCGTGATAGACGGAAAGATTCCGGTCTCCCTGCAGCTGCACCTAGAAAGGCTGGTCTCTCACACTAAAACTCTGGAATTTCCCATAGCCAAGATTGAGGCTTTTAGGCAAGCCTGCGAGGATGTAATCTCCAGGTATAAGGGCGAGAGCAAAGATCCCATGCTTAGGATCTTCATCTCCCGGGGGTTCGACCCTAAAACCGGAATTGGCAAAGAAAAAAAGGTCGGCATCCCCAGCACCTGGATTTATATGGACGGGGAAGGAACGGAGCACTCCACAAAGCCCCTTGCCCTTTCTTCCATTTCTTCCGGCAGGCCCAGCGACGCGGCCAGGCTTTACCCCCATCTGCTTCTTGGAATAAAGAGCATGAGCTACCTTGTGAATATGTCTGCAGAAAGGGAAGCTGCAAGAAGGGGGGTAGACGACGTAGTGTTTGAAACTACTGACGGATTTGCCTTGGAGTGCACCCACGCGGCCATCGTGGCCAGATTTGGATCCCTTTGGGTAACCCCCGATCCTTCCATAGGGATTGTATGGAGCACCAGCCAAAGGGAGCTTTTTGCCTATGCAAAAAGGCTGGGGATGGAAACGCGGTACGAAAAGCTGACCATGGAAAGGCTCAAAGAAGCTGACGAAGTCTATGAGACAAGAGGCGGCTGGGTGATCCCCGTCAAGCAAATCGACGATGCTTCCTTTGCCGTAAATGAGGATTTCGTAAAAGAAGCGAACCACGCCATCCACTACCAGCAGCCGGAGCAGGAAAAATACTGGGAGCATGAGCAGATCTGATTACGCTTTCCCTCAAATCCCTCAGGGGAAAATGGTTCTCTTTGCCGGCCAAGAGGCCTTAAGTTCTCACTTTATGAGGAAGCTCAAAGGAGAGCTGGAAGGGGGAGGAAGGGAAGTTGTAGAGCTTTCCGACGTCGCTTCCCCACTAGAATTCAGAGAAGCTCTGGGGGAGGGGCTTTTTTCCTCTTCAAAACTCGTGATTTTGAAGAACCTGCAGGAAGTGAAATTTGACTACTTAAAAATCCTGGAGAGCTTTTTAAAGTCAGATTCCGACATCATCCTTTTAGTCACGGCAGATTCCAAGTTCATAAGGAGCAAAACCTGTAAAGAGCTGCAAAAGGCGGGATGTAAGACAGCTTTTTATCCTCAGCCGGACTATCTTTCCAGGGAAAGCATGGTTCAAAAACTCTTCCAGATAGAAGGAGGAAAGATAGAACCTGCAGCCTCTTCCCTCTTGGCCCAGAGCGTGGAGGACGGATCCGTTCTGGTAGGCTTTTGCCTTCAACTTCTCTCTGAGAGCCATGGCACGGTTACAAAGGGAGACGTTTTTGCAGCTACCGGCCTTTCTCCGCGCCTTACCGCTTTCGATGCGGCAAAGAAAGCCCTTGTTGGAGACAGATCGGCTTTGTCAGATCTTAGAAAAATCCTGTCTGACGGAGAACCCCCAATAGCTGTCATAGGAGCTTTGGACTACAAGCTAAGGGAGCAATGCATGAAGAGGGAGGGCGCGCTTCCCGCAAATGTGTGGGCTTTGTCGTTTTCCCTCCTCTCCAAAGCCAATCTGGCCCTCACTTCTTCTTCTACCCAGGAGGGCATTGATCTTATTTATGAGGCCCTCATGACAGTTTGCAAAGGAGCCCGATGGAAGAGATAAAGGTTGTAACAAAAAATACGGGAGAAACGAAAAAGCTGGGAGAAGTTCTTTCATCTTACGTTTGCCCTGGCGACCTTTTAATTTTGTGCGGGCCCCTGGGCGCAGGGAAGACCACTTTCACCCAAGGCCTTGGAGAGGGCCTGGAAGCTGAAAGGCCTATTATTTCTCCCACTTTTACCTTGGCCAGGGAAGTAAAAATAAAGTTTAAAGACGGAAAAGGCGGGCTTCTCATACATGTAGACGCATGGAGGCTGAAGGCCCGCGGCGGAGACATATTTGAAGAGTTTGAAGCCTTAGGCATTGAAGACGACTTCGAGGGCAACAACGCTTTGGTAGTAGCTGAGTGGGGGGACAAAATAGCAGAGCCCCTTTCAGATCACATCCTCTATGTGGACTTTAAAAGAAACATGGAGAGGGAAAACTTAAGGTTGATTTCCTTTACATCTGAGGGCTTTGAGGGCTTTGAAGGCTTTAAGAAGAGCGCGGAGGCTGTTTTTGGCAGTTTTATTGATTGATACCACTTACTTTTTAACAGTGGGAGTTTTAAGTCGCGATCCTTTTTGGGTGGAATCCAGCACTGATCATGTTGAAAAGCTCGCACCCCTTGCACAAAGAGCCCTCGAAGAGAGCGGGGAAGAGGTAGAAAGGGTCGAAGTTATGGCAGGCCCCGGCCCCTTTACCGGCCTCAGGGCGGGGATGGCTTTTGCTGCAGGCTTTAGCCTTGCCAGGGCCGTTCCTCTTTCTGCAGGAAGCCTTCTTTTTGCCGAAAGTATTTGGGCCGGAAAAGAAGGAGCAAAAGGGATTGTGGCAGCCGTAAATGACGCCAGGCGCAGGCAGGCTTACTTTCAAATCTTTGACGAAAAGGGATCAGAGCTTTCTTCAATGGATATTTCTTCTCCCGCAAAAGTAGCCCAGGCTTGCATGGATTTGAAACGGCCCTTTTCTCTCGTAGGCCTCCCGGGTCCTTACTTTGACAAGATTGAAGAGGCGCTAAGGGAAGCGGGGGCTGAATTTAAAAGCTTAAAAAGGACCGCAGGATCCAAAGAGTGGCTGGAAAGCATGCACGAATCGGTAGGGCAAAGGCCGCTTCCCGCCCTGCCCATATATCTCAGGGATGCAGACGCTATCCCGCTTTTTGAAGGCAAAAAGGATGCGCCATCACAGATTTCTGCAGAAAACCTTTTGTGGAGCCTGTCTTGATTAGGGAGATGAAAAGAAGCGATTTAGATTGGGCCCATGATTTGGACCGCAGGCTCTTTTTGGATGCCGCATGGGAAAAAGAAGACATGAAGGAAGCCTTTTTGCCCGGACGCAGATTCATCGTGGGAGAGGCGGGGCGCCCGGAAGGATGGGCCGCAATGGACGCTTCCGGAGCTTTTGCCCATATTCTTTCCATAGATGTAGAACCTTCTTTTCAAGGCCGGGGCCTGGGGTCTTCTCTCCTCTCCTCTCTCCTTTCTTCCGCCAAAGACATGGGAAAGAAGAAGTGCATCCTGGAAGTTTCGTGCGATAACGAAAAGGCCTTTGGCCTGTATAAGAAATTCGGCTTTAAAACGCGGGGAAGAATAGAAGGATACTACCCTTCTTCCGACGCCTTCGTAATGGAAAAGGACTTGGAAGGCTGATGGCTATAAAAGTTTTGGGAATAGAGTCTAGCTGCGACGAGACGGCTGCAGCGGTGTGTAAGGGGCAAGGCGGGGAGAGGGAAATCCTTTCCAATGCCGTGGCTTCTTCCATGGACTTTCATGCCAGGTTCGGCGGAGTTATACCGGAAATCGCATCCCGGGCGCACCTTGAAGCTTTCGCTCCCGTAGTGAAAAAAGCCCTCTCTTCTTCTCGCCTTTCCCTCTCAGACATTGACGCCCTGGCAGTGTCTGCAGGACCCGGCCTTGCAGGATGCCTGGCCGTGGGAACCTCGGGGGCAAAGGGCCTGGCCTTGGGGGCCGGAAAGCCTTTTTACGCCATAAACCACGTCATAGCGCATTTGGCAGCCTCCGAAGGGGAATTTGGAAAAATTCCTGACAATTCAGTCGGTCTGGTGGTATCGGGGGGCCATACCACCCTTTTCAAACTTGAAAATTTCCCGTCTTGTATTTTTGTGGCAGGATCTACCTTGGATGACGCGGCCGGAGAGTGCTTTGACAAAATAGGAAGGCTTATGGGCCTTTCCTATCCGGCAGGCGCCGCCATAGACAGCCTTGCAAGGAAAGGGGACCCTTTCGCGATAAAAGTGCCGCAGGGACTGAGGGGAAGAAAAGACAGGCTTTTCGATTTCAGCTTTTCGGGCGTAAAGACGAGCGTGGCAAGAACGATAGAAAATATGAGGGAGGAAAACAGGCCTATTCCCATAGAAGACATCTGCGCGTCTTTAGCGGAAAGCGTGGCGGAAGTTTTAAGCCGTAAGGCCATTGAAGCCTGCAGGCATTTTGGTTCCAAGGTGCTGGTTGTAGGAGGGGGCTTTAGCGCAAATTCCCAGCTGCGCTCAAAATTAAAGGCAAAAGCTGAAGAGAGCGGAATTGAGCTGCGCATCCCATCCCTCTCCCTCTGCACAGACAACGGGGCCATGGTCTCCCTTCTGGGCTTGGACCTTTTGGAAGAAGGCGTTCCTTTCAGTCCCATGCAAGCTTCCATAGATTCGTCTATGCCGTTAAATCTTGCCAGCTTCTAGTTGCAAAACAAAACAGTGTGATGTAAACTATAAGGCGAGCAAAAGCTCAATGCACTAGTAGCCCAACGGATTAGAGCATCTGACTACGGATCAGAAGGTTACAGGTTCGAATCCTGCCTAGTGCACTTTTTTATGCCCAGACATTGAAAACTCCATAGAATGGAAATATGCTGAGCATTTTTGATATCTACAAGATTGGGATAGGCCCTTCCTCTTCTCACACTTTAGGGCCCATGAATGCTTCCCTGACCTTTTTGGATCTTTTGGAAAAAACCGGAAATTTTGAAAAAACCGAAAGAGTCCATATCACCCTCTTCGGCTCTCTCGCCCTTACAGGCAAGGGGCACGGCACCGATAGGGCTCTTTTTGCAGGCCTTGAAGGCTGCAGAGCTGAGACCTGTGACGTGCAGGAAGTCAGAGACGGGCTGAAAAAAGGGGTGGAAAAGGGAGTTTTGCTCCTTGGAGGCATAAAGCCCATAAGCTTTGAAGAAAAAGATATCGAATTTGACTTCGATCAGCGCCTTGACCTCCATCCCAACGCCCTTTTCTATCAGGCCTTCGATAAAGATGGGAAGGAGATTTCCCACCTTATCATTTATTCGGTGGGCGGAGGGTTTATAGCCACCCAAGAGCAGCTTGAAAAAAGCGGAATCATCCATCCCGAGGCGGATGGAGTAAGCATAATAACGGCGCGCCAGCTTTTGGAGGGATCTTACCCGCGCGGCGACGGCTTCCGCAGGACCGAGCCCGAGGAAACGGGGGGAATTGGAGATCTTCCCACCGGAAATGTCGCATTCTCCTGCCCCCACGAATTTTCCACAATGGAAGAGCTGCAGGGAATAGTAAAAAAAGAGGGCAAATCCATAGCTCAAATTGTGCTTGAAAACGAACTAAGCGTGAGGCCCAAAGAAGAAATAGAGGCCAAGATGAAAGCCGTGTGGGATACGATGCTGGCCTGCGTGGCCGACGGCGTACACTCCACAGCCAAAGAGCTGCCCGGTGTCCTCCACGTTCCAAGAAGGGCTCCGGGGGCCTCCCGCCAGCTTTTAAAGGGGCTAAAAGATCCCTTTACCTTGAACCCGGAGGATTTAAAGACTCTCGCATCTACCGTCGGAGGAAATACGGCCGCCAGTGAGTGGGTGGAAGTTTTTGCCATGGCGGTAAACGAAGAGAACGCTGACGGAGGAAGGATAATAACCGCCCCCACAAACGGATCTGCGGGCATAATACCCGCCGTCCTTCATTACATGTACGCCTTTTTGGACGGCGACTGGGAAAAGGTGAAAACTTTCTTCCTCACCTCCTTTGCCATAGGCTACCTCTGCAAGAAGCTGGCCTCAATTTCGGGAGCTGAAGGAGGATGCCAGGCAGAGGTGGGAAGCGCCTGCTCAATGGCTGCAGCCGGGCTCTGCGCCGTTTTCGGGGGAAGCGCAAAGCAGGTTGAAAAAGCTGCAGAGATAGGAATAGAGCATAACCTGGGCCTTACATGCGATCCTGTGGCGGGATTGGTTCAAATCCCCTGCATCGAAAGAAACGCCATAGCTTCCAACACCGCCATAAACGCTGCAAGGCTCGCCATGATAGGGCCCGAAAACCACATAGTCTCTTTGGATACGGCTCTGGCCACCATGAAAAGGACCGGAGACGATATGCTCTCCGAGTACCGGGAAACTTCCAAAGGAGGCCTGGCGGTAAGCGTAGCCATTCCGGAATGCTAAATTAAGACTTTATCTGAGAAGTCGGGCCGGAAATTATGTTGTCGTAACTTATTGGGCCGCTATAAGGGGCGACGGAACCTGACAGCACGTAGGGGGCCGCCTCGTTTAAGGTATTGAAAGCGCTTTCTGTTTGGCTTTCGGGCCCGCCGGTTTCATTTAGGTGGTTTGCAGCCGGGACGTATTGCTGCCGGGAAGCTATGTTGCTTGAAGTTATGCTGACTGCCTGCTTTAAATCCGAAAGGGCCGCAGAGTAATTCCCCTGAGCCATATCACTTCCGCCTCAAAGGTGAGAAGGTATGACTTGTCTTTGGAAAACCGGTTTGCGTTCAACTGGGTTCCTGCAAACATCAGGGGAATATCGGAAGTGAAATAAGCCGCCCTCATGGTTTGGCCGCCGTACTTTTGCGTGCCCCATCCCGATTCGTCGCATCCTATGCCGCTTGCCCCGGTAGAAGCAGATGTAGGCGCAGCGTCCCGTCCGGCCCACGGCCCGGCCGGCTTTGCCCGGAGCATTTAAAGAAATGCGCTGAATTTGGAGTTGGCCCCGCCCTCCCCGCCGTGGCGCATAAGGTTCCATATTTTAGCCTTTGGCCCGCGCAAACCTGATTTAGACAAAGATGGGGAATTTTGACGCACTAAGCAAAGTAAAGACTTTATAAAAAGGCTTCAAGGGGGGCTTGGATAGCGAATATAAATTTTTCGCTCCAAATCCCATATGGAGATAAGAAGCGTTTTTTAATTCTTAGTGCGCAAAAAAGAAGCAGCTTCTGCTCATAATTTCTTATTAAATTGCGACGTTTGCTTGCCCGTTAAAGTTTTCTAATATTTATGCTGTTTAATCCTTTCATAAAAGTGATTTTGGGGAAGAATGCGGGGTAAAGGCATATGGATGGATTGTTTTCTACTGAAACGCCCCTGAAAGAAAAAGCGGAAGAGTTTGTAAGGGACTGGAAGTCCAGGATTGCGGACAAGAAGGCCAACCAGGAGATAAATCTAAATCAAACCCTGTGGAACGACCTGTCAGACCTTGTCTTAGGATCCCATGGCGGATTGAAATTTGAATACCCTACAGCCTCCGGCGGCCGAATAGACGTTTACTCAAAACAGTGCGGCTTTATAGTCGAGCAAAAGTCTAAAGGAATAGACCTGGATAAGCCCGAACGCAGGAGGGAGAAGGAAGTTACCCCTTTTGAACAGGCAATAGGCTACAACAACGACCTCCCGGCGGGAGACAAGGCATCCGCCATAGTCACTTCCAATTTTGAGCGTTTCAGGTTCTATGACTTAAGGGACCCAAAGGGGCTTTGGGGCGAAGAATACGAAGAATGCGGTTTAGAAGAGATACCGGATAAGATCGAACTTTTTATAGAGCTTTTCCACGGCCAGGCTCCTAAAGAGGAATATTCAATCCTCGACGCTTCAAACACCGAAAAAGCCGCAGATAAGATAAGCAGCCTTTACTCCATGCTTTCAGAAGAAATTGAGTCGCTTCCCGTAAGCCGGAAAGCAAAGGAGGAATACAAAAGGCAAATCCCCCTCATCGTAATGCGCATGGTGTTTCTTCTCTTTGCAGACAACACTTCAGACGACCGGGGAAAGATTTTTAAAAACCATCAGTTCAGGACCTTTCTTGAAAAGAGCACGGATGAAAAGCATTTCACCCGAGACTTTCTGGATCTTTTCAGGTGCCTGGACATCCCGGAAACGGATGCGGATACAAGGTTTAAGGTGATGGAGGAAGTGAGGGATTTTCCCTACGTTGACGGGGGGCTTTTTGAAGAGGTTATAGACTCTTTCCAATTTCCCAAGGGAACTAGGGGGGAGCTTTTAAATCTTGTAAGCGATTTTAAATACTGGGATCGAATTAACATCTCGGTTTTTGGCCCGATTATGGATCGGGTGTTTGCAGGCGAATACCGCAGGGAGAACGGCATTTACTATACTTCTAAGGAAAACATCCAAAAGGTTATAAATCCCCTTTTCATGGACGATCTGAGGCATGAGCTGGAGGAAATTAAGAAAACTGGGGACTTTAAAAAGCAGCGAAGCGATCTTGAGGCATTCCACAAAAAACTAAGCCAGCTCCAGTTCTTTGACCCCGCCTGCGGAAGCGGAAACTTTTTGACCGAAACCTATATGGAACTTAGGGCCATGGAAGATGAGGTTATCGGGCTTGAAAGTTCCACCTCCCACAACCTAAACAACGAGATAAAAGTCTCCCTCTCCCAATTCCATGGAATTGAATTAAACCCCTATGCCGTAACCGTTGCCAGGACTGCCCTTCAAATTGCCAGGGAAGAGGCTTTGGAGAGGAGCTATGCAAGATTTTCGGATCTTCAAAGCGTTACCCTTTCTTTCCTCCCGCTTAAAGATGAGCTAAAGGGGATAGTGTGCGGGAACGCCTTGACCATGGATTGGGGAGACCTTGTAACCCCTTCCAAAGACCTTTTCATCTTCAGAAATCCCCCCTTTGCAGGTTACGACTTTCAAACCCGAGAACAGAAGCAAGAACTGCAAAAAATATTTGGAGACAGCTACTACGGGCTGTTCGATTACTGCGCAGCATGGTACTACAAGGCGGCAAAGTTTCTCAACGGTTCCGGTGCCCGTTTTGCATTCGTATCGACCAACTCAGTTATTCAGGGCGTACAGGTAGAAAAATTATTTAAACCCATATTCGATCTGGGCTGGAAAATTTCGTTTGCATGGCCCTCTTTTGCATGGGACCACAGGAAAGATGCGGTAGTGACGGTAGTCATAATTGGCTTCACTCAAGAAGAGAGCGACACTCCCAGAATTTTCGACCTGATTGAAGACGAGGAATTTGACTGGGAAAACGGAACGGGATTTGAAGCGATCGAAGTGGAAAACATTTCACCAAATAATCTTCAGGCACTCTCCACAGTATTTGTGAGCAAAAAAAGCAAGCCCATATCGGAGTTGCCGTTGTGTGTTTTGGGCAATATGTTCGCCGACAAGGGAAACCTAATACTTAAAAACCAAGCTGAAAAGGATGCAGCCGACGAGGATTCGATAGCTGCAAAGTATGTGAGGAAGTATTTGGACGCGCACGATCTTATAAACGGGGGAATGCGCTGGTGCCTGTGGTTGGTAGATTCCACTCCTGAAGAGAGAAAGAAAAGCCCCGTCTTGCGCAAAGCCATGGAAGGCGTAAAGGAAGCCAGGAAAAACGGGGAATGGAAAGAAAAACCTATATGGCTCCCTGTAAGCGAACATCAGCCCGACTGCGACTACCTTGCAATCCCCAGGCATTTCTCCGAAAACAGGGATTGCTTCACTGCGGGCTACGAGCCTAAAGACGTTGTAGCCAGCGATGCGCTCTATACCGTGGAAGACCCTGACGGTTTTGCTTTCTCCGTCATTGAATCCTCTATGTTTATGGCTTGGCAGGATCTCGTGGGAGGCAGGCTTGGAATGAGTAGAAGGTTTTCTAACACCCTCGTCTGGAATACTTTTCCCCTCCCCTCCATAACCAAGGACCAAAAAGACCGAATAATCGAGGCAGGGGCGAAAGTCCTCGAAGCCAGGGCAGGCTACCCCAAGTCTTCACTTGCCGACCTCTATGACCCGGACAACATGCCCTCTGACCTCAGAAAAGCCCATGAAGCCCTGGACAGGGCAATGGATTCAGTGTTCTCCGATAAGCCCCTAAGAAGCGAAGAAGATAGGCAGAAGGCGCTGCTGAAAGCTTATGAAGAAATGACAAATGAGAAATAAATAAAGCTGCCAACGTCTTCCTATAGGACAAAATTTATAAAGTTAAAAAAGGGCATTTATAGCAGCGATCACGCCCGGAATTATTTTGCTTATTGTTTTTGGTATTAAAAATGTTAGGATAAAGACATTCCTTTCTTTGTTTTGGTTGACATTGAAAATAGCCCCTTGGAAAACTCAAGGGGCCTTTTCTTTTCATCAAATAATTAAAACCGCAATCGGTTAAAACGTGAATAAATGGCCACAGCTCCCTCAGAACCCCCTATCGAGAGAAGCGCTTTTCTTTTGGGTTTAATAGTGAAGCTCAATGGTTTTTCTATCAGGTGCTGCAGATGAGAACTTTTATTTGCCCTACATGGCTAAGCCAGGTATGCATCTGAAGGCGGCAGCCTCAGATTTTAAGAATGCAAAATCGCTTTTTCTTTCCCAGAAAGGGGTAGAAAACCCTCTCCTTTGCCTTCCTGCGTCAGGACTTTATTTGAGAAGTTAGGGAAGAAATGATGACGTCATAGTTTAAACTGGGGCCCCAAGCCGTGTAGGGCTGATTTGTGGAGGCAAGAGAATCAAAAGTGCTTTGTATTTTGCTTGCAAGGCCGCTGTCCAAATTCAGGTAGTTTGCCACCTGTATGTAAACGCGCCATGCATCCACGTTATTAGGGGCTAGAGCCACGGCAGACTGTACCTTGGAAAGGGCGTCCTGGTAGTTTCCCTGGTCCATATCCTGCTCCGCTTCAAAGGCTAAGAAGTATGACTTGTCCTTGGAGTACTGGTTGAAATCCAGCTGCGTGCCGTTAAAGGTCCACGGTTCGCTTGAGTCTCGTCCTCCGGTATGATCCCAACCCGTATAGGCGTAGCCGAGCTCCCACTTGTCATTTGTGTAGAAGAAGATAAAGGCGCAGTGCCTGGGCTCCCCTTCAGCGTAGCCCGGCATCCCGAAGGCGTTCAGCAAAATTACGCTTGACTTTGACATCGCCCCGCACACGCCCCCGTAACGCATTACGTTCCAGATAGTGGATCTGGGTCCGTAGAATCCGCTTTTCTGCACGTATCCGTAAGGGCTGTACTCAAGGTAGTCGATAAGGTAGTAGCCAGAAACCAGCTTGGATGGGAAGGTGTAAATGGAATTGTGATCGATTATGTAGGATCTTAGCCACTCTATTCCCGCATTGCTTATCCTGTCGTCTACAACGTCCCTTAGCATTTGGGCGCTGTAGTCGCCGAAAGTTCCGACAAGGATATGGTTGGCGAAAGCCGATGCGTAGAGCTCATAGCGCCCCAGGGGATTTACGGGTTTTCCGGCCTGCCAGGCCATGACGTTGTGCGAGAAATCCAAGGCTACCGCCACAGCAATCTTTAAGTTCTCTCCGTCCCTGGAATTTGGATACTTGTTCCATATCCTCGACCAGATGTCTAAAGCCGACAGTTCCGAATCGGGTTCCAAAGTATCGCTCCACTTATACGCCCCCATTCCCCCGATTAGGCTATTGGATGCGTAACCTGAAGTGAGAAACAGGTTTAGGACATCCGGATTGGTTATAAGCCAGTCAAAGAAGGCTGGATGCGTAGTTTTAAGAGTTTCAAAATTAGCGCTTCCAAGGTATTTGTAGAGCATGTAGCGATAGGTGGGAAGACTGGAAGCGTTGGGCTGCCAGTAGAGTTGGACGGAATTATATCGGTTCATGACGGTGGTATCTCCGTCAAGATTCCATCCCTGGGAAGTTAAGGTGGATGCGGAAGTCACATTTCCCGTAAACAGGTTTTTTTCCGAAGTTATGGGATTTGCGGATGTGGTTGAAATTTCTATGCGGTTTCCCACGCTAAAGGGGTTGTTAAAACTGTCCTGATCTAGAGAAAGGCTGGAAACAACCTGCCTGTTGGTAGAGGAAGTCACCTTTATGCTCGTGTCGGGAGACCCCGTTCCCTTCTGGATACTGAAGGTATTGTCAAAGGGATCAAAGTCAATCGAAGCCCCGTTTGCAAATATGAGGCTTTCATCCTCATAACCCGTTTCGTGAATTCCGCCGTCTCTCACTACAAATGAATTTTGATTGACCCCGTTTTTGGACTGGACTACTTTTCCGTTTTCATAATTTATGAGGATGTGGGCGATTCCGGAATTGAAAGTGTTGGGATTGGAGCTGAAAGTGGGGCTGTTTTGCACATAGCTGTGAAGGACGTCATAAGTGGGGTAACTGACGGATACGCTGTCTCCGGACGCCAAAGGAATGGAGGTATGCTCTACCGCATCCCTCCTCAGGCGCGCCCTGGAGTAAGCGTAGGTAGAAGAAGTTCCCGAGGCAGTTGTAATGGTGATAATGACATCTTTGCCCGCAGTGGCTTTGCTTCCGGCATTGCGCACCTGGGAATAAACGGTGAGGGAAGTGGGGGAGAATTTTAACTGCATAAACAAGCAGTTTGAAAAGACCCTCTGGCGGAAATAGAACAAACCGAGCTGGGATCCCTGAGCGCCTGAGAGCATCAGCTTCTGGGGATCTTGGGTGTCCATATCCGAAAAGCCGGTCCCGGGCGCGGGAACATCGCTCGCCCATGCGCAAATGCTGTTTGGGAAAATAGCCATTGACGCTGCGCATATCCAGCAAAGGACCGCTATTACCGAATTTTTAATTCCATGCCTCACATATAAATATGATAATAATTAATGAGAATAATAAAGGGAAACGCAAGGTATGAAGCAGAAGATATATATTATAAGGATAATAGCAGTAATTCTGTCGCTATTTTTTACAGCAAGTTTTTTTATAGGCGCCGATGCGGATGCCGCTGCAACTCCCAGCAAAAATAGCGCGCAACCAACTTCATCGAAAAATATTAAGCCTTCATCCTCCCATTCTTTGCAGGCAAAGAATGGGTCAGATTCAGCAAGTGAAACCCAAGATAAAACCGGGGTGGCAGCTGAAGGGATGTATTCTTCAGGTTCTTCTTCCAAGCCCTACTCCCCCTTTGCCACCAACCTTTCCAGCTCCCCATCCAAAACGCCTTCCCTTGCCCAAAATTCTGTTCCTTCTTCTTTTGGAAGCGGGTGGACGAGCGAAGTTTTGACCTTTGCTGCCAATAATCTCTTAAATTCCTCAGACCCCGCAAGTCCGCAGAGCCCCTCCGTCACCCCCTCTGCCGTAATTTCCTTCCTTGAAGGGAAAGGCATAACCATAGCCACCGCTGCGCAAACTCAGATTACAAACGAAGTAAACGGCCTGATAAGCAAATACAACAATCATCCGACACTTATCACGGGTTCTCCTTTGGCCAGAATCTTTGCAATCCAGATT
Source organism: Aeriscardovia sp. (assembly GCA_017413255.1). Taxonomy (GTDB): domain Bacteria; phylum Actinomycetota; class Actinomycetes; order Actinomycetales; family Bifidobacteriaceae; genus RGIG1476. The sequence continues at coordinate 111 of JAFPUC010000004.1, read as the reverse complement.
ATGTGCATGAAAAACACTTCCACCGGCCAGCTCGTCTACCCAGAATCCTTCCCTCAAGACATGCTGGATAAAGACTACAGCAGCCAGTACCAGTCCTCATGGAACAGCGCC
>JAFPUC010000010.1 GCA_017413255.1 Aeriscardovia sp. | reverse complement strand
TGTCTGTGTTGAGGAAATCCCAGGTTGTCTGTGCCCAAGCATTTCCTCCTACGAGCACCATAAGTGCCAGCAGGACGGACTTAAGTAAATTCTTTTTCATGTTTTGCTTGTGTTATTAGTAATAATGTTTTTGCGCCTTCTGGTCCGTTGAGCGCGTATTTGTTTTAGTCTGTAGTTGTCTTCTGTGCCCGTCTGCGGACCTCTTTCCCACTGCCCCCCAGTCTTAGTGGTGGGGCCAGACGGCGGCACTTGGTCTTTTCCTGTTTTTTTCTTTTCTGGTTTGTACTTTTCTGTTGTTTTTGTTGATTTGTAATTGTATTTGTTGATGTTATGATACTATCTTTAGCTGCCGTAAAACTCCCAGAATTCTGATGGGGTAAGAACTGTTACGGGCTCCTTAGGGAAATGCTTCTTGTTTCGTGTAATGATCATATCACAATTTGCAGCGAATGCTGATTCGAGTTGTAGCATGTCTTCAAAGTCTGGCATGTTGCTGTATAGAGCTTTGCATCCTTGGGCTTCGTCCATTGTCGTCATGGTCACAAATGGCTTCAGTGCACGTAGAATCTCTGTTGCTTCTCGCTTGTTGCGTTCCTTTTGTAGGATATAGTGGCACGTGGCAAAAGTAAGTGGAGAAGCGCTTAACTCCACATTCTTGTCAATGCCCAGTTGCAGAATTGAAAGCGCGTCTTCCAAGAAGTCCCCTCTCTCAAGAAATATGTCAAGAAGGATGTTCGTGTCGAGGAATATTTTCATTAATTATGCCCCTTTAAAGATCATATTTCTTTTTCAGATATTCCCATTTCGCTTCGTCGTCATTTGTGTCATCGGGAACGGTGGTATGCTTGGCCACACCGACCAATTTGAGAAGCTCGCCGGAGAAAACCGTCGGGCGTTTCAGCTTGTTTGGAGACACAGGTGTCAGTATTAGCGCGGAAATATATCTCTCCACCATTTTGTCAATGCTGGCATTGTGCCTTGATGCATAGGCTTCCGCTTTCTTATACAACTCGGTGTCTACGTGTATGGCCGTCGTGTTCATGTCAGTAGTTTCGTTTGTTTGGGTGCAAAGATAAACATTTCTTTTGTCTTTCCAAAAATTTTTAATCATTTCTTTCTCTTTTTTGCTGAATAATGTCTTCGTTGAGGATAAACGTCCTTTCCTCTTTTCCTCTTTTCCTCCCTTTCTCTTCTTCCTCTTCTTCTCTTTTCCTCCCTTTCTCTGCTTCCCCCTTCTTCGCTTTTCCTCCCTTTCCCCCTCCAGCCTTTCTTCTTCCTTTTTTTTGTTACGCGTGCGCGCGTATATATAAAAAAGGTGTCCTGCCTTTCCTTCGATTGACCTATGTCAAAAGTGTGGAATTTTTTTCGTTCTTTTCCTCAAAAAAGTCCCGAAAAGTTTTGGTGTTTCCGGAAAAAGTCCTACCTTTGCATCCGCTAACGAGGGGAGCCCCCTCGGCGGCACATGAAGAGAGTTCTTTGAAAGACTTACATAGACAGTAGAAGTAGTACAAGAAGCGGCAGCATGGTCCTTTCCGGTCGTTTTCCGGCCTTGGGAGTCCTGCTGTCGGGTATAAGGAATATGTCAGCCGTTGGTTTTTTTTTGACAGGGTGGCTTTTTTGCTTGATACTTCGGATAAGCGTCCTTGAGTACAGAGACGAATGACGCGTTTGCGCGGCCCGCGGCAGCGGGCGCGGCCGGGCTTGCCCGGACTGCCTGCGGCCATGGAGGCCCGTGAAGACGTCGAAGATATTTTTTTTTACAATGAAGAGTTTGATCCTGGCTCAGGATGAACGCTAGCTACAGGCTTAACACATGCAAGTCGAGGGGCAGCATGGGATTAGCTTGCTAATCCTGATGGCGACCGGCGCACGGGTGAGTAACGCGTATCCAACCTACCCCCTAGTAGGGCATAGCCCGGCGAAAGTCGGATTAATACCCTATGTTATCCTTTGACGGCATCTGAGAGGGATTAAAGATTTATCGCTATGGGAGGGGGATGCGTCCGATTAGGCAGCAGGCGGGGCAACGGCCCACCTGGCCTTCGATCGGTAGGGGTTCTGAGAGGAAGGTCCCCCACATTG
>JAFPUC010000003.1 GCA_017413255.1 Aeriscardovia sp. | reverse complement strand
TATCTTCGTCTTTCAGAAAGATTTGCCTTCCTTCAAGTTTTTTAAAGCAGTCGCTATGGAGATTGCTTTGCTTGTAGGTTGGATCATTTAAATCTTCTTTAAATTTTTTGCTCCAAGAGTAGGAGCTACAGCCGTAGCTCCTACTCTGTAAATTTTCTATGTTTGAGAATTTTTTAATCAAACTTTTTATTTCTACTGGATTGGAATTTTTCCCTATTGGACCTATAAGGTTTTTATCATCTCGAAGGGTAATGGCCACTCCTCCTTTGATTTCTACATCCCTGGGGAAGGCATCCTTTGAGTTTGCAAAGTACTTTACAAGTTTTATATGGGGATCTTCCATTATTTTTTCCGTAATCCCCTTAGTTTTTCCCGCGCCAAACATAAATCGTCCTGGGGTGATAAGTTCTACTACTTCTCCCAGTTTGTAACAAGTTTCCATGAATTTTGGATAGAGAGTGGTGTCGGTGGTAGGTCCATTAAAAGGAGGATTTCCTATTATGAAGTCAAACTTTTTGACTGTCATGCTCCATGCTTTCCTTAAGCTAGATAATTAACTGGAAACTCACTATACCACTGCAGAAATACACAATTGTGTTCAGTCTTGAAATCTGTTTATTTTTATACTAATGGAATAACTTATAGTTAAAAATAATTTGATCTAGCTCTCGGGTTTGTATTTATGTTAGTCCACCCACTGAGAGAGTTGAAGCTTTCCCAACATGTCTTTCATTTTGGCAAGGTTATGTATGTAATTAGAAAGCCTGGCTCTGTCTTCATCAGTTCCTTCAGAAAGCCCCGATATGACTTCAGCATAATTTTGGTAGGAGTTTACCAGATCTTTTATTTTTTCGACCAAGTTGGAAAGCTGTTCGCATGCTTCCCTGTAGGACTTGTATACGTTTCCCTCCTGGCATAAACGCGCAGCTTTCAGTCTTGCCTTTGCCCTATATTCGGCATTCCATTCAGAAGCTTCTTTTTCAAGATTGTCGAGTTGCGCCTGTGCCTCTGCAGGCAGCGAAGTATGAATCTTTTCCAGAGTCTCTTTAGCCCTTCTGAGGCTGTCGAGTTGATCTTGCTTGGGGAAACGCGGTATTTCCTCCTTTGGAACTTCATTCTTTGGAGCCTCTTTTGCTAGGCTTAGTTCTTCAAGCAGGAATTTCCACACCGGGTAGTAGTAACTCTGCTCGCGCCTTCCTTGAGGTAGGCCAAAAGGCTCTTCCCCTCCTTTATAATCAGTGCCTAAAAGCAGCTTTTGAATTTCAAGGGCTGAGGGCTGAGATTGTGTTTCATGAGCTGCAATCCCCACTTTTCCGTCCCATACCCATTCCAAAGTGAAAGGGTTGCGAACTCCTATATTTATTCCGCGGCTCGTGCGAAAGACCGTCTTCTTCTCTACGCATTCTTTAATTTTGCTCACTGCAAAGTCCCATGTAAGGCCTTTGGAGTTTGGGGCGGAGTTGGGGTTCATCTCAAGATTATTCTCCCCTGGGCAGTATGTCCTTCCTGTAGGTTGCGTCATATTTGTTCCACCGGACCTTTCAAAGATTTGATTTTGGCAATGGTCACGTAGTGTTTGTCAGGGTTTGGAAAGCCTACTTTCCCTCCTTTATCCCCTAAGCAGGAAATGTGCTCTGGTATCCTCCGGAATTTAAATCTCCAAAAGGGGAATCTTTTCCATCCCAATTCATAGGGCAGCCTTCTTTCCGTCCTTTGTGTGTACCTGAAAGGGTTCTCCGGATTTAAGCAGATTAAAGCCGGATATACGTAGTCAATTTTAGGGGGGGGGCAAAGATTTAAAAGGCTTACATGTGCTTTATCTAAGTCTAAGTCCATACGTATTGGATGCATGGGGAGATGCCCAAGCGGGGTTTGCAGTTAAAAGTTTTACACGTTATGATTTCAGGGTTTTCCATTTGGTGTTTCTATCCCAGTGCAAGCTTCCCATTTCTACGATTATTCCTTCATCCTCAAAGTTGAGGCATTTGACTTTCCAGTTGAAATCTTTGCAGGAAGCCGCTTCAGCTGAGTCGATAAGCAGGTTTATAAAGTCACCCTTCGATATTTTTCTATATGGTTCCGGAAGAGCGTCGAGATAGGGAAGATTTAAAACATTTCGGATCTTAATCGGCATTCCGCTGCGCTTCAAACTGACTGCGACCAGATTGAAAAATACGGCCTCCATCCAATAACGGATTTCCATCCGGTTTACATTGCACACCTGGGCGATATGGACCAGGTCAGCTATGGATCCGCTGATAATTATCTTCGCCTGCACTTTCTCCTCCCTTGTTGCCTTTGTTTACGATTTTGGCTCCCTTGAAGCCCTCTGTTTTTTGGAATCTGCCCAGATCTATTTTGCCCTTATTGTCTGCCTTTGAGCTTTTGAGGCCTTTTCGGCTTCGGCGTCCGCCCCCCTCCCTTTTTGAGGCGTTGCCTTTCTGGGGTTATGCGAAAAGGGGAGGGAAGGTTATTTCCTTTTAACTTTGCTTAAGATGTCGGAAATTTGCTCTTTTCTTAATCCCTGGTCTTCGAGCATCTCTACCATGCCTATTATGTCTTTAAGATAGGACTCGTCTCCGGGTCCCTTGTAGAAAGAGCGGATTTGGTCTCCCAATTCCTCGGGAACCACAAAATTCCCCTCGGCCTCTTCTATGTCTCTTTTCAGCCTCCCTTCTTTTGAGTTGAAGGCGCTTTCCGGGATTCGGGACATGCTAAACAGGTAAGGCCTCTCGGGAGGCTTTGTGGCATATAGTGAGTAATTTCTTTGTATTGATCCAAACTCCGATCTGTAGGGGGCGTCTACGATTAGAAGATCCCACCCAAGGTTTTCCACCTCTTTGAAATCTTCCAGATCCCCGTTTGGGTTTAGCGCTGCCTTTAATTCGGGAAGGGTTATAAACTCCATAAGTTTTTTCTCTTCCTTTCCCTCGATAGCCTGAAATTCCTCCGGGGTTAGAACTTCGGGATTTTCGGCTATTCCCTCACTCTTGCTTACAAGGCAAAACTTGGAATCTGCATGCGAGCCCTTGTAGGATTCATACCACATTCTCGTTTCTGAAGGGAAAGCGGAGAGGATCAGCACTCTTTTGATCCCTCCGGGTATGGATTTGTCCATATCCATGCACAGTTCGCAGGCTTTCTCCGTGCGGTTGAATCTTCCCGCGGGATCGGCCCAAAAGTAGCTTTTTCCCTTATTTTCCTTAAAGAAGCCAAGGGTGGTTTCAACTACTTCATCGTCGCTTATCTTGGATATGTCGCCTACAATCCTTTTACCAAGGCCGCTGCTCACAATTAGCTCTTGGGGACCGAGGCTTTCGCACATCTCTTCTAGTTGTTTTTCATCTGTCATAAGGCAAATTATTCTCTTTTCTTCCCTAACTTTAAAGCGGGTGCAAACGCAGCTTTTTTAGGCGATACGCTTTTCTCTTTAAAGAAATGGAAATATAGATCTTTCTCATATTCCTATCTGCTTATAGGGGATTTTGAAATTCCTTTGTCCGTTAATGTGAAAAATATCTGTGCTTTGCCTTTTATTTTCACTGGGCGTATGTACTATATCCAGATAAAATCTTAATAAAGAACGATTATAATCTAATTAATGTGGGTGAAGAAGGAATTTAAAGTTTTGAAGAGATAAATCCGCATGCGCTTGTTAAACCTTGGGGAACGATTTTTAAAAGTTGGCTCAAACGGGGCCAAAAATGAACTATTATAAGTATTTTATATGGTTAAAGATTAGCTAAAAGCTTAGAAAGTTAGATAAAAATGGAACGATGGGAACTGGAAAGATTGCGTAAAAGATATGAGAGAAGGCTAAATGATACGCTGCGAATGGCTCCCCATGAAGATAACGTGCAGGATGCGTGCGATTCTGTATGCCAATATGCGCTTTGGAAGGAATTTCCCGAAACTCCTTCGGTAAGCATGGTGGATGTAAGAACTTTTCGGGTGCCTTTGGGAAGATTTGGGCTTTTATATTCCGGGCGCCCCGACGAACTTATCCTGGAAAGTGATTTTGACTATTACCAGGCGCGAAATATCTTGCGAAATTCTTTTCCGAGTGTGCCTTTGCGCGGCGTGCGGGGAATCATCGAAACAAAGTATTTGATTGTAAACCCCGATTCAAAGAACCCTGATTCAAAGGCAATGGCCGGATGGTTTACGGGGGAAGGATCTGGGAGCCTTATTAGCCTAGTAAACTCCGGATATCTGAGCAGGGAGGATCTTATTCAAATCGGGAAGCGCCTCAGCCCGAAAGTTCCGAGAGGCACTGAAATATTTTATTCAAGGGATATTTCCATCACTGTAACTTCAAACCCTTTAGACAAGTTTAATTCCATGGAAATATCTTACGGGAGTGGAAAAAGGAAGGATGTCGACTTGTATCAGCTGGACGGGTATCTGCTGGATTCTTACCTTCTTCCCGGCTTAGATTGCGTACTTTGGACCAACGGGCTGTGCTGGAAGATATTTTATAAAGCTCAACTCTGGGAAGATATCGTTTTAGATCCCGGGAAGGCTTATGTAGAAACTGACGAATCAGGCCGTCCTTTGAATATGCCTATACAGATTGGAAGAAGTGAGTTTGACAGGCTTGTCGAGATATTAAAGTCGATGTACCACAAATTATAAAGGACTGCTGGGGATAGGTGCATCAGTGTTGGCGATTCTTGCGCCGTAAGCATTTGGGAGCAGGACTGCGTGCGTTGGAAAAATTCCTCAGATTTTTTGAGGCGTTTTAGACCCCGTAGTTTCAGTTGGAGGGGTTGGGAAGTTTTTATTACCCCTTATGTTATGAAATCTGAAGAGCTTAGTGAAACCAGCTTAGTCCTTTAAAAAATTAAAAATTAAGTCATGCTACAATGCAATCAGCTCTTGTGCCAAGTGTTCAAATAAGCCTCCATAAATATCTGATTTGGCTAGAGCGTTTTTTTGATGGCCTGTGCCCGCAAGGGCTATGGCCATTTTTATGTTTAGGCAAAGAGCGCCGGCGCTGATTTCATGGATTAACGCATTTGAAGGCTCTTTTATGTTTTTGCAAACAGGTTTATTTCACTAATGCCGAGTTTTAAAATTTCTTCCATTAGTTGAATTTTATGGAAAACAAGAGGGAAGGGGGTGCCTTAAGTGAAACAGGTGACAAATCAGATTTTTCCCATTTCTCCGACGGCAATGCCTACTAAAATAAATAAGGAAACAGTATCTTCTTTGTATTTCAGAATCGGAGAAACAACAGATGATTGACCTGCAAAACCCTATGCCTATGAGGCTTCTTTGAACAATATCCTGCATAAGGTTCCTTCTTTTGTGGAGGTAGGAGTAGAACGGGTAGTTATTACCCTCTTAAACGATATTTTGAACGATTTGTGCAAATGGCCTGAGTTGAGCGCGGAAGATACCCCTAACTTTGGTTCGAACGGTAAGAAATGAGATCCAACCATACGATCATACTATGGGCTTGAGGACTCAGCCGATCCTGATAGCATGATTCTAGATAATTCGGTTACTTATCAACAGGCAGATAACCCAGTAGCTAAACTCCAACTCCATCCGTGTGTATTGATTGAGACAAAGGGGCTAGCTGAGAAATTAAAAGATACACCTCAGCTTACTAGCTACCTGAATGACTTGAAAAATATATATCTACTTTAAAGTATGTTATCTGGACTAACGGCCTGTGCTGGGAGATATTTTATAGGGATGAGGGGGGCTTGCGTCGTTTGCCAGTGAAGCTTGATAAAGATCAGCTCGGGTATGTAAAGTATGATGAAAACGGAGTGCCAATAGATGCCAAGGGCAAACCACTACAAACGATACAGATTGATCCGATAAAGTTCAAGGCATTGATTGCCAAATTAACTTCTTTCTTCCGCTCCCTCTAGCCAGTAGCTTCCCCTCCTCTCCTTATACTTTTTCTAGTGATTGACTGTTCCTGCGCTCCCTCTTATAGACTCTTCCACTTCTTCCTCCTTTTCTTTAAATTCTCTTCCCTTTCTATGATGCACATATCCACATTAGGGTGAAATTTTGAAGATGAATTGAAATGTGCTAGTTATAATCTCGTACATAGATAAATCTGTTAGTCATGGAACTTCAAATACTATGAATTATTTATCAACATTAGAAGCAGCTAAAAAATGGGGAATTTCTGATAGGGCTGTGCGTAGATATTGCCTAGAAGGCAAAGTAGAAGGAGCATTTTTAGAAGACAATAGGTGGCATATACCTCGAAATGCATCTATGCCAGGGCGCCCTCATACCAAGATAAAAGTGACTTTTCCTGGTACATTACTGAATGCACTTAGAGAGGAAAAATCTTGTAGTTTAAAAGGTGGCATTTACCACAAGGTACAGATCTCCCTGACGTACAATTCTAATCATATTGAGGGAAGTACACTTACAGAAGATGAGACTCGCTTTATATATGATGATAAACTTGTAGTTCCAGAGTCGGGGGCAGCGAGGCTTAACGATGTTTTAGAAACAGTGAACCATTTTGAATGTGTCGATTTTGTTATAGATCATGCCAATGATCAACTTACAGAGGCCCTTATCAAAGATATCCATCGTCTTCTTAAAGAAAGGACGGAAGATTCTAAAAAGTCTTGGTTTGCGGTGGGAGACTACAAGAGGTTTCAAAATTCTATAGGGGGTATATCAGTCACCACTCCTCCTGAAAAGGTAGCGCAGGAAATGAAAAACCTTCTTTCCCTTTATAATGCTAAACCTGCCCATAACTTTTCTGACCTTTTGGATTTTCATGTAAAGTTTGAATCTATCCACCCTTTTCAGGATGGAAACGGGAGGGTTGGGAGGCTAATTCTTTTTAAAGAATGCCTAAAGAATGATATTGTCCCTTTCATTATTGAAGATGATATAAAAAAGTTTTATTACAGAGGACTGAGAGAGTGGAAACAGGATAAAGCTTTCCTTACCGATACCTGTCTTTCTGCTCAAGACAGGTTTAAAAAGTACTTAGATTATTTCAGGATTCCATACAAGGACTGAGTTTGGTACCTTTTCGATTCTCAACAAGGAGATTGCCTCATATCCCGGGCTTGCTAGCCCTGAGAAGATTGGAAGGCAAAGGGGACACTTAGTTTCCGAGTATTTTTGAGTATTTCTCTAGAGTTTGATTTTATATCTTGTGCTCTCATTTTCACGAAATCAGTGTAGTTACAAGTTTCTCTTTATCTAGGCACGATAATACGGTAAACCCTTATCTTTTTTACTATATGGAAAGATGGCCATATTCAAGAGAAAGATTATCTAGCCTGGTTCTTCTATGCCTATGCACAAAGGGAACATATACTGAAGTACGATTTAGATTATTCAGATTGCTACACAAGAATTCAATCTCTACAGGAAAAAGCAAAAAGGCTCTCCGAAATTAGGAATGACTTGGTACTTGAGGTCGAAAAAATCAAGGAAATGCTTAAGTCTTCTGAAAAGTAGAGGCTACAGTAGTTTTTGCGAAAAGCTTACCAGAGAATGTTTCTCAATTAATTCCATTGATCTGCTAAGAGGAAATCTTTTATATTCCAATGTTTAATTCCGTTTCTGCTCATATCAAAGTTATCCATGGAGATTACATATTTTGGAAAATTATCCTTAATTCCCTCATATGCTCCAAATTCGCGTTTGATAGTATTTTGGGACTCCAGCAGGTAAGTAACTTGGATATATATTTTAGAAGTATTTTTGCGGGCTATAAAATCTATTTCCTTTTCTCCATTTCTCCCAACTGTAACTTTGTAGCCCCTTCTGATAAGTTCCATATACACGATATTTTCCAAAAGTTGGTCAATATCTTGGAAATTGCCGCCATATACCGCTTCCCTAAGTCCATGGTCTACTACATAGTATTTTTCGCTTACAGAAAGGAGATTTTTACCGCGCACATCTTCCCTATTTAATTTGAGAAGCAGGTAAGATTCCTGTAAATCTTTGATATAGTTCAAAACAGTTTCAGGGGCCACTTTGCGATTTTCATTTTTTAGGTAATTGGAGATGCTCCGAGAGCTGAATACATGGCCTATATTGGCCAATGCGTATGAGGAAATGCGTTCTAGCAAATCAATATCCCTTATATTATTGCGTTTTACTACATCCTTTAGTATGACTGAATTGTAAATATCTCTAAGATACTGCATTGATCCGGCTCTCTCCCCTTGGAAGTTTGCGAGGAAAGGCATGCCTCCCATGAGGATATATCTTTCAAATTCTTCCTGAATTGAAGCATTATTTCCAGCGAGTCGTTTACATTCCAGGTACTCTTTGAAAGAGAAAGGGTAGATTACAAACTCTACATAGCGCCCTCCTAAATAAGTGGCTAATTCCCCTGACAAGAGTTTTGCGTTCGAGCCTGTGACATATATGTCGCAATCAAAATCTACTCTGGCGGAATTAACGCATTTTTCCCAATCTTTGACTTCCTGTATTTCGTCAAAAAACAAATAAGCTTTTCCTGAAATTGTTGAAATGCGCTTCAATAGTTCTTCGTAAAGCGCAAAGGATGTGCAATATTTGAAATTAGAGAGTGACTCAAAATTAAGGGTTATAAAGTTTTTCTCTGAAACTCCTGTTTTTATGAGTTCGCCTTTTATAAGATCGAGCATGACAGATTTTCCGGATCTTCTCAGGCCGGTCAATACTTTGATCTGTTCAGTTCCGATAAAAGGACGTATTTTATCCATATATAACTCGCGTTCGAGCCTAATCATCTTTGCCTCCTTACTTTAAGTTTGTCATTTGTAACTGACAAAAGAGATAAAAATATAATTTCTGTCAGTTATAACTGACAGATTTTGTTCTGCCGAGGAGGACGGGTGCGGAGCGTTTTGTGTATTATTTTGTGAGGATGGATCATTTATCGGGATGGAAGGACTGCGCTTTTACTGTTATTGTGCATTCATTTTTAAATGGGTTTATTGACTTAGTCCGCGATAAGCATATTTTTGGATTATATTTTCTAATATATGTTAAATATTAGTAATATAGATGGATATTATTAGGAAAATAGCATTATAAAAAATCATTTATACGTACATACGTATAAAATAAAAGCTCGTTCCAACTAAAGTAGGCTGTTTACGGGATGCAGTTTGGACATTTTCCAAGGGCTTTAATTTGACCATTTGTACCCTCCTCCTTTTTTTATGTCCAGAAACGGGATATATTAGGGCGGCCTGCTTTAAAAGATAGATAAGCCTTCTATCCGCAAATTTGCGCAATCTATCCCCTCTTTGACTGATTTAGCCTTTATGTGTTTCATATTTGAATTTAAGATTTGTCCAATTTTTTAAGGGTCGCATATAGTGATGACATTTAAAATTTGCTCTCTGTAATGAGTTTCTTTATCCGAAGATCCTTTAGTTTTTTCTGCTGTGATGTACCTTTAAATGAATTTTCTTTTGGGCGATTTGTAAAAAGTGCTGTGGTTCTCAGGCACTTCAAATTTACTTCGAGTACGTATGTGTGCTGATTCTTTTCAAAATAAATTAACAGGCATTGAACTGTTATTAGCACTCATTGCCATTGTTTATGTGCCAATAATTAGGAAAATAATTGCATAATTTTGAAGGGCGGAATGCGAAAAATACTTTTAGCATTCTATCTTTAACATCCTTTAGAAAGCGTTGTGAGGAGGCAATATGGCAGTTGATAACAAATCGCATCATAATCATGCCCTCATGTCTTTAAATAGGATGAAGCGTGAGACCAATACTCCTTCTAAGGAAGCTTCGAATTTTGAATGCCTTGAGCGGCCAAAGATTTGCCTGGAGATAAAGGACTGTTGCGATTTTCTGAAGTCTGTTCCTTCCAGCTCTGTCCAGTTAATTTGCATTGACCCTCCTTACAACCTTGAATTGGAAAAATGGGACGTTTATGAAGATTACACAACCTGGGCCGCATCATGGCTTCAGGAAGCTTATCGTGTGCTCTGCAATACGGGAAACCTTGTGATCTTTGGGGGAATCCAGTTTAGGGACGCAAAATCGGGAGATCTTTTGGATCTTCTCCATTACATCAGGCACTATACCAAATTTAAGCTGATAAATACGGTAATTTGGCACTATAAAAACGGGATGTCGTCCATGAGGTTTTTTGCCAATAGGCATGAGGAAGCGGTGTGGCTTGCCAAATCCGACGATTACTATTTTGATTTAGATTCTGTCCGGGAGCCCTATTCACCGGAGGGCCTTAAAGCCGCCCTTAAGGACAAGCGCTTAAACCCAGAGAATGTCAAAAAGGGAAAGAATCCTACAAATGTTTGGGAAATAAACAGGCTGAATGGGAATAGTCGGGAGAGGGTAGGTCATCCCACGCAGAAGCCCGCAGAGCTCATAAGACGTTTTGTAAAATCCTTGTCCTATCCGGAATCTACAGTGCTTGATTTCTTTGCGGGATCGGGAACTACAGGGCGCGTCTGTATTGAGGAAGGCAGAAACTGCCTTATGTGCGACAGTGATCATGCCTCGGAAGGTTATTTTGAAAAGCAACTTGAGTTGATGGATAAAGGAGCACATAAATTGGAGTACATTCGGGAGGGAAATGTTAAAGACTTTCTTGATGAGGGGAAAGCGTAATGTCAGATATGGAACAGTCCGATAGATTAGCAAAACTGCAAAAAGAGGGGCACGGAGCTGCCGGTATTTTTCATGAAGAGGCTAGAACTCATGACAAAGAAGTTGGATACGATTCGCTTTTGACTATTAAAGAACTTGAAACTGAATTTCCCATGCTTAAATTTCGATATAGAAAATTCTTAACCAAAAAGGAAATCAATAAAGCTCTCCAAAGAATAGACAAGAGGCTTGGTCAGACGCTTTTTGTGGATAATGCAGAAATTCGACCTGATGGCGGATTGATTGAAGTAAAGGACGACAATGGAAGATGGCGCGTAGTATTAGTTTCTGAGGCTAAGTATCAGGGAAAGGACATAGAGAATATTAGTACTGGAAAATTAGTGGGTAAAAATAATGATAAAGATATCATGGAAGCTGGGAATGCGATTGAAAGAGCTTATAAGAATATAAGTGAAATAGCTAACTTTATGCTGGATGAACACTACTTTCCCTATGTGCTATTTTTAGAAGGATCTAATTTCTTAACGCAGAATGTCACGGTTGTCAGACCAGACGGCAGGGAAGTTACGCTTTCCTACAGAGATGGCAGACTAAATAGGTTGGATAGATTAACAGCCGCTAACTACGGTATGCCAATAAATACAAACTTATGCAAGAATAGCTTTATAAAATGTAATGATATTACTATTATGCTGCAAGCAGCATCAATTTATACAAAAGGCGAAGGAAGCACATGGAATGATGAGGAAATAGTTAAAATTATGCTTGATACAGCCAAAACCTCTCTAAAAGTCTTGGCAAGCGATATATTCGAGCAGCTTAGTAAATACTAGGCTGCGTCGCCCGCTTCTCTGTCCCCCTGCGTGTTTAGGGTTCCCCTAGGCACATTAAATCAAGGCTTCCTTCCTTTCCCCTCCAGGTAAGCTGCTCTAATTAAGCCGGCTTACCTGATTTCCATCCGGCCTTTGCCCCCCCCCTTGAAGATGAGCGTGGCTGGCCTCAAAGCGGCAGGCATTCGGCCTGAAGCCCCGGATATGTTCTTGCAAGGGGGTTGACGGCTTTTAGGCGCCCCGGATGGGAAGTGTGGCCATTCCTTCCTTCCTCTGCGGTAACTGCCCCGCTTCAGGGGGGCTGCCTTTCTTCTTCATTTCCTTTTCTCCGCTTTCAAGGGTTTTGCGCCCTGGAGTTTCAGAGCGCCCCCGGAGCCGGGCATGCTTTCAGATTGTGTTGTTGAGGCAGATGCGGATGCTGTCCGTCTTGCTCTTTTGGAGTATGTCCTGGCATCCCTCCCTGCAGATGGCGGCTGCAGGGCAGAAAGTTATCCAGACTCCCTTCACCCAGTCCCCTCTGAGTGTGTATTGCAGGTCCCCATTCACTGAGTCCCAGAAGAAGTCCAGCATGTCCTTTACCGACATCTGGTGCCGGTTTATGACGTTGAAGGCTCTATTCCAGTCAGCCTTCCACAGGAATACCGAAGGCATCATATTATTAGCGGAAAGGTACTGTTCGCACACGCAGATTTGCACCAGCTCGACTGCGGCGTGGAGGATTTGCTTGATTTTCGACTTGTCGGTTTTGTCCACGAGCTGGGGTTCGAGCAGCCTTGCAATGCGGCCCTTGTTCTGTTCCCACGCCCTCTTAACGTCCGGGAGAGCTGAGTAATTTGAAACAAGGGCATTCTGCCCATGAGGATATAAATCTCAAATTCCTCTTGAATGGAAGCGTTATTGCCTGCAAGCCTCTTGCATTCCATGTACTCTTTGAAGGAGAAAGGGTAGATTACAAATTCCACATAGCGGCCTCCAAGATAAGTGACCAGATCTCCGGAAAACAGCTTTGCATTTGAATCTATGACATAGATATCGCAGTCGAAATTTATCCTGGCCGAGTTAATGCACTTTCCCCAGTTCTCGACTTCCTATATCTCGTCAAAGAACAGGTAGGCTTTACTTGAAATAGCGGAAATGCGCCTTGCCAGTTCCTCATAAAGCGCGAGGGTCATGTAATACTTGGCATTGGAAAGAGATTCAAAGTTGAGCGTTATAAAGTTTTTTTCGAGATCCCCATTTTTAAAGCTCGTCTTTGACAAGGTCAAGCATGACCGATTTTGAGGACTTTGACGGGTTCACTTCCGATAAAAGGCCGGATTTTGCTCATATACAGCTCTCGCTCAAGTCTAATCATTAGTACCCCTTTTATATTCAATTTTGTCAGTTATAACTGACAAAATTTTCTCCATGAAAAAACTCTAACCCTTGGAGTTGCTGGTAATGTATCTTTTTTAAGGCCCTCGTGGAGGCGGTTCCTTAAAAAAGTTTTACGTTTTTGGCAGTCTGGCTTATTTGTCTTTAGAAGGTTTAGTTGCAGCTGCCCAATAGGAGTATGTTCATGATCTGTCATCTTAAATACTGTAAATATAAAGACTATAACATGACTACATCAGAAAAATAGAATTGCAAAAAATCTTTTATACGTACGTACGTACGTACGTATAAATTTTAATCAGGCTTTGCTTCGCAAGATATTCTCAGGAAGCTTTGATTTTTTCCTGTGATTTGGAAGAATTTAGTCTAACCATTTGTACGTCCCCTTGCCATGGCCTGAAATGGGCTCTATTACTCCTGCTCCCTTTAGAAGGGTTATAAGCCTCCGTGCTGCAGAATCGGCGCATCCCAACAGCTCTCTAACCGATTTGGCTCTTATGTACTCCATATTGGATTTCGCAATTTGTTCTAGCTTTTCTAGGGTGGGCTTTGTCAGCTTGTAGTTTGCCGATATTTGCACTTTGGTTAGGAGTTCTTTAGTTTGTTTTTCTCTCAAATCGCCAGATAATTGCCTATCAATCGCCTGTTTTTCTCTCAAATCGCCAGATAATTGCCTATCAATCGCCTGTTTTTCTCTCAAATCTGGCGATTTAAGGTAATGAGACGGAGGAAGCACTCCCGCCTCATCAAATTCAGGCTTTCTCCTATAAAGGGTTATTGAAAATCCGTTTCCCCTTAGCTCTAATTTAGGCTCTCTTAACCTATAGTCTTTAGCCTTGTCGTAAATCCTCTCTATTCCCGTGCCCCAGGCTTCGATTAGGTTCAAGTAGTGAAAGACGTGGGCTACAGCACGGTTCCTGGGATATGAAAATCCTCCCTCTCTCAGTTGCTCCCATGACAGGTCAGGATGTAGGCTTCCGGGAGAGTTGATTTCAAGTTTGTCATCAAAAAGGGAGAGGGTTATAGGAGCTGGAGACATGTAGGACCTGTGACATAGAGCGTTTGCTATCATCTCCCTTATGCTTACCACTGGCAGCTCGTAATAGTCAATTCTCTGGCTTCCTATAAATCTTGAGCTGAGGTTTATGTGTTCCAATACAAAAGAGAGGGCTTCTTCAAGCTGTATGTCGATAGGGCCTTCTACAATTTTTCTCGTCAGGAAAATATCGCGGTTTATCCCTTTGAATACGGCCATTTTGATGACGGCATAGTCTTTGAATTGCTTTGAGGGATCGGTAAAGAGCCACCAAGCATTTGTTGGGAAATATTGCCTATTAAATTCTTTTACAACTCCCCACGAGATGAGCTGTCCCCTGGAAATTCTTTTGAGTTCGCCTGCTCCTTCATTTTCTTTTGCACGCCTGTAGAGCCTAGAACAAAGAGAGTTGATATCTTTAAGTGAAATAAGTCCCTCTGTTTGCATGGTGTCAAACTCAAATCCGTTCCCCTTAAGTTCCAGTTCCTTCACAAATGTTGAACCTGATTGAGCTACCCGCGTCTCATTGCTTATCCTCTGAAAAATGCCCTCTTCCTTACCAAGCCTCCTTATGTAATAGGGCGGTCTTGATCCCTGATCGATGGAGATACGAATTATCGTCTTCCCCTTCCCTTGCATGCATTCTGCTCTTGGAATTATTTTGGGTTCGCAAGAAGTGGCAATGGCATTTAAAACCTGTTCTTCTTTATAGTGTGCTTCTTCATCAGAAAAGCCTTTAATTTTTCCATTGTCATCGACTCCAAAGTAGATGTCCCCTCCTGCGCAGTTTGCAAAGGCTACTACAGTCTTCAGGTATTTCAAGCTCTCTTTTGGGATATCTTCTTTGAACTCTATCCTGCTGCCCTCTAGCCTTTCAAAATTTTCCATAGATTTATTTTATTAGGGGTTAGGTAATTTTAGTGAATTACATCTCTATGCGATTTGGTAGTTTTTATATACTGGCAAGACATAGGGTTAGTCAGGAGGACTGTATATTTGGAAAGCTCGAATGGCAAAATTATCCTTTCTTATGATGCGCAAATTGAGCATCTCAAATCCAGAGGAATTACTTTTAAGTATGAGTTTAATGAAGAAAAAGCAAAAGAATACCTACAGTCTCATAACAGCTTTTTTAGATTGAGGGCTTATCGTTTTGATTTTAGAGATCTGGGTACAGACACATATCGGGGGCTTGATTTTTCCTATCTTGTGGATCTGGCACGCATTGATGATAAGTTGAGAAAGCTTATTTTGTATATGTCTATCGACATAGAACATTTTTCAAAAATACATCTTTTAAAATTTATTACTGATAATTATGCAGGCTCAAATGCTTGTGATATTGTTGGAGAATATGTTAGTTCTCTTGATTCTTTTCGGCAAAAGGAATTGAATAAGGTAATCATTAGAAATTTAAATAGTGTTTATACAGATGATGTATGTGAAAAATATGTTTATCAGCTAGACTCTAAAATCTCTTACCTTCCAGTACAGGAATTCTTTGAGGTTATACCTTTTGGAAAATTTACTAATTTTTATCAATTTTGCACCGAAAGATTTTTTAATCTCAGTAGTGAAGAGAAAAAGGCACAGACAGAAATTTACTATTTGTTGCTTCGAGTTAAAGATGCCAGAAATGGGGCTGCTCATGATAATTGCTTCGTTAATAATTTGAAAGCAGAAAATGCAAAAAGTCGGCCAGATTACAACATGTTGCGTTTGCTTTCAGAGGTAAAGATGTCAAAACGGCAACGAAGACGAAAATTTAAAAATGAAAAGATAATACAAATTTTTACTTGTTTATATGCCTATCACGAACTAATAATAAAGAATCCTAAGAATTGTTATGAATTCTTAGATCGGCCTTATATAGCTGTTCCTGATTATTTAAAAAGTGGACTGCAGCTTTTTGTTCCTCAGTTGGAAAAATTTATCGAAAAAATTCCTTCAGCGCTGGAAGCCAAATATCTTCCTGCTAAAGAAACTTTGGAATTGATAAGGAATACGGTTGTTTCTTGGTACTTGAGTTAGTATAATGGAAACGTGGAAAAAAAACCCCTGTTTAGGCAGGGGATTTTAGGCCCCGCGGTTCCTTAGGGAGGTGCGGGGTGTTTTTTTATTTCTCCCTTAGATGTCTGATAAAGATCTCGAAATTGTAAGACCCATAGTTAATCACTATTATGAATCTTTCCTTAAGAAAACCTATGGAGGAGAAAATAGTGACCGCGATTTTTTAATGGAGTTATTTAATATCTCGCCTGATTTAAAGCGTGAAAATAGGCAGTATTGGGGGAGAGAGCTTGGAATGTTATGGCAGTTGCTGGTAACTGCACTTGTCAAACACTGCCCCATGGAATGTAAGCTATCACTGAAAATAGGATTAAATTAGCCTTGTGATCTGATTATAGGAGACGATGCCATTGACACAAAGTATCGTATTGGGTTGGGAGACAGCGGGACTTTAAAAAATCTAGGCAATACAGAAAATTGCTTAAAGAAAAAAGGGTATCGCCCGGTACTTTTGATAGGGCGGAATGATAATCTCTTTCCTATGACTGCCTCATTAAAGAAAAACGCGCTTTCACTCTGAAGAGTTCCAGTGCCTAAAGACTAAATCTTTTGCGAGTGTGCTCGTTATATCGAACGCCTCCCTGGGGCTAATCGTAACTAAGGCAGATCTTGCTGCATTTAAAGACTAGGGCCTGTGATTTGGATTTCTCAGTCTAGCTAGTTAGATATTGCGATTTTAAAGTTTTAGTTTGTTTCAGATTCCCTCATCTGCCTTTTCCAGTTTTCGATGTCCTCATACCTCTTTCCGATCCTGCTTTCAACTCCCTGGTTTGTGGGATGATAGTAGACGCTGTCTTTGATTTCCTCCGGGAGGCACTGCATAGGGGTGAGCTTTTCGGAAGAGTCGTGGGCATAAGAATACCCCTTGCCGTAACCTATGTCTCTTTGGACTTTTGTATAGGCGGATCTGATGGCCATCGGGATGGGTAGGTCATCGTGTTTTACCGCATCGGCCTTGGCTCCTTCATAGGCCAGGTAAGCGCTGTTGGATTTGGGGGCCAGGCAAATATAGATTGTGGCCTCTGCCAAGTGTACGGAGCATTCCGGCATCCCTATCAGCTTTGTTGCTTGGAAGGCGTTTACGGCTACGTTCAGGGCGTTAGGATCCGCCAGCCCCACATCCTCGGCAGCGGCCCTGGTTATCCTCCTGGCTACCCACAGGGGGTCTTCTCCCGCTTCCAGCATTCTGGAGAGCCAGAAGAGGGCCGCATTTACATCGCTGTTTCGCATTGATTTGTGGAAGGCGCTCATCACCTGAAAGTGCTCTTCTCCTCCCTTGTCATAGAGCAGGGATTTTCGGGACATAGACTGACGCAGGCCGTCTTTCGTGAGTTTTACCACCCCCTCTTCCTCCGGGGCGTTTGCTACCGCGAGCTCCAGCGTATTTAGAGCTGTTCTTGCGTCTCCCTTTGAAAGAGAGGCTATTAGCTCCAATACGCCGTCCTCTATTTCCAGGTTCTTTTTTCCTAGTTCTGCGTCCTCTTTTATGGCCTTTTTTAAAAGGAGCGTGAGGTCCTCATCGCTTAGGCTCTTTAATGCAAATACCCGGGCTCTAGAAAGGAGGGCCGCATTGAGCTCGAAGGACGGGTTTTCCGTAGTGGCTCCAATTAGGGTGATGGAGCCCTTTTCTACGTAGGGCAGGAAGGCATCCTGCTGTGCTTTGTTAAACCTGTGAATTTCGTCCACGAAGAGGATCGTCTTTTTCCCTTCACTCCTTGCTTTTTTGGCCTCTTCCATCACGTTTCTAATTTCCTTGATTCCCGATGTGACAGCCGAAAAATCTACAAAGCGAGAGTTGGTATAGCCCGCTATTATCCTTGCCAGCGTTGTCTTTCCTACACCCGGAGGCCCCCAGAAAATCATGGACGGTACTTTGTCGGTTTCAATGAGGTGCCTGAGTATCTTTCCCTTGCCTAATAGGTGATCCTGCCCCACGAAGCCGTCCAGATCTTTTGGCCTCATTCTTGAAGCCAGGGGTTCGGAAGAGGGATTTTCAAATAGAGAGTTCTGATGAGTCATGTTGACATGCGACCTCGATTCACACTTAAAAGCTCTTCAATCTTACTGAGTTGGGTTTCAAATTTTCAGGTTTTTATTATCTCAGAAGAGGATATCAGGATGAGATCTTTCATATTTTATTTTTAGATTTTTGGACTTTGTCGTAGATGCTTGAATTATTAAGTATGTCTACAAGTCGACGGAGAAAAAATGTTTTGACCATCTTCCGATTTGCGCATACTTGGAAGTTACGTCCCTTGGTAACTTTACTTATTTCTATATGCCAGGCAGATGGGTCGCAAAAATAGTGATAAAAAGATTTTTTATTTCTTGCGTACTGTTAAAAGTGCAAGAAACGGCGCTGCACATGATAGTTTATTTCTCAATGGATTAAGGGAGATTAATCCATCTATAGAGAAAAGGGATGAGCTTCTTGATTTAATTAAAATTGATATCCGGAAGTCAATTTCTCCGAAATATATGGCGGCTAAAGATTTATTATCTATAAACTGATCTATGAAAATCAGAAAATATGTGAAATTATTACCTGTTTTTATGCCTACAAAGAGCTAATAATCAGCACAACAAGTAGAAGATATACAGTTTTATTCACCCTTACAAGAAGTTGCCGGAAAATCTATTAGAATTATTAGAACAATTTGAGAAGCAACTAAGTAATTTCATTAAAGAAGTTCCGGACAGCCTGGATTATAAGTTTCGCCCCGTTAGGAGTATCTTTATATTTCTGCAGTTGCTTCTTACTTCTTGGTCTTTGGGATGATATAATTTAATTAATAACAAAAGACTTAAGTCTTTCGGCGCCGGAGTTCTTTGGAACGATGGCGCATTTTCTTTTTGAGAGACCTGCAGTAAGAGAAGTTTTGAGATGTCCATGTCTTTATTCTTATCCGGAAATAATTGTTTATATTTTTTGACTGAAGTCGTTACATTATTTTGACTGTCAAACTATACGGCAAGACGAATCTCATAAAGTTGGAAGGTGAATATTCAACAGTTAAAATATTTGGATTAATAAAAAAATTAGTTGATTTTTGATATTTAAATTAGTAGCATACAAGCATTGAAAGGATCCTCCTGGTTGGGAGGCGTCTAACCCTGTACTCCCTTCGGAGAAGCGGGGCATTTTTTTTATGATGTTTGTTGAAATCTTCCTAAAAAATCAAGGGTTGCCAAACTTACCGCGTTCAGGTTTTTAGTCTCGCTGCCTGGAGTGTCTGTTCCCTTTTTTCAAAAAAAATACCTCCCGCAGGGTTGTTATAACCTATGAAGTTGGAATCTATAAATTTTAGTTATGTACCAGTGCATCAAAGTCACTTTTCGCTTTTTGGGGGCAATTCTATTGTCTTTTTGGATCGTCTGGCGTATAGCGCTCTTATTAACTCTCTTACGGCTGTAGAAAAAATTAACAACATTAAATTATTAATCAGCGTATTGCTGAACGTGGCCCTACCGAGCTCACTGCCCATGACACTCAAGATGGCTTTTAACATTCTCTGACTGTCTCTGTAGAAATGCCGATTTTACGCCGGGGACGGGCAAAATGAGGAAAATGGCCCTCTGGAAGTCAGCACAAAAGCAAGCGACTTATCTTTAAAGCTATGCGGGATTACGAAACAGATTTTTTTGTTAAAAAGATTTATCTGTTTGTACAATGTGAGGCAATTTCCAAAGACTTATCTGCAGACCTCGGCATTCTTCAAAACAGTGATGCGTTTTTTAGAAGATTTTTGGATGCCTACTGAAGAAAGGTTATAAAAAACTTAGAAAAATGAAGATGTCAATCCCGAAGGGTTCCTATGGGCACTACGTACACCCCATCTTGTCTGCGGTACGCGTAGGGAGCTACTCCTGCCAGCACCATTAGAAAAGACGGTTCTTTCATTTTTTGCGTATCGAGCTTAGAGGCTATAATTCTCAGGTTTTTTGCTCCCGCTTCAATAAGTTTGTCTCCTCCAAGTTTAATTTCCACTAGTCCATATCTTCCGTCTCTTAAATGGATTACAGCATCGCACTCCAAACCTTCTTTTGTCCTGAAGTGAAATATGGTTCCGCGCAGGGGTTCGGCATAAACTCTTAAATCCCTAATGCAAAGCGTTTCAAATATAAAGCCAAAAGTCTCAAGGTCTTGCAGTAGATCCTCAGGCCCTATATCCAGAGCTGCGGCGGCAATAGAGGGATCTGTAAAGTAATGGGTATAGGAAGTCCTAATGGCAGTCTTTGAGCGAAGATTTGGGTTCCACGCCGGAGCATCTTCAATTACAAAAATTTTATCTAATGCTTCCATATAGGTCTTCACTGTCTTTAAACTTGCTTTGCCCTCCATACCTTCGCAAATTGTGGTATCTAGAGCCTGCGTACCTTGATGTCTGGCTAAAACGCGCATTAATTGTCTTGCGCGCAGCTCACTTCTTAACACCCCGTCTACTCTTCTGATATCAGATTTAACGATAGCATCTACATAATCAAAAGATTGTTCCAGGCTATTTTCCTTGCTTAGGGATATGGATTTTGGCCATCCTCCGCGGCATGTCATAAACGCCAAATCTTTTAGGGTAGTTTTGTCTTGGGCAAATTGAATATTATTTTCAAAAATCTTTTCTAAGCTAATTTCTCCCGAGGAATTTCCTGATTCCCAGAGGCTCATGGGCCTCATTCTTAGCCATGCAAAACGACCTGTTCCTGTGTGGTGAATTGCGTCGCTGCTTTTAGGAGTAGCTGAACCGGTAAATATGAATTGGCCAAATCCTTCTCTATGATCTATCTCAAACCGCGCTGCATCCCAAAGCGTTGGAGCTAACTGCCACTCATCTATCAGGCGTGGCGTTTTACCTTGTAGAAGGATTCCGGGGGAAATATCGGCCAATTTAATAAGTTGTGTTGATTGATCGTCTGTATTGCCTAAATATAAAACGCTAGAGGCATGACGCTCGCAGGTAGTTGTCTTTCCACACCATTTTGCCCCTTCGACTACAATGGCACCTTTACTTTCTAAGCGCTTTTCAATGTTTTTATCTATCACCCTTGGTCTATATTTCATTTCATCCTTAATTTATGGGATACAAATTGCATTGAAATTTATTTTACTTGATTTGGCAAAAAATTATTACTTGATTTGGCGTCGCTAACATCATTCAAATGCTAATCTTCCCGCAAGCGCAACTCATGAAAAATATGACAATTATTTAAAATCCGGTATTTACTGCAGAGAAAAGGGAAGTCAATTTACCCTTCAAATCGCCCGTATTTTTTCTGAGTTTGAGTTGAAGATGATATAGGTTTTTGTATGGAAAGATGATTTGCCTGGTAGGTAGATCTATAAAATAAGCCTCCTGAGTCTTATACATCCCGTCTTTAGTGGTTTTAAGCATGATATTGAGAACTTTTCACGTGTAAAAGCTTTGAAAGAATCAGCAGCTAAACTTCTCGGGACGCACGGTTTCAGCCTTCCATATGGCGAGCTACATAATTGCTGTAAGGAAGGACAAAGTCCTTTGGATTTGAATGAATCAAAGCCATCGAGCTCGGGCTATAAAGGCTTCTGGCTCAGGCTGACTTTAGCTTTGCCTTGCCTGCTTCCATATCAAGGGAGTGCGCAGGGCATTTTATTTATAAATCTCAGCATAAATTGACAACTATGGCTCAAGATATGTTATTAATCTGGAATAGGTTTATATTTAGGCTGGAGAGTGCGATGGCTATTTTCTTTGTAAATCAAAAGAATACTTATGAGGAGGAGCGTGCTGGCTCTTACCTTTGGTCTCCTAAATTAAATAAGAATGGGACTAACAATTCAAGTTATAAGCTAATGAAAGAGGTAAAGAAAGGAGATTTTATTATCCATAATGCAGGCGGTAAAATAACTGCGATAAGCAGAGTTGAAGAGGATTGCAAGTCAGAAAATAAGCCAAACTCCTTAAACGATGAAGAAAATCGCTGGGAAAATGATGGCTGGAAAGTGAATACAGAGTATTATGACTTGAGTTCCCCGCTTTCCATCTCTGATCTTAAAGATTGGACAAAAAGCATCCTCGAGAGGGCGGCGCTTTTACCACAAAGGAAGGAAAGTCATTAGGAAATCCTAAACAAGGCTATCTCTTCAAATTGACCGATGAACAAGCAGACTATATTTTGCGTTCTCTTTTGAGGGGAAAAGAGGGTGAAAACGTAAGAGAAATTATAGATTCCGCTTTGTCTCAGCTTCATTAATCTTGCATCTAACGTCTAAGATCTCCCCCTTGGGGTTCATTTTAAAAATAACAGAGAGCGCTTTAAAGTCCAGGCAGGAGCATATTTTCTCTTCGAGATCTGAAATATACCCTTCATGTGAAATTTCCTCATCCTCAAAAGCGCTTTTCAGGTCATATTCATCCCTAAAAAAGGGAATGGGGAAAGCAGCTTTCAGATACTTAAGATCCCACCTTTGGGCGGCATAGCAAATTCGGGTAATAACAAGATCGGAAGCAGGTATTAGCGTGAAGAGGCTTCGTGAGCAAAAGAGGGTAATAGCCCACTTGACGGATGCATCAACTAAAGAAAAGTTTAGGAAAGGCATCTGGGTGATTTGATTTTCCCTCGCTTCTTCCCGCATGGCCCTAAAACATGATTGAAGGGGCAGCGCCAGAGCGCTTTTTATCGCGCTTTTATGAAGAGAAATAAAAATGACGACATTCATCCCATCTTCTGGATTGCCGTACTGTTTTACATACCTTCTCCACTTAGCCACAGATCCTCTGGGAAGTATAAAGCGCGGGAAAAGTTTCTCTTCTTCCAATTGAAGTTTAAGCACATTTGCCGTGCCACCTTCAGGGTCTGGCTTCTGAAATCCGGAACTTTGCGAAATCTGCCACCACTTTTCCCAGCGACCCATGCTTACTCTTTCGGATGCATCAATTCAAAGGCTTTTTGTAGAGTTTCAATATTTTGACGGGCCATTTGGGCCCTTTCCTCATCTTGATAATAATTTTGAGCCAGGTACAGATCTTCTTTCCAGTATCCCAGAAAATCTGTTATATCGTCGGTTTCCGGTGCATGATCCATATCGTGGTTTTCCGCCCTGAATTTTAATTCCTTTTCCCTTTTAATTTCATCTTCGATTTGATTTATCTGCTCTTCAGCCTCGTCTCTGCGGATTTGGGCCAATTCAAAGCTTTTGTCCGGCAGCTTTTCTTCAGCTTCCCTAATCCTTCTTTCTATCCATTCAAGGTTGGCTTCATTCCAGTCGAGTTGCGCCTGCAAAGATGCCGTATCTGAAGGCTTTTTCCTTTGGTGTTCCTCTTCAGCCTCATCTTCCTTTATCTGATTTATCAGGTTATCCAGAGAAGTTACAAGGGTGTCTACCTCCTCCTGGGATAAATCTTTCCTCGCTTTGCCGTAAACCTTAGAGCCCATGGTCTCTATCACCATTCCCGGGTATCCCCCTATCCATTCCATGGGTTTTACTTCTTCTTCGCTATTTAAAAGAATTTGTGAAGGCTCGGGTGAGGCCGAAACTGCAGGTTCTGCTTCAAAAAGGGTCTTTTGGCCAATTCTTTCAACGGGAAGGGTTTGGGGGAAATCGGAAACGTGAGGAAGGAGGCAGAGGGTGTAGCGCCTGTTTATCTTAAAGAATGCGGGATTGGATATATCCACATTGTCGAGTATGACAATATCCCACACTATATCTTCATCTTCTTCCCTTATTGCTAAAATCTTGCCATCTTCATCTATTGATTCTTCAAAATCCTGATAGGGGATAAACTCCACTCTCCCCTTTATGTCGTCTCCATACAAAAACTGTTTTCTATATTTTTCAGGACTGTATACATGGCTCATCCCGCACACAGATTCCGATTCGCTTACAAATAAGTATCCCGTTCTGGTTGAGTAAAAGGTATCTTCATAGCCTTTATACCATTTGGGCAAAGTTTCTTTTTTTGAATCGGGCTTGGCTATTATCAGTATATTTTTCTTTTCCCCATGCTTTATGGGCCTTATTTTATCGAAGGAAAGATAATAAGCAAATAATACTTTATTAAAATTTGGCCTGTCGTATTCCCAGAAGCAAGTGCCCTTCGGATGTCTTTTAAAATACTCAAAAGTTGTTTCAATTACTTCTTCCTGCTTAACCCTTTCCTTTTCAAGTGGGTAGCCTTCTCCCTCCGCCCCGGCGATATATAATTCTTTCGCGTTTCTGTATATTGACCCTTCTTTTCGCGCCTTCACCTCTTCCTTTGGAGAAACTGGAGATTGCCCTCCAAAATTTTTTTCAAACTCTTTTTCCATCTGCCGTTTGGCTTCTCGTCGTTCTTTTCTGTTTAACTGTTTATCATTAATTTGTTTGGAATTCAGATCAATGTTTTTCATGGCCAGACCCAAAGTTCCCAGTCCGGTTGAACTTACAGAGTTGATCTTTTCCTGCAGCATATCGCTTAAATCATTGTTTAGCATGAAATTGTCCATACTTCTAATTTTCTCAGATTTTTTAAAATAAAAAAAATGAAAATACCAGGGTAAAAAATTAGAAGTATGAAAATAAAATAAACTCAGAAACAGTTAACGGGGGCTCCTCCTTTACTTTTGCATGTCTTTCAAGGCACTTTGAAGGAAGTCAATTTGCTCTTTGGCTTTTTTGGCTTCCACTCCGTCTCTGCAGTAGTTTTGCGCCGGAATTAGTCGGTTTTCCAGTATTTTAGCCATGCATCGATATTTTGCAGAAGATTTCCTGTAGTCTCAGGAATAAAATCCATGTGCTCTTCTGCCGGCTTTTCCATTTCCCTTTGCCGGCTTTCCTCTCCGCTCTCTCTTTCCCTTTTTGCCTCTTCGGGCCAGTTGGTTGAAGGATGAAAGGGGCATTTTCTTTTCTCTCTTGCGCCTGTAATGCTTCCTTTTGCATTGCAATATGTGAAAAATCTAAGAGGATTAATCTTGACCGTGGTCTAGGTTCAAAGCCTCATTTTTGCAGCAGTGATTTTTGAAAAGTAAAATTTCTATACATAGTGGCCTTTGTACTCGATCTGTTTTGTAAGGCGGTGTAATCAGTTGAGAAGCAGAATTATCCATAACAGAATTAAGTGTCTTAAATGCGGCGATGTTATTGAAAGCTTTACGGTTCATGATTTTAAAGGCTGTTCTTGTAGTGCCTGTTTTGTGGATGGTGGAACCAATTATTTAAGGCGTTGCGGAAACAGGGAAGATTGGGAAGATTTGAGCGAAATTGTTGGAGTAAAAGAATGATTTAAGCCGTGTTTTATGTTTAGATGGAAAATGGAAGAACGAACGGGCTTAGAAAAGCCGCCCTCCCTCACAAATTTGAACCAAATTTTCCTTTGTCTTCCTGTAGGAAGCTAATTAAAAACTCTTTCACTTATTCAATAGAAGTCTGTTGATAACTGAAATAGGCTTGGAAATTTAAATATTTTCATTGAATTTTTGCTTTCATAAATTGATGTACCGTTCCAAGAAATTCTAAGTCTACTCTCTTCAAAAAAACGAAGTTTCAGCCTATGCAAGGCGCCTGCCTGGAGTAATGAACTTCGGAGTTCCATATAGCGTGTTAAAAACCTCAGGGAAAAAGTTGTTCTTAAACTGCAAAAACTATTTAAAGGGCGGACTAAACCTGGGACTGATGGAAATATGTGCTGCCTTAGGATCTTATGAGTAGGAACCAATTCTATGTAAATCGGTAGAGATATATAAATTTTTCAGATCTTTTAATGCGCCACTGCGACTAAAACTGATTGCCTAATAAGAAGTCAATTATATTTAGGTGCACTATACCGTCCCGTGAATAATCTGCATGATCCAAAGACAACACATACTTCGGGCTATGGTCCCTTACATACTTATACGCCCCAAACTCCCGTTCAATAGTGGATTCATTATCGAGCATATAGGATACTTGAATATATTTCGTTTCCCCGTTTTTCTTCGCTATGAAATCTACTTCCCCTTTGGGAGTTTTGCCCACGTATACCTCGTACTTCCTATTGACTAGCTCGTTATAAACGACATTTTCCAAAGCTATATAGTTTTGAAATTCATTATTGCTTTTCTTAATTTGTCCAATGCCTAAATCCGTAACATAGTATTTGCTCAAACTTTTTAATATTGCCTTGCCTGAAACGTCATAACGATACGCCTTCCTTAGTATCAGAGCCTTGCATAATGCATCTAAAAATTCATATAGAGTATCCTTAGAAATTTTTCCTCCCATATTTTTAATTTGCATAAAGAGGTGATCTACGGAAAATTCCCTCCCTATAGTGGAAATGGCGTACTGCAAAATTGAATCAAATAGATAGGGCTTTTTTACCCCAAGCCTTTCCACCACATCCCTCAAAATAATTGAATCATACACGCTTTGCAGATAGGTTCTAATGCTATCTTCAGTATGAAACTCACATCTGCCCGGCAGGCCTCCCCATTTTATGTAGTCGAAGAAAACCCTTCCTTCCATTTTTCTGTCTTCTTGTTTTGTAAGCTCCAAAAATTCTTTATAGGACAAAGGATTTATATCTATGCTTATATACCTTCCAGACAGATTAGTTGGAAGTTCGGAGGAAAGAAGTTTGCTATTGGAGCCTGTGATAAAAATGCTCACATTGTCATGTACGGCCGCCAGGGAATTTACGACTTCTGCAAATCCTTCCACCACTTGGATTTCATCCAAAAAGAAATAATAAATATTTTCATCTTTTATTCTTGCTTCCAGCTCTGCATATAAGTTTTCTTTTGTGCGTAATTTGTTGAAAGCCAAATTTTCAAAGTTGATATAGGAAATATGATCTTCGGATATTCCATTCTTCCGCAACTCATCTATGATTTGTCTAAGAATTGTAGATTTGCCGCACCTGCGTATTCCCACGAGTATTTTTATGAGCTTAGAGTTATAAAACTCCCTAATTTTAGATAGATATTGTTCTCTTATGAGCATTGTATAAATTTCCTTACAAAATTATTTCGCATTTTTTCCAGTATAGAGGGATAAACTCTGTAAATTGAAAAGTTTTTTCAGTATAGAGGGATAAACTTGAATTAATTAGCATAGAATAGTTCGATACAAGACTTTTTTCCGCAAAAATAAAGAAAATTCCGGGTTCATTAAATCAGAAAATACAGCTGTATAGTTCTGGCAAAGTAGACTTAGAGTAGACTTAGGCCAAAATGCGGTCAGGAGGGTTCTTTGAATTTAGGAAAAGAAACCGGAAAATAGGAATTTAAATCTGGGTTAGGACAACTTGATCGAGGACTTAAATCCCTGTTCGCCATGCTTAATAGGAAAAATAGCTTCAACGGGGAGAGCCTTTTATTAACCGTTCAAAATGTTTTGGATTATTTTCAGTCCCTTCTCCTTTCAAAAAAATAGATCTTTCTACCGGAATTCGTACAGAAACCCCTTTATTTGATTTTGGAGCTTTCCGCGAGGCATGGATTAATGCGTGTGTGCATAATGCTTGGCGGAAAGCAATCCCTCCTGCCATCTATTTTTATGATGATAGATTGGAAATCATATCCTATGGTGGAATACCATATACACTGACTGAAAAGGAATTTTATAAGGGCGTAAGCAAACCTGTAAACAGGAAACTATTGAGATATTTGCAGCCTGCCATTTTTCTGAACAAACCGGATTTGGGGTTCCGGAAATAGTTAAAACTTATGGAAGAGAAGCCTTTTCGTTGGAAGATGAAACGGTAGTGGTTTCTATCCCGTTCAATTTCAATGCCAGACATATTGATGGAGACGAAGATAAACGCATTGAAGATACAACAGGAAAAGTTCTTAGCGATAAGACGCCGGTGCTTACAGAAAAACAACAAAATGTGATTAATTATTTAATTAATCACTCAAAGGCTACATTACAGGAAGTTGCAGGGAAGTGCAGCTTAAGCATAGGAGGCGCAAAGAAAATTGCAGGCCAATTTCAAGCTGCGGGTATTTTGGAAAGAGTAGGAGCGAGGAATAATTCCACATGGATTGTAAAAGGGGGGATGTGGGCGATTGTATTCTCCTTCTTATTTTTAACGTTATTTCACATAATAATAATAAAAAAAATAAAAAATAGAAAAAATTTTAAATAACTTTAAAGATTATTTAAAATAAAATAATAATTTAAGAAATATTTAAATAATAAAGGAAAATATATGGCCAAAATAATTGAAAGACCGATGTATTTGCAAGCCTTAGAAGAAGTGAAACAAACGCCTGATATAAAAATATTGGCCGGCGTTAGGCGTTCCGGTAAATCCGTTATTCTCGAACAATTCATAGACCATCTGCGCAATACAGATCCATTGGCAAATATAATCCATATCAACTTTATGATTATGGATTTTGAAAACCTGCGCGACTACCACTCACTGGAAAACTATATAAACAAACTCTACGATCCAGAGAGACATAACTACGTCTTTATTGACGAAGTTCAGATGTGCAAGGGGTTTGAACTGGCTATTAATTCCCTGCATGCAAGAGGTTTGTACGATATTTATTTAACAGGATCGAATGCCTTCCTTCAAAGAAGCGACCTCAGCACACTCTTTGTAGGCCGCACTTTTACTATTCCTGTTTATCCTTTCTCATTTCAAGAGTACTTGGATTACTTCTCAATGAAAGACATTGATTTGGCCTTTACACGTTTTCTCCAAGAGGGAGGATTTGCAGGAAGCTACCTTTATAAAACTGAAGAGAGGCACATCCAATACATAAACGAGACAGTAGATGCGCTGATCGTAAGAGATATTGTACAAAAATATAAAGTCCGCAAGGATCGGCTCCTTACCTCCCTAATTGATTTTTTCTGTTCAAATATCGGCCAGTTAACTTCCGTTAGCAATATAACTAAATGCTTAAAACAGGAACATAAAGGCATAACGGATCCGACAGTAGAAAGGTATGTGGATTACTTCTGTAATGCCTTTCTCTTTTATCCTGTACGAAGATACGATATACGCGGTAAAAAATACTTGTCTTCCAATGAGAAATATTATTTGGTCGACACGGGAATCAGGTATGCGCGCTTAGGAAAGCGCGATATGGATTACGGCCCAATCCTGGAAAATGCAGTAGCCATAGAACTTATGAGGAGAGAATATGAACTTTACGTAGGAGTGCTTTCCCGGAGCGAAATTGATTTTGTAGCTATGAAAAATGGAAGCCCCATCTATATTCAAGTTACAAACAATTTATCTGATCCAAATACATTCAAAAGAGAAGTGTCTCCCTTGATAGAAATTAAAGACTCCTACCCCAAAGTAATCCTTTCAAGGACTCATCAGCCTACATATGTGCATGAAGGTATTCACATTGTAGATGTAGCGGAGTGGATGGGAGGCAAAGTTCCTCTTTATGATTCGGTTATCTACTGAAATTATCGCTTTAAAGGGCAAATTAATAATTGCAAATATTTATAAAGGAAAACTGCTATACGTCAGATTATTGCGATAAGGCTTCATTTGAGAAGATCCCTGTTCCTATCACTAATAAAGGGAGGAATTTCATAATTTCTCCTGAGGGCGCAGCACCTCCAATTTTAAATATTAATTAGTCACAAACGTAGCGGTTTGCTTGGCACTGGAGTGTAACAGGAGAGAGTGTAAAACTCAAAGATATTTAGGTGCGACATAAGGAAATTGCTTTCTAGGAAGGGAAGATATGGGCGCGAGAACCACAAGTCAAGTATATTTTTGGTAATTCGGTATTTACAGTAATACACTGTAAACAGTACTATATCAAGAAAGGATCTATTGTATGGGTGCATTTCTTAAGAAATTTGGCAAAAAGAGTGTAATCCCTGAGGAATATGATAGAAAAAATGCAGTTCTAGAAAAAAATGGCAGAAAAATAGCCGACGTTCAGGTTGTGCGTGACTGTGGATACTACGTGTCTCCTTCTCAAGAGGTAGAGGTCATTAATAATACCGATTCAAAGGATGTAATTCCTGCTATTCCTACAGGCTATGGAATGCTAAAGGCAAACCTTATTTTGCCCAAAAAAGTTTATTCAGAATATTTTCTAAATCCTGCAACAGGAAGGGAATTCAATGAAGGATTAGTACTCATTAGTGATAAACCAGAAGTAACTTATGAGGGATGCAAAATAGTCAAGTTGAATGGGACAATAGAAGAAAATGATGTTCATATTGTTTCCGCAGATGTGGTATATACCTCCAAGCGTTCCCAGAGGCATTAAGAGGGTAATAGTCCTTTTCTCTGTCTGATTAAACCTCTTCTTTTTCCAGTGGGCAGCCTTCCCCTTCCGCTCCAGCTACGTAAAGTTCTTTCGCGTTTCTGTAAAAAGTGTCTTCGGGCTGTTCCGGCTTTCCCTTTTCCCCTGTTGGGAAAGACATTTCATTGCCTAAAGTCTTTTTAAAGTTTTTTTTCCAGAGCTTTTTCTGGCTCCCTCCGTTCCTCTCTATTCGGAAGTTTGTTTTTGGACTGTAGGGCACTGAGATCAAGGTCTTTCATGGCTAGGCCTATTGTCCCCAGGCTGTTGGGGTCTATAGTTCCGATTGTCTCTCGCATAAGGTCGCTTATATCATTACTTGTTTCGTTTTCTTCCATACTTATAATTTTCCCTGTTTTTCCAAAAATGCTGTAAAACTATAAAGCGATAAGCCAAGAAATTAAGTGCGGAAAGATACCTGGCAGGGTTTAAAACCTAAGAGAGAGGTGTAAAAGAAAGGGGCTTGGAGAAGCCCAAAAGAGATTTACTTTTGCAGCTCTAATGCGCTTTCTATAACATTTCTGACTTGAGGATCATCTTCCAGTTTTAAGGACACTTCCAAAATGTGTTTGGCATGCTCGGAAGTTAGATTGCATAAGTATTGCAGTTTGGGATGTCCATTTTTATCAAAGGCGCTGTCTTTGTCAGGATTGTCCTTTAGCCAGTCTTGGAAATCCGAAGTCTTGAGCGGATGGGGAAAATCATAATACTGCACTGGGACGAACCATCCTTCATTGTCCCATTCATAAATGGTCTGAGCTTCCTTTAACTCTTTTGGTTGATCCTTTGATTTGCAATCTTCATTTGCAATGCTGATAGCAACTATCTTTCCATCAGCATTATTTAAGATAAAGTCCCCTTTATGGATTTCCTTCATAAGCTCATAACCACAATTTTTATGTCCGGATTTATCTAATTTAGGAGCCCAGAGATAAGATCCCATTCGCTCTTCTTTGTAGGTTGCGCCCTGATTTACAAAGAAAATTGCCAACTTAGCCTCCTTACAGAAAGGTAGAAAATAAAAATATAGGACCTGTTCTAGTACATTTATCCAATAAACGTAAAATGGAGAGTTTAGGAGTGTAAAGAGAAGAAACTGATGACCAAACCTAAGACGGACTACTACTTTATTTGCAATACCTTTTGAATATAAATTTTAGGGATACATACCCTGCGAAAGCTGTGCCTTTCCTAAACCCGTTTCAGCATTATGCCCTGTGGGATGGAAACAAAAAGGCCGCGAACTCTTAAGATTCTACGGCCCTGCAGAAAGCGCCTTAACTGATAAGACACTTTCGAAGACTCCTTCTACACCTGGCAGATGAGCTACCTAGATTGTAGCAAATCCAATTTGATTTTTTTAACTAGAAAATTATCCTTACTACCTTTTTTGCATCAATATATAAACTGTACATCATTTATCTTTATACTCATCATAATGTTTTAGAGGAGTTCCCGACGTACTATTGAAGACTTTATTAGAGAGGCTGGTAGGAATGGATGGCTGCAATAGAAATTAGGTGCGGTGACGCGTTAGAAGAGCTAAAAAAACTTGGGGACGGTAGCGTTGCGCTTATTATTTCTGACCCTCCCTACAATTTGGGCAAGGATTATGGAAATGGCAGCGATCAATTTGACTTTGATGAATATATAAAGTTTAGCAGAAATTGGCTTTGTGAAGCTTGCCGAATTTTGAAGCCTGGCGGGAGCATCTATGTTTTTATGGGCATGCGATATATAGCCTATGTATATGCTCTAATGGAAAGAGAATTTGGGCTCAGCTTCCGTTCGTGGATTACATGGTTTTATACGCAGGGCCTTGGCAAGACACGAGGTTTTTCCCCTAGGCATGACGATATATTAATGTTTTCTAAGCCAGGTGGAAATATTACCTTTAATTTGGACGCTATAAGAGTTCCTCAAAAGTGTTACAGATCTGTAAACAACATGAGAGGCGCAAACCCAGGAAATGTTTGGGAGTTCTCGCATATCCATTACTGCAACAAGAACCGTAGAGCGCACCCCACTCAAAAACCTGAAGCCCTTTATGAACGTATGATTCTGGCATCTTCCAACCCCGGAGACTTAGTAATAGATCCCTTTGCCGGCAGCGGCACCCTTCTCAGAGTATGCCAGCAGCTACGAAGGAGGGCTGTAGGAATTGAAGTTAATCCCAATTATGTGGAAATGATAAAAGAGCGCCTCCAAGAGCCATTTTCTTCTTTTGATAGTTTTGATGAACGTATTACCCGTATTCCAGCGGAAATGGAGAAGGAAATGCTTAAAGGATATGTAGTCCATCACATAGAGTGGTTTTTACAGGGACATAAAAATTTAATCCCGCGGTTCTTAAAAGATATGAGGGAAAAATACGGCGAAGACTACTATGCCTTATAAGCAATCTTGGGAATTACAAGTTTTGATTAACATTTCAATGCTATTTCTATAGCCACGCGAGGGCATAGAGGATATATTGGGATGCTACATAACCCTGCAATTCTACAATAGCTTTTCCTCTGCGCTTCTATATAGTTTAATTTTGTATCCTTTTAAGGATTCATCAGCCTACGTACACACATGAAGGTGTTTATATTGTGGAGGTAGCGGAATGGATGGGAGGCAAAGTTCCTCTTTATGATTCGGTTATCTACTGAAATTATCGCTTTAAAGGGCAAATTAATAATTGCAAATATTTATAAAGGAAAACTGCTATCTTAAAAGCATCACTATATGGATCCGGTAAGATTACTAGATCGTGAATATAAGTTCTCAATTAACTTTATTACAGTTCCTAAGGACTGCCTTTGAGGATAATAGGCAGAATAAGAGGATGGAAGAGTGTCGGGATCATCGGTGTATACAATGGGATAGTCGGGCATGCCCTCCTTTATATATTCTTTTTTTAGATCATCTAGATTATTAGAAGATATAACTCGTCCTTCCTGTTCTCCAAGATCATGAATAATAAGATTCCACCCCCGTTGCAGAGAAGATGGATTTTCTATGAGAGTTTCATGCCTAAAAAGACGTAATTTTTTTAGGTATTGTCTTTGATTATTTATATTTATTAGCTCCTTTTCCAAATCTTCATATGATTTCCCTTCAGGAATAAGCGTTCCATCTCCCTCCTTATAAGCAATCAAGGCAGGAAGTAAAATCCAAAACTTATCTTTATCCGGATTATGTTTAACATCGGTGCCCTCTATAGAATCTATGGCTTCTACGGCTTGCGCCCAAGCATGTTGTAGTTTTGTGCGTAACTGTAATTCCACATGATAACAACGTCCGCTAATATCATCCCTTAATTGAACGTCAAAATGTACTGAACGATACCCGTTGCGAGGCTCAGTTGAATAATCATGAAGAAGGCTAAAAGAGACAATTTTATAGGTATTTTCCTGAGGACTTTTTAACTTTTTACATTCTTCTTTCAAACAGCATAATTCATTCAAACTATTTGTGATAACTCTCACACCGGCAATATCATGCATAGAAGTTAACTTATAATTCACCTTACGAAAAATGGATTCCATGCGCTTTATTCGACATGATGATTTATAGGTAGGATATTGAATATTTAACATACAGTATAGCTGATGCATAGGTTCGGCAAAGGTAAGTCTCCAATCTAAAAACATGTTTTTGTCACTGTTAGTTAAGCATTGTACATCCTGCCCATCGGCACGCAATTGCTTCATTTTTTTCCTAAATTATTTATTTCAGAATTAGTGAACATTTAATTCCCCAAACATATAGAATAGTAATAAACAAAGGAGGGATAGTGACAGATTCAATTATAAATGTAGCGCGGTTTATCATACGACAACAGCCTATGATGACGACTATGAAATTACAAAAGTTATGCTTTTATAGCCAGGCCTATTCCCTCGTAAAGTATGACGAAGAATTATTTCCTGAGGATTTTCGAGCATGGAAAAATGGCCCCGTAGCATATGAACTATGGAAAAAGCACGAAAAACTTTACCTTGTCTCCCCAGAAAAACTGGGCTCATATGTCGAAGGAAGCCTGGATAATAGGGAGAAAGAAACCGTTATCTATGTGATGGAAAAGCTTGGCAAATTAACTGGAGAGGAATTAAGCCGAAGAACTCACTTAGAGGATCCATGGGTTAATGGGAGAGAGGGACTCGAAATCTTCCAAACTGGGAATGCAATTATTCCAAAAGAGGAGATAAGAAATTACTATAAAAATTATCCCGATTTCAAATAATAATTTAGAAACTTCCCTTCACTAGCGTCATACAGGAGGCGGATAGTAATTCGCTATAGGAGTTTCAGTATTAAAAATTCATATCCGGCCCTAAAGGCTGGCAATTGGCCTTATCTAAGGCCAATTGCCAGAAAATTGACAATAAATCTCTTTCTTACTGGCAAAACTCTGCTGGAATAAGGGCAATAAATCAATAACATAACATAAGACTTAAAATTAATTCTAATTATGAAGAAATAATAAAGAAGTAACATAAACAACTATATTTTTCACTTTATAGTTAGATTTAATAAATTATTTGACTTCAAATGAAAATAAGGAAGAAAATTTCTAAAAAATATGTAATTTACATATAAAGTAATTATTATCCTGAAAATTTCGGATTAAATTGAATTTGTCAATATTATTTTGAGATAAATTTCTATTACTATTCGAATAATAAGTCATTTAAAGAAAAATCTCTTAAATATTTTTGACATTTGAATATTTAGCTATATTTACTTTTCTTCAGCCGGGATAGTCATTTTTTAGAGCGAAAATTTTTATCATAGTAAACGATATAAATCAATAGCCATTTTCTATCAGATAAATGCAGTATTCGAGTCTTTTATAGAACCTCTAATTTTTTAAACCCCTGCGAGTTTGCTAGTGATGTTAGTGTATATAAAACGTATAAAAATCAAAGTATAACAATCAAATTCTGAAGCATGGTTTTATATACATAATAGGATTTAATAAGTAATTTATAGGATAAAAAAATTTATGTCAATCCGCACAAGCCAGCAACTGAGTAAAAATCTATAAAAATTAGCCTGCTGAAAACGAGTATCAAATATAATCCAATAAGTTTTAGGTATTTATCAAAATAAGCAAAAAGTAGATAGAAATTTTTCTATTATCTCATCTTTATGAGAATTTATTCCCAAGAATTTAAGAAAATTAATTAGAAATTGATTTATATGATTAATTTCTGCCTTGTTTAAAAATAACAAATTTAATTTTTGGGAATTATTGTTATCCTTCTATGCATGCCAATTAGAACAAATAAGGAAGCAAGTTATTTTCAAAGAAATCTAGAAGATCCCCAATATTATTAATGTCCCGCCACATAAAATAGTTTTTTGTGTATTCTTGAAACCAATAGGCAATTTCCCTATTGCGCCTGGGATCTCTTGTAATATCTCCTGCCATAACAAGCCAAAATGGAAGAATTTCTTCTGATAATCCACCAGTTTTGCGAAGAAGTCGCATTAGTCCCGGAGCAAAATATTTGCAACTTCGTTCGTGAGCATTCCCTCGACCCTGCTGCATATTGGTATTTTCTACCCAGCCATCCTTGCGCTTAATTTCTCCAAATAAGATCTTCCCATTTTTTAAATTTCTTATAGCAAAATCCATGGAAATACCCCATTTGTATTTTGGCTTACCATCAACAGTTGTCGCCTTGACATCGACATTGTAAATTTTGTCTAGCACGTTTTGGGGAAGGGGATAGGTAGAATAGATATCGTTGAATTCATGGGGATGTCGATCAACGCGGAACTGGCCTGGAAGGGCAGAATTTAACGCTTCCTGTAAGGATTGTTGGAAAATTTCCTCAACCTTTAGCGCCCTCGCGTTACTGTAGGTTTGCCAATTTATCCGTTTGCTCAGTTCGTAACTTCCCATTTTTAGATTCCCTTGAATAGTTTCTCAAGTGCTATCCCAAATCCATCTGCAATTTTTTTAATATTCTCCAGGGAGATATTTCTTTTCCCGCTTTCTACAGAAGCCAGGTATGTTCGATCCATTCCAATGCTATATGCAAATTTTTCCTGACTTACATTACGTTGCTTACGTAATTCACGTACTCGATTCCCAAATTTTTGTGTAATCATATGCCAGTTCCTTCAAGCCTTAGTGGTTTTTACGTCAACGGACTATGAGTATCTTTTATACCACTCTCCTACTTGGATTCTAAGTCATATGTTGACTTTAAGTAACATTAAATTTAGACTGTAAAGGTCAGCCAGAAAGGACTAACTACAAGTGGAAAGAGAGAATAAGTTAGCTATCAGCGGGTATTCCAAATATAATCCAGAAGCTAAGATGCGTAAAAAAATAAGCCCGCTTGACGAGCTTTATCCCCCTCTTCCAAGGAAACAGTATGATGTAATATATGCCGATCCTCCTTGGGATTATGGTGGAAAAATGCAGTATGACAAATCAAGTATTAAAACTTTGAATATAGGGTTTAAGCGGGATATTTTTATAAGCGCTGCAGAGTTTAAATATCCTACGTTAAAACTGAAGGACTTGAAGACTCTTGATGTAGCTTCCATAACGGCTCCAGACTGCCTTCTTTTTCTTTGGGCTACAGGTCCTCAGGCTGCCAATGCAATACAACTTGGGGAAGCTTGGGGATTTGAATACAAGACGGTCGCCTTCGTTTGGGATAAGCAGGTTCATAACCCGGGAAGATATACCCTTTCTCAAACCGAGTTTGTTTTTGCATTTAAGAAAGGGAAGTTCCCCTCCCCACGCGGAGCTAGAAATGTTCGCCAGCTAGTGTCTGTACACCGCACAGAGCATAGTAAAAAGCCTGCAGAAGTTATAGAGGGAATTACGCGCATGTTTCCCGATCAGAGGAAAATTGAGCTCTTCGCACGCAGTCATTACGCTGATTGGGATAATTGGGGCTTGGAGGCTCCCGATGGTGGGATAAATGCGTTTAGGGGTAGAGGTATAGATGATTGTGACGACTTATATCTGGAGTCGGCCGAAAGCAAACGTACTACCTTGCATGCCCTTTCAACGCTTTAGGGCAGATCAAAACATTCCTCCTTGTTAGTCAAAATGGCTCAAGGGGGGGGGTTGCTTTTATACGTGCCGGGATCAAACGTCATCATTGACTGCTAATCCAAAAATTGATTTCTTAGATGGGAGTGGCTTTGCAACTCTGTAGTAGCTAGAAAATATTTCTTCTATGGCAGAGGTCAGATTCCTTACATTGCATATGAATTTCTTATCGTAGTTGGGTGCATAGCGTCTTACGCATATTATCTTTAGAGAAATAAAACAAAAATTATTTGGCTGGATTTCTTTGGGATTTAATTTTTAGACCGTATTAAAGTGGCTACCGCATGCGAGGTCAAATGTGGAATGCCCTCTGCTCTTTAAAAACTTGCTTTCCTTTTATAGTACCAGTTGAAAAGTATTGGGGGGGGGGGTGTTTTAATGGAGTCATGGCTAAAAAGAAGAATACTTTAGACGAATCAGTAGATTTAGTGAAATCCGCTAAAAATGTTATTTTCCATGGCGCACCGGGAACTGGTAAGACCTATTTGGCGAAACGGGTGGCAGCAAAAATTGTAAGCAATGGTTGTTGTGACCAATACGGTGAGTTGGAAGAAGAGCTGCAAAACCAAATAGGATTTGTCCAATTCTACCCAGGATATGATTATTCAAATTTTGTTGAGGGATATAAGCCGTCTGCAAATAATAGCGAGTTAGATTTTTCACTTGTTCCTGGAATTTTTAAAATGTTCGTCTCTAAAGCACGAGAAGGGTTGGAGGCATATGAACGTCTGGAAAATCTTCGTAAAGAAGCTTCTCCCGATTTAAGTCAGGCTGTTGTAAAACGCTTGCAGCAATGTGTAGAGTCTAACTATCCATTTTGGACTTATCGCTCTACTCCTTCTTCTGGAGCAAGAAATAAGTTTCACATCTCTAGATTAGACTCTAGTGGAGAAGATGTCAGGGTAATTGTAGTCTCTACATCCGTACAGGACGGGGAGATAAACTTTAAACTTAGCCAGCTTTTAGCAGGACCAGGGGATTCCAAAAATAACAACTTTGGCATTAATGAGGAAAAAAATACCTCCAATCTCCCCAGTTATATGCGCCCTGTATGGGACTTTTTATTTACTCCCCCAACTTTTGTATTCATTATAGATGAAATTAATCGTGGCAATACTTCTGGAATATTTGGAGAGCTGTTCTATGCTATGGATCCAGGCAACCGCGGTCCAGAAGGAGAAGTTACGCTTCAGTATTCGAAAGAGAAGTTCTATGTTCCAGACAACGTCCTCCTCATTGGGACTATGAATGATATAGACCGTTCTGTAGAACCCTTCGACTTTGCTTTTCGCAGGAGATGGAACTTTAAGGAAATTAATCCTAAAGATACTTCTGACAGCATCTTGGACAGTTTGGTAAAGGACGATCTGAAACTCAGCGAAAATGATATTGAGAAGAGAATGGACGCCCTCAACAAGGTGATCTCTCAAGAGATAGGTGAGGACTACCAAATAGGAGCAGCTTATTTCCTCAAACTAGAGGATTTGAATAATGATTTCAAGCACCTCTGGGATTATGACTTATTCCCCCTTTTCAAAGAGTATGTGCACGGTATGGATAATGAAAAAGATCTTCTAGAGAAGTTTCAGCATGCCTATTACGGCGAAAATTAGGAAGAAAATTCGATGGAGGAAAATTCTGTCCAAATAGAAGTAGAGGACAATACTACTTTTACTGCGGGCTCCAAGGGATATGAAGATCTTCAGCGTCTCTTTGACGCCTCTCCAGAGTTTGAACAGGTTTTGACTAAGAGTAGCTTGCAAGACCTTAACAAGTCTTCAAAGCTAATTATTTTCCCTCCTTGTGCTACAGATTTTGGGGGAGAAAATCCCGAAAAAGATGATCGATTCATCATAAAATGTATCAAGGATAAAGATAAGTCGGGCTATAAGTCTGGCAATTTGGTTGGCTTTATAGGTTATGGCAAAGAGCGATTGACTATTAAAAGCCGTTTTGGGGACACC
Organism: Aeriscardovia sp.; assembly: GCA_017413255.1. GTDB lineage: Bacteria > Actinomycetota > Actinomycetes > Actinomycetales > Bifidobacteriaceae > RGIG1476. Next base: position 58,034 of record JAFPUC010000003.1, on the reverse strand, counting down.
TTATTTCTATACCTCTTGGAAAAAGTTCTTCAAATACAGATAGCCAAAAATTTCAAAGCTGATACAAATTCATTGGATAGTTTGGATCTCCTTTGCCTCTTATTCCCCTTCTATTTGAAATCCGCTATTACCAGAGGACCTTATAAGGAATATATCGAGCGTCCATATAATGATTCTAATTTGCGTGGCAAACTTGATATATCTCGCTTTATAAAAGAAGATATTCCTTTTACGGGAAAGGTGCCCTACCTTTGTAGGGAATTTTCGTTTGATAACGGAATAACTGAACTTATCTGTTGCACTATAGACTATATCGAAAGGCATAAGCGCCTTTCGGCCCTACTTTCTGAAGTACAGGAAGAAGTCAGAAAGATAAAAACTGCAGCTTTTTCCTATAAATCGCAAAATAAGGAAAAAATAATCGAGTGGAATAAGAGGCATTCCATTAAAAATGGGTTTTATTCCACTTACCGACCCCTCCAGACTCTTTGCTTGGATATTCTCCAAAACCACAAATCTTCTTTAGGAACAGGTACAGATCAGATATATGGAGTACTTTTTGATTGTGCTTGGCTTTGGGAAGAATATATAAATACCCTTATAGGGGAAGAGCATGGTTATAATTTCCAACATCCCAGAAATACTAATAACACAGGCGGGGAGTATTTTTATGAGAAACTTCGGGGAGGAAAGCATGGCGATGCACGTCGTATGTACCCTGACTTCGTAAATCAGAAAGTTAGTCCGGCCATCATAGTGGATGCAAAATACAGGCCTATAGCAGAAGAAGAAAGTATTCGTAAAGAAGATTTGGATGCCATGTTATGTTATTGCCTATATTATGGGGCCAATAAGGGGTATTTTGTATATCCGTGTAGAGAAATTCCCGATACAGAGGAGCAATATCGTTCTCGGGCACTATTATGTAAAGATTTGTGCTTCACAACTTGTGGGATCCTTATTCCTGAGACAGCAGACGACTGGTATAACTTCAAAAAAGCCATGAAAATCAGTGAAAGTGCGTTTCGGAAGTCTAATCCCCAATTCAGTTCGAAACGGTAAAAAGCTGTCTGAAATCTGTTGTCGCTGAGAATTTTCTTCATCAAATGATGAACGGATTTTAAGAACTGATGTAGCAGAGAACAGTTTGAAGTATTTCTCTGTATAAATTTTGAGGATCTCATTTTGCGGTTTTCCAAAAAAATTGGCAGAAATTCCCCTTTTAGCTTCTATATAGTCTTAGATCTTTTTACCAGCTCAGGGGCAATTGGAATCGTAGCGCTCAAATACGGCAGGCGCTTTATCGGGATAGAGCTGGAGCTGCGCTACGCGGAAATGGCTTAGAAACGGATCTGCAAGGCCTCATTGCGGCCCCGGCTGCTGGTTTGATTATAGGATTTCCGGATGCCCTCTTTTCGGTAAGTCGTCTGACCGCATAGGCCTACAAAGGATTTTCTGAAGAAATGGCGAGGGGGGAAAGAAGCCTAAAGACAAGTTTTTAAAAAAACTGCCAGGCAGGGAAAGTTCGGACGTCTGCTGGCAACGCCTTCCGTCTGCGATTTAGAGCTTAGACCCCGCTTATTTTTAAAAGTTTCAGCGAAAGCTGGCCTTTAGGGGCCGCTCCTGGGCACCCTATTTTTTTGGCTCTGGCCCTTTTTCTTCCTTTCCTCCGGATATCAGTTCCGCCCTCTTTGCAGCTTCCCAGGGGCTTATTAACCCTCCTTTCCCCCATGGTGGGAATTTGGGCTGCCAAGCGGCGGAAGCGGTTTTCTTTTTCCCGTTAGGGACCCCACGGGAGGCAAATGCCTTTGATTGTGTTTCTTTGGCTTCCCCGCCTTCCGGTACCTCTCTGCCATTTTCCATTTTCCGCTTCCTGCCCCGACTGATTGCTTATAAGGGATGAATAACCTCTTTATTTTTACTTTATCGCCCTATTGCATTAGGTTCTAGGAACGTTATTTGACGTCCCTAATGGGGCTCCATACAAGCCTTCGGAGCATTCTAGGCATGATCGGGGGACTTTCGCTCTAGGTATGGCAAGGCTTGCTGCCTTTATAAGAAGGTTTAAAAGTTTAAGAGTTACTGTGTATTTATATAAATATGTAAAAACAAGGGAGGATGAGAATGGAAAGCAGACCCTCAAGCCCAAAGGAAGTGGAGGAAGTGGAAGAAGATTCCAAAAGGCGTACGGTTCTCTCCCTGTCTCTCAGTGTGAAAGACAAGAAAATTTTAAAGAAGCTGTCCATGGAAAAAGAAAAGACGATTGCTTCCATTATCCACCAGTGGATTGAAAAAGCCGAATCTGAAAGGTAAAGGCGATGGCAGAAAAAGAAGCTTCTACCGACATACTTGTATCCCGCATGCTGGAGGAATGCGGGATTGCTTACGATCCCCAAGGCAGCAACGTCAAACAGGTAGAGAAAGCTCTTCAAAGCGCCTCTAAGCACGGCACGGGCAAAGCGGGGCGCCCGGATTTCACGGCAGTCATTGGGGAATTTCTCCTTGTCATAGAAGATAAGGCGCGCCTGGATCGGCAAATTAGGCTGACCTCCGAAGGAGAAGTTGATTTTTCCATGCGCTCTATCACGGATTACGCCGTAAACGGCGCCTGTTTTTATGCTGAGAAGATTGTTCAAAATAGCGGGTTTGGAAAAGTATTTGCCCTAGGAATTTCGGGAGATGCGAGCAAATATGAAATAACCCCGGTATTTGTAGGAAAAGGTGGTGAGTGCAAGAAGCTCCCGGATGTAAAATCCCTAATCTGGTTCTCTAGGCAAAATATCGGGGAGTACTACGCCAGGTATGTCTTGGAAGAGGAGACTGACAGCGAAAAAACTAATGAAAAGATATTGAAGGATGCCGCAGAACTGCATGAATACCTGAGAGCTCACGGCGCCCTGAAAGATCAGGACAAGCCCCTAGTAGTGGCTGCCATCCTTCTTGCTCTAGACGAGATTAAAACCGGTGGATTTTCGCTTGCCTCCCTTACCGGGGATCAAACTCTAGGCCTCCGAGATGGAGACAAGCTTATGAATGCCGTAAAAGGGCGCCTTACACGTTCCAACGTGGGCCCTGATGCTAAAAAAACGGTTTTACTGTCCGAATTTTCCATACTGCAAAACAGCTTCCGGTTGAACGAAGTGGACGAATCCCTTGGGATCACCCCCCTGAAGTTCTACACGGAATTTTTATACGAGCGCGTTTTCCGCGGCATCAAATACCAAAATACCAGCGAAGACTTCATAGGGCGCTTCTACGGGGAGTTTATGAGCTACTCGGGCGGCGACGGACAAAGCTTGGGAATCATACTGACTCCAAAGCACATATGCGACTTGATGTGCGATATGACAAACGTGGGTCCCAATGACAATGTTTTGGACCCTACTTGCGGGACGGGAGGATTTCTAATTGCAGCCATGAGGCGCATGCTTTCCCTGGCAGAAAGCGAAACGCAAAAGGACGATATCAAAGGAAAGCAGCTGCACGGCTTCGAGTTGCAAAGCAACATGTTCGCTATAGCGGTGGCAAACATGATCCTCAGGCACGACGGCAAAAGCAATTTGGAGTGCTGCAATTTCCTAAAAAAGGATCCCAAAAAAGTGCAGGAAGAAGCCTCCCCTACGGTAGGCCTAATGAATCCTCCCTACTCTCAGGGATCGAAAGCAGAGCCGGAACAGTACGAGCTTTCATTTGTCGAGCATTTGCTGGACTGCATGGCCGAGGGGGGCAGGGTTGCGGTCATTGTCCCCCAGTCCGTTATGACAGGGAAATCCAAGGCAGAGCAAGCGATGAAAATGTCAATCATGTCAAAGCATACGCTCGAAGGCGTCATCACCTGCAATACCGACACTTTTCACGGAATCGGAGTGAATCCGGCAATCGCAGTGTTTACGGCCCATGTTCCCCACAGCCCCGAGAAGCTCTCCAAATTTATCGACTTTCAAGATGATGGATGGGAGTGGCGCACGCATGTGGGGCTCGTGGAAAAGGAATCCGCAAGAGACAAGAAACAGTACCTCCTGGATGTGTGGGACGGGAAGATTGAAGCTCCCTCCAGCTTCTGCGTGAAATCTTTTGCTGCTCCCCAGGACGAGTGGCTCCATTCCTTCTATTTCGTCAGTTCTGAAAGTCCCACTGATGTCGACTTTGAAAAGGGCGTGGGCGAGTGGCTATCCTTTGAATTTTCCATGATTATGCAAAATCGGAGCTATTTATTCTCAGAAAAAGAAAAAGCAGGCATAAATGAGGAGCCCGCGAATATACAGCCCCTTCAGGAAAAAGAGTGGAAAGACTTTCGCATAGGGGATCTCTTTGAAGTGGAAAGGCCAGTCGCCAGAAAGGAGGACGATTTTGAGCCCGGCCCCATCCCATTTGTAGCCTCTGGAAGCGTGAATAATGGGGTTATAAGGTTTTGCGCTCCTATTGAAGGAAAGAAGGTCGATAAGGGAAAGTGCCTCACTGTGAGCCCCGTAGATGGAAGCTCCTTTTATCAGCCTGTAGACTTCATGGGGCGCGGAGGAGCCGGTTCTTCAATACTCATCCTCCGACGTCCCGGCATGAATTTATACCGCGGGCTGTTTACAGCCCAGGCGCTGCGCCATACATGCTCGAAATACAGTTACGGGCATATGGGAAGCAAAGAAGGGATTTTAAGGGAAAGGATAATGCTCCCTGTAACCGATCTGGGCTCTCCTGACTTTAGCTACATGGAGGCCTACGTTAGGCACGTATTGATTTTCAAGCGCAGGCAATACCTCGATTTTCTAAATTCCTAATCCGTCAATGCCTGCAGAAGGGGGTCTTGGCAGACATATAAAGTTGGGGGATGTTCCGAGAGACCGAGGATGGTCCGGTCGGATATAGGATGATTCATCTCAGTCCATAAGATTGATGCTTATATCCACTTGTTTTGCATTGTAATCATGCTTAAGTTCAGTAATTGGATGGGGAAACAATAGAAAGCGGATAACGCTTGCTTCACTTATAGTTAGTTGCAACAGGAAAAATGAATATAGTCCTGCTATAACAAAGCCAACTCATCTGCCAGGCGTAGAAGGAGTCTTCGAAGGTGTCTTATTCGGTTAAGGCGCTTTCTGTAGGACCGTGTGTTCTCACGGATGCACGGCCATTTTTTATTTTCCCTCCGCCAGGAAGAGTTCATCAAGGAAAGCTCCAATCTCATCATCCACGATAAACCTTCTATCCTTCGCTTAATCGTGCCTTGTCTCAGTAGCAAATCGCAGTTGAGGAGGGGTCTGCCGGGAAGCTTCAAGTCCAGATGCAACCAAAGAAAAATGGTAGTGCTCCGTAATGGAAATAAGAATTTTTATGAGGGATAACGAAACTCGAGAGGGAGGCCTTCTGGTATTGGTAGTCTACAGAATTCGTTTTGCGCACCCCTTTGATTTTGTTAAAATTGTGTCCATGCGCACAACATTTAAAGATATGACTAGTGAAATAGAAAAAGCCTATGGAAATTCAAATGAAAGTATGGGGACGGCCTATGAAAGGGTAGCGGCCTATTTTTTAGAGGAACAAGGATTTCAGGTACTTCTAATGAAAGATCAGAAAATAAAGTTAGCCATTGAAGGAAAACCGATAACAGGTATAGATATTTTGGGAAAAAAGGGAAAAAATCTTTACTCTATTCAAGTAGTTGAGCACATGCAATCAGATGACATGCTCAACAAAAAGTTGCTTATTAACTTCATTAGGAGCAGCGAAGATATGGATATTCCTGAAGGGAATTGGAAGCTTTTTTTGTTTTATTCAGAACTTTCTGAGCAAGAAAAAGAGATAATCAAAGACTATAAAATTGAAGTAATAACTGAGGATGAAATAGAAAAACAAGAGATAGACTGGTCCGACTGCCAATGGTAGGTGCAGATAACCCGGAGTTATGCCTTTTTTAACAGATAAACTATTGCTGATGGAGGAAGATGTCTCGAAATGATATAGTTCTGAAGCAGAAAATCTGTGAGTTAATTGAGTGTAACTGTGAAGGAGAATATTGGGACTTTAAGGCACTTTGGGATGAAAAGAAACCAGACGACCTAGTGCTAGATATCATAAACTTTGCAAATACTTGTTCTAACCAAGAGTGTTATATTATTTTCGGTGTAAAAGATCCAAAACCTGGCGATAAAGAGGCCACCGTGTTGGGGATACAGGAGGGTGATTTTCGTAGAACGCAGGATGATATTAATAATCTATTAGCAGATGTTCCCTTTGCAGAAGAAAGACCTTCTATAAAGGTGCGTCCGATTGAATACGGAACAATGGAAAGACAGATTGATGTTCTAATTATAGAGAATTGCCTTAATACTCCGATTTACTTAAGTCGGCGTTATCACAACTTAAAAGCAGGCGCTATATATGCAAGACATGGAAGCGTAAATACTTCAATTGACGGGACTGCAGATCCTAAAACCACTGAAAAACTATGGGAAAAGCGTTTCAAATTATTAGACAGCCCCTTAAAACAATATCTTGAACTAATAGCCTCGTGGGATTTCAAAAATGTATCCATCAATATAACACATGATGGGTTGTATCTTAACAGACAGGCATAATATTTAAACTTGATATCTTTTTATGGCAAGGGTCTCCACCTGAAGTTGTGACTTGCACCTGCGTTGCCCCAAAATCCAACAGCCTTTATTTGTCCTATGAAGGAGCTGAGGCCGATGCGCTAAAATATTAAGATCTGCCTATCCCAATGGCCATTAGATCTACCTATATGAAGGTTTAAAAAGATATAGGTTATGACCGGAAATGCGCCTCTCCCATGATTCTTCTATAAAAATCACCCTTATATGCCTTCCGGATGAAATTAAAGGCAGTTTCTTGGAGTGCTATGGGAGCAATTTTTTATGCCTACCAAAAATAAGGTATTTACAAGCCACCAGGACAATTAGGAGGTTGACAAGATCTTATTTTCTAAAAACATTTCCGGTTATTCTCATCGTGGAAATGAGGAAGATAAGTTTAAAACATAATGCTATTATGTTGATAATAAACGAATTTAATATATATATTTACTTCAAAGGCGGCTTCAAGATGACAACTACAAACCTCAATATCAGAATGGATAAGGAAATTAAGGACCAGGCAGATGCTATTTTTTCCAGCCTAGGATTGAATATGACGACCGCAGTCAATATATTTCTCAGAACTGCGATAAGGGAAAATGGCATCCCTTTCGCGCTAAAGCTGGACATTCCTAATGATGTTACTGCTGCCGCAATCGAAGAAGGTAGGCGCATTGCTTATGACAAGAATATCAAGGGGTATAAAAATATAAACGATCTCAAGGAAGCCCTTGGGGTATGAGCTATGAAATAAAATTTACAAGCCAATTTGAAAAGGATTTGAAACTGGAATAAAGACAGCATAAGGATCTAGACAAGCTTTTTGAGACCGTGAAGATCCTTGCCAGTAATTCTTCCCTCGATGCAAGCTATTCCGATCATAGTTTAGAGGGCAAGTATAAAGGGACGCGAGAGTGCCATATTGAATCAGATTGGCTGCTGATCTATGAAATTGACAAAAAGATTCTAAGTCTTGTGCTCTACCGTTTGGGAACGCATTCAGAGTTATTTAAGAGATAAGCTTACAGGCACCAGGCATGCTGACATCTCCTATCCTGCAAACTACGTATGCAAAAAGACTATACCCTATAACCTATCTTTAGTGGCGAGCGTGGGAACCTCATTTCATAAAATTATGGAGGAATTTTACAGCTTCGAGCATGAAGAGAGGGACGAAAGTCATCTGGAGTTCCTGCGGGATGAAGTTATAAAGGAAAATGGCGAAGAGGCCAAAAGGCTCCAAATCCAGCAAGATTTGGACGGCTACATTGGCTAAAGACTACCTTATAGGCCAACCCATGGACCACAAAGCCTTGGAATGCGACACGGAAAAATCTTTAGAGTATCCCCCATATTCTTCACTTCAAGGCTTCCTGCACAGATAAAGAGCTTGTTGCCGCCAGTTAAAGGCCAGTCACTTGTCGGCTTCATTCCCCAGCGTCTTTTACTTAGCTCGGAAGGGCCCGGGAATATTCCCCCCTTTCCGAAGCGATGCTATTTTAAGAACCATTTAAAATTTCCCCCTGAGCCAATGAAAACAACTCACAGGATTTTGTGTTTCCTTGCGCTGCAACATTTTCCGGAGGCTTAAATCCATTCCGGATTTTGATGGCGTTGGTTAATGCCTCCCCTTCGCTGCAGCGCTCCAAAGTGACAATCGAAAGATTGAAATAGCCAAAACTAATCCGTGGGAAAAGCGAGAAAGAAAAATGAGAATTTCCCCTATCTTCACATGCCCAAGGAGGATTTCCCGAAGCTTGGAACGCAAATGCAGGCAGGGGAGAGTGACAAGAATAAGAAAGCAGAGAGGGCAACATAGTCTTAAAACAGAAAAGGCTCACAAAAGAAAGAGGGAGTAGATTTCCTTTACGTACTACCACGGATATTTCCGCTTTAAAAGAGCCTATGCCTCTCCATATCCCCCCATCCCCCACAGGGCGGGCTTCCTATTGCTTTGTCGTAAAGGAAGGAGTCTGAGGCAGATAAAAGACATTTATGAGGCTGACAAATTTCCAAAGTATTGAGAACATCCAAATGCTCGTTGAAGAGAGTATCTGTTGTTCCCCTTACAGATATTTTGCAAATGCCCTTATATCGTCCTTCCAAGACTTTTACAGCATAGGATCCATCCCCAAGGCATCGACACGAATGTCCTTTACACACTGCAGAACCTGATCCGCAAGGTTTCTCTGGCTGGCAGCGGGTTTCAAGATCCTGTTGTCACGCGAAGGTGGAGCTTAGATGCCGTATATGAAGCGATAGGCCCAGAATAGGAGTAGTGAGAGCAGCGGCCATCCTGCGTACCCTCCCCTTTAGCTTCTGAAGGCACGTACCGTACATCTGCAAAGCTGCGAAGACAGAAAATCGCCCAAATGAGACATTGAATATTGCCATATTGAAAATTAGGATTTTAACTAACACGTAATTGGAAAAAAAGGAAATTAGATGAGCGAAATAGGAAGAGATAGGGTGGCAGTAAATTTGGTTCTGCCCAAATATTTAAAATCATGGAACATAGAAATAACCCGCCAACCCCTCTCCCACATGCTGCGGGAAATCATTAGGGATGCCGACATGACTAAGGCTAAGGAAGACAGGCTAGAGCCCTATGCTTTTTCACTTTTAGGCGAAGAAGACGTTGAGTGCTACCAAAGGCTTAGAGAAATGACCATGCTTATGGGCAGGAATGGAGTCAGCAACTATCTTCGTTCGGAATTACATAAAGGTTTAATGGAATCTATGGTAAGAATTGTAGCTGAATTGGTAGAGAAGGAAAAACAAAAACTGCCGGAGGGTGCAGAAAGGATTTTAGAGATTTAAATCCTTCACTTTACTTTACATAAAAAATTGTTCTTAATTAAGTTTCTCACACTAATAAGAGTTAGTTGATTAGTTACTTTTTGATTAGATGAAGGCTTTTATCCTGGAATAAAAAACATTGCCGAAAAGTTTGAATACTCCAGGAATAGATAAAGATGAGGGATATTTCGATTAATTATATGAGGTAAGAGATTGCCTAAGAAGGGATTTTGGACAGTTCCCTATAAAGCCCTTAATTAATTCAACACACAAGAAAAATTGCGATTTTATTACATTACACAATAGGCCCAAAACCACTTTTAATCCGACATAAAGCAAAAGTTCTGGATATAAGCATCAAATTTTACATATTTTGTAAAATGTATTTTACATATTTTGTAAAAATTACACCGGTGAAAGAATATTGAGGGTGGACTATAAACCTAGAATAATTGAAAAAGTATTGGAAAGTGGCCTCAGACGCGAAGGTGCTGTTTTAGTAGAAGGAACAAAAGCATGCGGAAAAACTACTACGTGCAAAAAATATGCTAAAAGCAGCATTACTTTAGATGATGCCCTAGCCCTCAATGTAGCCGAAAATAACCCTAACGCACTACTTACCGGACCATTTCCTCACATGATAGATGAATGGCAATTAGCGCCAAAAATTTGGGATGCAGTTCGTCATAATGTTGATGAACATCCTGAGCCGGGGAGATTTATCTTAACAGGATCTGCAGTCCCGCCAGATAGATCAGAAATCCATCACACAGGTGCAGGCCAGTTTGCTTGGATTAAAATGCGCCCGATGAGCCTCTGGGAATCTGGAGATTCCTCTGGGAAAGTAAGCCTATCTGCGCTATTTTCCGGTAACGTTAAAGAAGAAATTTTTATAGAAAATAAGCTTACTTTAGAGGATATTGCATATTTAGCTTGTCGGGGAGGGTGGCCAAGGAGTCTTTCGCTGAATAAAGAAGAAGCTCTAGGATATGCGCGCGATTATCTGGATACCATCATTAAGTTTGATGCTAATCGAGTCAATAGAAAGTTAAAAAGCCTTATACGAATTCAAATGCTATTGCGGTCTCTGGCAAGAAACCAAGGCACCTCAACGCCAAATTCAACCATCATTCAAGATCTGGAAATGAATTATGGAATACAAATAAGCAGGCCGACATTTCTGGCCTATACAAAAGCCCTGGAAGAGATATTTATCATAGAAAACAGCGATGCATGGAATCCAAAGTTGCGGTCAAAAACCGCAATTCGGCAATCTGATACCCATTACTTTGTAGATCCTTCCATTGCCGCAGCCGCGCTTGAAGCTGGACCTCAGGATCTTATGAATGATTTAAATACGCTCGGATTTATATTTGAAACTCTGTGCATACGCGACTTGAGAGTGTATGCACAACCATTAAATGGAACTATCCATCACTTCCGCACTCAAGCTGGTCTAGAATGCGATGCAGTCGTGCACCTGAATAATGGGAAGTATGGCCTGATCGAAGTTAAACTTGGTAACGAAAAGGCTATAGAAAAAGGCGCGAATACTCTAATTAAAATTTCCGGCAAAATTGATACCGATAACATGAATCCCCCCTCTTTCCTTATGGTTCTTACCGGGACTTATCCTTATGCCTACAAAAGAAGCGATGGAGTTTATGTAGTGCCTATAGGAGTTTTGAAAGATTAGACTGAAATCCAGCCTTCCTAGGGAAGTTTAGTCATATCTTGAAATACATAGAATGCTTTATCCAACCTCAATAACAATAAAGGACTTATGCGGCAGGCCTTTTATTTAAGGAAAATATACGTGTGTACGTATAAACGATTTTTCATCTTAACACTATACAGTTTTTCGTAGGTCGTTATGTTTCTAATATCATGTCAAAAGCAAATATAATTGTGGTATTGAAAATTTATTTCAGCACTTAAGTTATCCGGTATTGAATTATGCTGTACCAAATCCCCTCTTATGAGCTATAAGGGATAAACTTCGGGGATTTTTTATAACAGAAAAGCTGCAAAAGCAGGTAGGCTAAACAACTTGCCGAAAAAAGAAGAAGTAAGTGTGCTTTTAAATCGGGTCATACATGGCAAGCCTTATCGACAGCTTTTAAGCGCGCCGGCAGAAGAAAGCTAAAAGACAATTCCCTCCCCTTACCATTAACCTCCCTAAAAGTTATTTTGAGAAAGGTAATGATTTATGAAAACGCGATTCTAAAAGATTATTGAAACTTACCTGAGATGCGCCTGAAATTACAAGGCCACCTTCATAAATATGACGGACCTGTTTCTCACTAAGCAGATTTCCTTCAATTCGATTGGAGTTGTAAGTGAAGCAAACCTTATGTAATTGTAGATTCCTCCTGATAAGGTGCATTCTTTTTCTTTCTTTAAGATGCCATATAGATCCACTAAAAACTTCTCCCTTAATCTTAATTCACATCTATTTTAAAATTTCTCAAAACACCCTATTGCCTTAAATGGAAAATATGCAGTGCAACCATGAATCTTTTTTGCTACGTTTAATGCTTTGACTGATTTCTATTAGAATATCGTACCCCTCTTTAAAAGCAATAATTTAAAATATAAAAATTATTTTTTAAGTACTTTAAATTCATAACTATAGACTTTGTACAGTCCTTATAGAGCCACATAATCAAACAAAAAAATAAAAGGTGCAATTTAATAAAGCCAATATTAACAATAGATGGTCTAGTTAAATCGGCAGTACAATTTTGCAAAATAGAGAGTAATTTAAATCATAACGAGCTTATAGGGGTAACAGACGGCAAGGCTATAGGTACATATATAGAACATAAGTTTCAACAATTTTTAGACTCAAATTACAAAGTAGAAATTGGGAACAGTGCAAAAGGAATCGATCTCCCAGCAAATTCCATTCAAACTGACATAAAAGTCACTTCAGCCAGTCAACCACAATCAAGCTGCCCTTTCCAAAGTGCTAGACAAAAAATTTATGGGCTAGGCTATAACTTGCTTATATTCATTTATGAGAAAAAAGATGTGAGCGATAATTGCGTATTAAAATTTACGCATTGCGTATTTATAAATAAGGAAAGAACTGCTGATTTCACAATTACAAAACAACTACGTGAAATGATAAAAAATGAAGCCAATAAGGAGGATATAATAGGATTTTTGTCTGACAGAAATCTTCCGGGAGATGAAATTACCTATAATAATCTCGCCGAAGAAGTGCTGGCACATACTCCAAAACAGGGTTACTTAACCATTAGTAATGCCTACAATGGAGACTACAATATTCAAGAGTTATAGAACTGAATAACAACATCAGTGGAATCATTAACTATGAATGCTAAACGTGCCTACGGCGATTATCAAACTCCAACTGAATTTGCGGATGAAATTTGCAAGTATTTAAAAAATGATTTAAATCTTCACCCATCTGCGGTACTTGAACCGACATGCGGAATTGGGAACTTACTGAAAAGCAGCCTTGCCCTGGAAGCAAAAGAATACTGCGGAATAGAACTCAACCCAGACTATTGCAGACTATGCAGGCAGGAAATAAGTGATGAAAAGGTAAATATCGTCAATGCTAATGTTTTTGACATTCCTTCTGTAAATTTTATACATAACAAGGAAAGCGTTCTTGTTCTCGGAAATCCTCCTTGGGCAAGCAGTAGTACCTTGTCGTCTATAAAAGGCGGCAATCTTCCCACAAAAACCAATTTTAAAGGAATAAATGGAATTGAGGCCATTACGGGAAGCGGTGACTTTGATATCTGTGAGTACATAATCTTAAAATTTGCGCGCGAATGGAGAGGCAGACAAACAACCATTGCCATGCTCTGTAAGTCATCAGTTGCGAGAAATATTTTTCAGGATCTAAAAAGGGAAGAAATAAATTTTTCTTCATTTCTAATTCTGAACTTCGACTCAAATAAAGTATTTGGCGTGAGCACCAGCGCATGCCTTCTGGTAGTTAGTTTATCAAAAGAAAAATCATCCCCAAACTTTTGTAATTTATATGACTTTAAATCCCCTGAAGACATAAAAGGAAGACTTAACTACAACAATGGGCAGCTCTTTAACGCCTTAAAAGAGGACAGCGAAGATTTTGAAGGAACATCAACATTTGAATGGAGGCAGGGGCTAAAACATGACTGCAGTAAGGTAATGGAGCTGATAAAAAAGAATGAAATACTCCAAAACAGCTCTGGGAAAAAAGTTGAAATCGAAAAAGACCTCGTCTTTCCCCTGATTAAAAGCAGCATGTTTAAGTCGCCCCTTATTCACTCATTTTCAAGATATGTGTTAGTCACCCAGAAAAAACCCAGGGAGGAGACTTGGCGTATAGAGACTGACTATCCAAAAACATGGCAATATCTGGAAGAAAATAAAGAGCTATTTGAGAAAAGAAAGAGCTCAATTTATAGTGGAGCTCCTCCGTTTTCAATATTTGGGGTGGGGCGATATTCATTTGCCAAGTACAAAGTAGGAGTGAGCGGATTTTATAAAAACCCCCTGTTTTCACTTTTATATTCCAAGGAAGGGAAAGCTGTGATGCTGGATGACACATGCTATTTCATTTCCTTTGATAGATACGATCCGGCCTATGTGGCTATGTTGCTTTTAAATTCCAAAAGAGTTCAAACCTTTCTCAAAAGCATAACCTTTCTGGACTCAAAACGGCCATGGAGTAAAAAGGTTTTAAAGCGCATCGACTTTAAAAAAATTACTGAAACATTAAATATTAAGGATCTACAGGAAACCGAACAGGAACTGAATCTTTCTGCCTACATAACTTCCCGTATGTATGACAACTTTAAGGCTTCAATAGCATAAATGCTTTTACATATAAACACCTAGATTTTGCAGATTTTTTATTAAGTTATATTAGTCTGCCTGTGAAATCCCTCTCCATTTTGGCAATTCTTCTATAGCCATACTTATGCCTTCCTCAGTATTAGCCAATACTTCAAAATCTTTTTCCCTTAGTTGCCCCGCGATTCTCAGATATTCCATATCTTTCTTTATATGAGAATTAATTTCTTCCAAACTTGTCTTATACCCTTTTACCTTATCAATATTTACTTCTCGCGCTTTCTCCCATCCTTCTTTCTCCTCGGTTAAACTATTCATTTCATGTTTTAGTATTTCTGCGGGAAAAGGAAGAAGAAGTTAAAGAGTCTATGCGGGAGAGAGCGGAAAAACAGTCAATCACTAGAAAAAGTATAGGAAGGAAAGGAAGAGAAGGGGAGGGGGCTAGAGGGAATGAGATTAGTCTATCGGCAAAATCCAACCATAAAATAAACGTGTATTACTTATCCTTAAGTCCTCTTTGAAATTAAGCATTAGAGACAAATTAAAAGATAAAGAAAAGACCCGCAAGTTCGGAAGCGGAAATTTATTCTCAGTCAGAGTAACTATAAACAAACCGAATTTTACTAAGTCAAGATTATAGCATGTAAGTTGTTTAGGGAAGGAAATTACAATGTCAAGAGGAATGGCAGTAAAAAAACTGCTTCTAGAATCTTCTACAGCTGCCTTCTGGGCAGGGGTTGAAATTCATAACAAACCCCATATTTCCTATCGATACCAAACAACTGTCATTCTCGTTTTGAATGCATGGGAACTCCTACTGAAGGCATATGCATATACCAAGATAGGAAAGCAGGGAATATATGAAAAAAATAAAAAGGGAGGAAAAAAGCATACAAAGAGTTTTACAACTATATTAGAGAGTGTTGAAAAAGAAGTAAGCGTTAAAAATAGGGAGTTTAAAGCAGTTTGTGAAAATCTTAGAATGCTGGATGAGTACAGAAATCAATATATCCACTTTGCAGATAAAAAATTGGACCCTATAATTTTTATGTTGATAAGTAAAGCCGTTACAAACTATAACTTCTATATAACCCAATGGTTTAATCTAAAAATCGCTGGGAACAAAGATTTGATCATCCTTCCTATTGGCATAAAACTACCTTTTCACCCTACTCAGTTCCTAAAACAAAATTATGACGGGAAACACAACGAGTTTATAGATGAAATCAACCAGATTGCTCGTGACTTGCATCAAAAGGGGATAGAGGAATCCCTTTTTTTTGACTTTAGCATAAATCTAAGTAAGTCTCCTTTAAAAAATGCAGATCTTGTTGCTGCCATAGACGAAAATAATCCTAACGCTATTCCTGTTGCCTTATCGGATGAAGAATTTCAAAAGTCGTATTCTTTGTCCTATGCGGATCTTATAAAAGAGATAAAGAAAAAAGATCCAGACATCAAAGTTAATGAAGAGTTCTTTGAGGCTAAAAAAGAAGTAGAGAAGGATGGGAAACTATGCTACATCAGATACCTTGATCCGACAACAAAGTCTTCAACCTCTAGAAAAAAGTATTATTCCCTAAAAGCTATCGACACAATAATTGAGAAAATAAGAGAGCTCAAGAAAAATATGCCAAATAGATAACACCTAAACCTGAGTAAAAAATCTTTAGATACTACTTATATTTTTTCTTCATATTTTTACGAATTACTCATTTTAAAAGCAGGAATATACAAAATGATCTTAAATATTAATTCATAATTTCCCCCCTACTATCAGGAATTCTGCCATTCAAATAAAATAAGGGTTAAAGATTCTATCCTTTTGTAGATGGGAATGGGAGAACTTCGAGGCTAGTAACGAACCTGTCTCTAATTAAAGATGGATTACTCCCAGTAGTAATTAAAAAAGATGAGAGGAAAAAATATTATGCAGCCCTGCAAAAAGCAGATGAAGGCGATTACATAAATCTCATAAAGATGGTAACAGCTTCAGAAATTGAGACATTAGAAACTTACTTGAAACTTATAAAGTAAAAAATCAGAATTCTAAGTATCTTAAAAATCTAAAGAAAGTTGTACAAGTACTGAAAGCAACGTAAAGCAAATGTGTTAAATGCCAAGAAGTGGGGGAAGAAAAGCACCCTAGTAGATATCGAAAAGGTTATGCGAAAACCACTGGGATTCCCCATGGTACAAATGACAGCGAATTTACAGGTGTATGAGAGTTAATAGTCATACTGAAAAATTGGAATAGAAATTACAAAGAAACTCAGAGTCGGATAAAGCTTGTAGCAGCATGAAAAACATAATACTGATAGGAAATCATACAAAGATTTCTTTCCATTCAACTCTACAAGCCTTAGGCCCGCTTCATTATTTAAGGACATGAGATTTTAAATATGCAATGTTTTATTCTATAACTATTTCTCACCCATTACGCCTATCTAAAGTATTTATAGAATAAAATGTGCAATGCAATGTCAATAAACATTCAATATTCATAAATTTACTTTATAATTATTTATACGTACATACGTACAAATTTAAAAGCAAAAAATAAACTCCAAAAGTCTTAATAAAACTCCTGGTTACGGATTGCAACTAAGTTAGTGGAAATTTGTCAAAGTAAAACGATAAAAATCCCTCGAAGAAGGATAACAATAATAGCCACCATAAAGGCCACAAGCAAAGTCGCACTTTACCTATAACTGAGCTTTTACAATCCATGTTGATTTATTTTTTGCCCCTATCCTTTCCAAGGCTCCAACCTTCTCCATTTGGCTTGTTATCTTCCGGACTTCCCCGAGGCTTAACCCGCACTCCAAGGCCACATCTTGAAGAAGAGCTTGTGGGTGGGATACCAAATATGAAAGCACATTCCTTTGACTGGGAATTAAAGTTACCCTTTCACTTATAGAAAGAGATTTTGACTCGTTAGAGGCTGAATTTCCAACATCTTCAAGAAGAAAATTAAAGGGAATGGTCACAACAACCCTTCTGCTATCCTCTAAGGAGAAGGCCTTTTTGCCATAGCTTGAAATAACTGTAGGAACCCCAGGGCGACCCTGTTCCGACAAACCGCAGGTTACAAAAATTTCAAACAAGCGAGCATTTACCGGTTTGCTCATTCCCCTGTAAAACTCAGATTGTGTAAGGTTATAAGGAAGGCCGCCATAAGAAATTATTTCCAGTCGATCACTGTAAATATGAACAGCCGGAGGAATGTATTCCCTCCAGGTATTATGCACACACGCATTGATCCACGCTTCGCGTACAGCTCCCAAATCAAACAGGGAACTTTCACGTCTGGTGCCCGCGCTCAGATCTACCCTTTTTGGAAGCTGCATTACCGTTAAAAAATTTAAAACATCGCTAACGGTTCTAAGTAGGCTTTGACCGGTATAGGCAGTCCGATCCCGCATAATGTCCTTATTCCTGCCTGCAAAACGGGTCAAGGTGATTACAGTGCGGTTTTGATCTGAAAGGAGGTAAGACAGCAGGTTATATTTTTGCTCATGCGTAAAGAATCCGAAACTATCGAAGAAATCCTCAGAATCTCTCGCATGTATGCCTTTTTCTTCCAAATAACCCAATGTACCTTTGAAAGTTAAAGATTGGGTTTCAGAGAGAATCTCTTTTAATGCGTCTCCGCCTTGGTTAAACATTCTCCTTAGCAAATTCTGTTCCACATTGTCATCAGCTGATGCAGTCCTCAAATAATACCTTCGATCGTAAGAGTAAGGCGTATCCACCCCATATGCGTAAACCCGTATATATGGTCTGCCTTCTCCGTCACTTAAAGCATCTATATCTAGTTTGACCTGAGGTGACAAATAAGATTGCGCTCTTTGCCTGATATCCATTTTGGCCTTAGAGATGTTTACTCCCATAAGGCCTTTTATATCCCCGTTATCTTTAACTCCGAAGTACACAGTGCCTTTATACCCTCTGTTTAACATGGCAGATAAGGATTTAAGGCCCTTATCAAGCTGTGAAAGAGACTCTTTAAACTCCTGAGTTTCATTTTCATCTCCTAAATTCACTTTCATCCCTTCAATGTCTAAATCTACTCTAAATCTACTCTAAATGTTTAATCCTCGTATTGGATGCTATTTAAAAATCTGAAAGAGGAAGGAGAAATGCGAGACCCGCATCGAACTCGTCAAATTTATACGTACGTACGTATAAATAATTTTTTATACTGCTAAAATAAAGAAAATTAAATAACAATAACTTTTCAATATCATGTAAAATCCAGTCTCAATTAAAATAAACTCAATAAAATAATCTACCGCCGGAACTTTTCAAAAAGGGATAACAATGAGAACCTTTCCTATGCCAGGCGCCGCTTAAGGCTTAACTTTTTCTTTATATCGGTATCTTAAAGAATCCAAGGCAACTAGCTCTTTGTTTTCTCCTTCTAACCAAAAATAGCCCCATCCGTTATAGTTGGCCAATCCCAATAATTTTGCAGACATCTTATGTATCGACAGCTCTTCTTGCCCGTCATACACGTGCCCCGAAGGGGTAACTACAACCTCTCTTTCCCTGTCTTTGCTAAAGAGTTTTTGGCCTGGACGTATATAGGCGCATTCAAGTAATTTTTGCATACTCACCCTCGGAGGCTTTGTCTCCATTCCCAGCCTCGTCACGCTGTCAGAAGAGGGTCTAACTTTGCTTAATCTTTCACGCGCATACTCTGTATAAGTCTTATCCAACTCGAACCCTATATAATTTCTTCCCGTCTTTTTTGCCACTGCACCCGTTGTCCCGGTTCCGAAAAAGGGATCAAGAATCAAATCTCCGGGTTTTGATGAAGAAATAATTACGTTATAAAGCAACTTTTCAGGCTTTTGAGTAGAGTGGAGCTTTCTTCCCTCTTTGTCCCTTAACCTCTCCCCTCCCACACATATCCCTATATTCCAAACGCTTTTTTCCTGTTTTCCGCCATTCAAAAATTTCATCGTCTTATAGTTAAAGGTATATCTGCAATCTTTGCTCTTTGTGCACCACAATAGCGTTTCATGTGAATTTTGAAACCTCGTTCCTCGGAAATTTGGAACGGCATTGGGCTTGGACCAAATAACGTCATTTAAGATCCAAAAGCCCATATTCTGCATTATGTATCCTAATCTATATATGTTTTGGAAAGAACCCATAACCCAAATAGAGGCATCCTTCTTCATTACCCTCCTGCACTCTGCAAGCCATTTAGTTGTAAAGTCGTCATAGTCTGCATAGTCTTTGAACTTGTCCCATAAATCATCCACCCCCATAAATTTAGTGCCGTCAGTCCTTTGCAGTATTCCGCCTGTTTGCATGAAGTAAGGGGGATCGGCGAAGACCAAGTCCACGCTTTCATCCGGCAGCCTTTTCATTCCCTCAATGCAGTCCTCATTTATTACACTGTTTACAAAATCCCCGAGCAATATGGTCTCCAACGGTCTGTGTGCAGATATTATCTCCACAGTTATAGCATTTTCCCCTCTCCTTCCACTCCCAAAACTCTGAAGTTTACAAGATATGAAAATAGTCAAAAATCTGGTTCCAGAACTTCAAATAATAAAATTTCCCGGGAAAATGGCATGCAATCAGAAGCGTCGCCCAGGACCCTTTCTTGAAAAAGGCAGCGGCTTTTTTAATGAATCAATCGCTAAAATCTAAGTAAACATCGTGGGGGAGAGGCAAAGATGCAACCGGATTTATGGCAAGCTCTAGAAAAAAATGCTCCGGTAAAAAAAGAAGATGGGGATTGTCCGGCAAAAAATTCAGAAATCCAAAATGAACATCACCCTGAATCAAATATCGATAAAGTAAATTACAATTCCTTAGATTGCATGGAAGAATACATAGCGAGCATTGAAAATAGGGGACTGTCCAAAACATGGGACGATATATGCGACTACGTCCTAAATAACGGAGAATCCGGGCAATTAAACGTAAAAAATCTTGGAGAAATGTACGAAGCGGGTCTGGCAGCCTCTGATAAATTTAAGAAAAAAAATAATGGGCAGTACTATACCCCAAAAGATGTTGCCACTGTAATGAGCAAATGGCTGGACGAGGGGGAGGGATACAACGTCTGCGATGTAGCATGCGGGACAGGGGCCCTAATTTTAAATTACCTTGACTACATTGGCCAGGAAAATGCCAAAAACCTGCTGGAAGAAGGCCGAATTTACCTCTACGATTACGACAAAACCGCTTTAAAAATATGCAAAACATCTTTACTGGCAAAGTACGGAAAAAACCTAAACGATAAAATTCACGCCATACATTGCGATTTTTTGAATAAGGACGTTACGCTTCCCAAAAATTGTAAAACCATTTCCAATCCCCCTTATGCCGCAATAAAGGAATTTGGAGATGATTGGAATCTGACAAACGTATTATGTGACTCACGTGAATGGTATGCGGCATTCATGGAAAAAATATTTATTCAAAGCAGATCGGCTGTCATTATTACTCCCTTTAGCTTTATTTCCGGAAAGAAGTTCTATTCGCTGAGGAAGGAAATGTGCGACATAGGAAATGGATTTATAGTTTCGTTCGACAATGTTCCGGGAAATATTTTTTGCAGCAGAAAACAGGGAATCTTCAACACCAATACGGCAAACTCAGTCAGGGCTGCCATAACTGTCTTCAATAAATCTAATGAATTAAAGGGCTTTAAAATTTCCCCTTTGATTAGATTCAAAAATAAGGAAAGAGAAAAACTTTTGCAACCAAGCATATTGGAGGAAGAAATAGGAAGCGAGAGGCAGGTTACCGGCAAAACCAACAGGGAATTTAAAAAGATACCCAAAGATATGCAGGATCTATACGGCAAATGGACAAAAGATTCCGCTTACACCCTAAGGGACTTTTTATCTCAAAATAAGACAAATTACCAAATCAATGTTCCAAATACATGCAGATACAACACGACCGCTTCACATGGAAAATTAAATCGAGGCGGAATCATTACCCTGAACATAAGCGGAGAATATGAATTCTATTTCATATATTGCTTCATAAATTCCAGTTTTGCCTACTGGTGGTGGAGAATATTTGACGGAGGCATAACCTATCCCGCCAATTTATTAAAAGATCTGCCTTTACCTTACAACCTTGTAAGCGACTATGAGAAGGAAGAATTCAAAAAAATAGCAATAGAAATGATAAATAAGGAGAAAGATTACGTCTCAACAAAAGTGAATGCAGGTGCAAAACAGGAAAATATTAAGTTTCCAAAAGAATATAGAGAGTTGATAAATAATAAAATTTTTCAGCTACTAGGCACAACGGGGCAGACTAGCAGCGTCTTTAATAAAATACATGCCAATAATTTTTTTGGAGAAAGCAGACGCAATGAATAAAATCCCATTGACTGAATCGTAATCAGAAATAATGAGCAGGTTTTACTCAAAAAAGAAGACAAGGGTTATTTTCTCCAAGAATGAGAGAAAAGAAATATGGGATACAACAAAAAAGAAAGGCACTCTGGAAAATTTTAATGAGAAAGCAAGAATAAGCATCCCCCAAAGAACTGGTAACTGAGACGGGAAGTAAAGTCCGGATTTTCTCAGCAGGAACTGTAAAAGATTTTTTTTAAAAGGACTAACTTGCAAAATAATCAAGGGGTCAAAGCCAAGATTGTGAGGCGCATTCTTTGTATTCAAAGTCTGCCTCTCCGCCTCTTTTAGTGCGAATCAAACCGGGGTCTATTTAATACTAAAATTGAATTTTTTTATACCAAAACTTTTATAGATAAAAAATCTAGCGTATGCTGGTTATACTCTGACGGAAAAAGTGCGGGATCTTTTCTCCGCACCCGGCCCATTAGAGCTACAAGATAATTATGCAAAGTAAAGGGCTAGCAAAGAGGGGAACTGCCAATGCATTTTCCCAGATACAGTCCTGGAAGGGAAAAATATGGATGCTGAAGTTACACTAAAAGGATATCTTTCCGACCTGGCCGATATTGCAAGGCTATTTAAAATAAGAGAACTTTCCGCCTATAACTGGTTGAAGTTTTCATTATCTGAATTTGCCACGCTTTCCCTACAAGACATCGGCATACCGGTTCGTGAAAATAAAATTTCAAATATCCCATATAATGAACTGGATCTGCCCAATACTGTAATTACACAAAATGAATTTACTGACTATCTGAATCAAAGAGATTCTAAATGCGGCTATGCATTCAGATGGGATGTACGCAGCATAGTGCTAGATGATGAAGGAGCGGCAGTGGATATGGGGAAGATCTATTGGGAGTGGCCACTGGAGGAAAGATAGACAATATAACTGAACACATATAAAACCATCAGCCCTGCCCTGCTAAAAAGGCGGGGCTTTTTCATTGAATGAAACCAAATAAATTCTCCTAAATACCAATAAAAGAAAGCTCTCAGTTCTTTAGAGTTCCCAACGGCACCACTAGCACTCCATCGGGCCTCCTATAGGCATAAGGTCCTTCTCCCACTAAAACCATCAAAAATGAAGGCTCCTTCATCTTCTCCGTATCAATTTGCAAAGCTATATTTTTAAGGGTCTTAGCGGCATTCTCTATGGCCTCGCTTCCTCCAAGTTTAATTTCTACAAGCCCGTATCTTCCATCTCTCAGGTGGATTACCGCATCGCACTCCATGCCTTTCTCGGTGCGAAAATGATATACAGTTCCATCTAAGGGCTGCGCATAAACCCTTAAATCCCTAATGCAAAGGGTTTCAAAAAGAAATCCGAACGTTCTTACATCATTTATCAGATCACCCGGGCCCACTTCCAAAGCGGCGGCCGCGACGGAAGGGTCGGTAAAATAGCGAGTAGGGGAAGTGCGAATGGCATATTTAGAACGGAGATTAGGATTCCATGCAAGGGCATCTTCAGTAACAAAAATTTTATCCAAAGCATCCATATAGGAAGAAACGCTTTCCCTGCTCATAGTAATCTTCCCGTATTCTGCAATATCTTTAGAAATTGTAGAAAATGAAGCGCTGGTGCCCTGGTGCCTAGCCAGACAACGCAACAGCTGCCTCGTCATAGATTCATTGCGAGCTACATTATCTACGCGGATAATATCTGATTTAACGATTGAATCTACGTAATCTAAAGCTCCACGAATGGCAAACTTTTCGCTGATGTAAAGCGAATCCGGCCATCCCCCACGACAAACCAAAAATGCAAGATCCTTGAACCCCACTCTGTTTTCTGCAAAAAAATCTCCCTCTTTCCCACGGGAAAATACATCGCTTAAACTTATTTCTCCGGAAGATTCCCCTGATTCATAGAGGCTCATGGGCCGCATCTTTATCCAAGCAAATCTTCCTGTTCCGGTATGCAGTATTTTGCTTTTATCGGCAGGGACGGCAGATCCGGTTAAAATAAATTGCCCAAAATCCGAACGGTGATCTACTTCATACCTCACCTCATCCCAAATACGGGGAGCAATTTGCCATTCATCTATCAAGCGCGGAACTGCTCCCTTTAAAAGCAAGCTCGGCTTTATGTCAACTAGTTGAAGATTCTGCTCACGATTGTCCGTGTTGCCCATATTTAATATGCTCTTGGCAAATTGCTCGCAAGTAGTGGTCTTGCCACAGTACTTGGCCCCTTCAACCAAAATTGCCCCTTTATACTGCAGGCATTCCTTAATGGTTTTTTCTACA
Source organism: Aeriscardovia sp. (assembly GCA_017413255.1). Taxonomy (GTDB): domain Bacteria; phylum Actinomycetota; class Actinomycetes; order Actinomycetales; family Bifidobacteriaceae; genus RGIG1476. Next base: position 34,174 of record JAFPUC010000003.1, on the reverse strand, counting down.
ATTCTATGCTTATAGCGGGTCGTCTTCATGGTTTATAATTTTGCACTTGAAAGATTTAATCCGCAACTTGAGAAAGATTTAATCCGCAACTTGAGAAAGATTTAATCCGCAACTTGAGAAAGATTTAATCCGCAACTTGAGAAAATAACTTAAACAAATCCAAACTTCCGGCTAGATCCTTAGCCCCGCACAGCCAGTTCCACACCCAAAAATGCGCAATTAGCCTATAAAAATCTTTGTACTTTCATTGCCGCTATTGTTGCTTAGGCTTTGCAATCTGACGAGGAAAACGGGAAGAATCTACAACCCCTTTAGCCCTTAAAACTTTGTAGATTGTCCCCCGCGATACTCCAAATATCTTCGATATCTGATCTATCGTCATCATCCTAGACAAATACAGTCTGCAAATTTCTTCCTCATTTTCCCGGGTAAGCTTGTGAGGCCTTCCCCCATGGCGCCCTCTAGCCCTGGCCGCAGCCATTCCGGCCGTAGTCCTCTCCACCAAAAGATCGTGCTCAAATTGGGCTATTGAAGCAAAAATGTTATAAGTCAGCATTCCTCCGGGAGTGCTTGTGTCAATCGCCTCAGTAAGAGATCTAAAGCCAATCCCGCGCTCTTGAAAAAGATTGATAAGGCGCACCAATTCCTTCATATTGCGCCCAAGCCTGTCTAACTTCCAGACTACGATAGTGTCTCCGGAACGGGCCACATCCAGCATGCGTACAAGCTGGGGCCTCTCGGCATTCATCCCGGATCCGTAGTCGGTAAAGATCCTTTCGCATCCTGCTCTGGCCAGATTGTCATGCTGAAGAGAGGGATCCTGCATGACCGTAGAAACTCTCGCATACCCTAAAATCATGTATTTATTTTACTTTTTTACAACTTCTTCAGGCTTTTAAAAAATTGGGGCGCCCCTAGCCACCCTCTCACAACCAAAAGTAACAATAAAAAATTTCCGGCTTAAGGTATGAAAAGATAAGGCTGAGTATTTGCCATAAAGGCGGCCGTACGGTTTTAACTTTGCCTCAAGACTGAAAAACAATAACAAATCACGTCCCTAGGAAAGGGAGGCGGCAAAACGATACGGCTGCCAGGATGGGGGGAGGGGAAAGAAAAAGAGGCGTATGGAATGCTCTCCGGGTTTGAGTCTGGGTTCTTCACAGGCAGGCCTTTCATCCCTGCAAAAAGCCAAAAGAGGAACGTACTTGGAAGAAAGGGGCAAAATTTTTCCGGATTTGGATCCGGCTTCCAAGACCTTTAACACGGTGTGCCCCGCATTATCAGGATCGGCTTTGAGATCGTAACCGGAAAGAGCATAACGCACCTGGGCCAAAACGGCGCACCTTTGCACCCTCAAGGGGGAAAACCCTTCCCAAAGGCGTGAAGCTTTAGATTCCAAAGAAGACGAAAGAAGGTCTATCTCGCCGTCATGCTTGTGACTCCCCCATCCCCCCAGTTCCCGACCGGCTTTTCTCGAAGCTATATCGGTATCGGTAAAATTACTGGTAAGCCATAAAGAAGATGGGAAGGCCCACTCAATCACCCTCCCTCGCCAGTCCAAATCCCTCCTCCACTCCGGCAAGGAAGACCACTCCTTTGCTACGGAAGAAGCAAGGGAGTGAAGAGGATCAAAATGAGGTCCTACCTGCCAAACTCCGGCCTGCACTCTCCTTCTTCCGCGCCCCAGCCCTACAGGGAGACGGAAATAGCAGGTAAGAAGTCGGTGAGAAGAGTCGTCGTCTTCCCACAGGCCTGCCCAGGAGCTGTCCCGGCTTGCCGCATCTATCAGACTCTTTAACGCTTCTTCAGCTTCCCCCGCAAACTCCCCCTCCCTTTCTGCCTGCACAGCCAAAGACAGGCAAAAGCGCTCATACTTATGCGCCCTGCCTGTTCTTTTAGCTTCCATCCACACCATTCGGGAGTACTTTCTGATGCTTGCGCGGTTTCTGGCGCGCACCCTCTCGTCCGGAACATGGAATACTCCCTGCCACCATTCGTCGGGAATTTCAAAGTTTACAATATAGCTCACTTTTCCCCTTTCCCTACAGACCTTTGCAGGGCTACAGACCCCGAAAGGGAGCTAAGAGAAGAAATGAGGGCCGATTCCTGACGAAGGGAGGTAAGAGTAGGCGCAAAGGAGCGCGACTGAGCTTCTTTGACCAAAGAGGCTAGGGAAGAAGAAGCGCTGGAGGGCGGAGCGCCCTTTAAAATTGCCCTGGCTTCCGCAAGAGCGGAAGAAAGTTTTGAAGACTCGTCAGATGCGGCTGCGTTCAAATCCGCGTTTACGGCAGATTTTAAAGAAAAAACGGACAAAATATTTTCCACAAAGTTTGAAGAAGGGGAAGCGGATAAATTGGAAAACTCCTCTCCCAAAGATGAAAGGCCGCTTTTAAGGTCGGAAGCGGATTTGACTTCCCCATTTAGGTAAGAGAGGCTTTCTTTCAAAGGCAGCTGCCCCTCGTTAGATATTCTGACGGAATTTGTAAAAACAAAAACGGAAAGGAGGGCGGAAAAAAGCCATGGAAGAATAGCCAAAATCCTCCTGGCCCTTTGACTCTTTTTTGCCCCTCTGCCGGGAGCAGAGTCTTTCCTTTTTTCCTCTTTAAGGGACTGAGGGGTGTCAAAATCTTCTTCTTCAGCTTCGCCGCCTTCCTCCTCATATGGCTTAAACCAATCTTCGGATTCTAAATCTTGCATATAGAGATATTATAAGACATATAAAATTAAGGAGAAAATGGATAAAAAAATAACTTTTAATATCTCAGAACAACTTCCGGACTTTAATCCTGAAAAAGACATGCCGGCCTTAGTGAGCTATGTGGAGGAAATCATAGCCCGAAATCCCGATCTGAAGGATTACGCCCTCTGCTCCATAGCGGAAGACAAGAAAAAGGCTTCCATCTGCCCGGCGTGGAAAATAGGGGGCGAAAGATATCCCGGCGAAGTGGAGGAAAAGGGCTTTGTGGGCCGTATGGCTCCAAAAAGCATAGAAAAGTACCTCTCCGAAGAGCATCCCGGCTTCTTTCTAACCGATCTCGACGAAGCAAGGCGCACTATCCGTTATGCGCAGCTCGATCACAATACCCTGGCGGCAAGATCCCTTTTTGCTTCCGCACTAAAAAGGAAGCCCTGGCATATCCGCGTTCTTAGGGGAATTGACGGAGGCTGGATAATCCGCCTCAACTCCACCCACCCCGATGAGCCCTACGTGGCCAGCAAATACGGAAGGGCGCTCGATGAAGCCATAAGGCAGCACGGAGTTGGAGAAGAAGGATGGTGGCACAAGGACTACCCGGAATGGAATACCGTAATAGTGCACCCGGGCCGCCTTCCCACCTTCCCTAAAGCCGTGGCCATGCCGGACTTCAAGCCCGAAATCCGCTTTTCATACTTTGGAATGAAGCTCCCTGAAAAGGGAAGAAAATGGGGCGAGTGGCTCAAAAACGATTGGAAAGACGCCCCGGGCGTGTTGGTTTCCGGGCAGTCCAACGGCGGAAAAAGCGTGCTTATAAACAGCCTCATATTCGGCTTTCTGGCCGGCGGGGGAAGGCTGGTAGTGTGCGATGACGAAGGAAAAAGTGCCGACTTTGACTGGGCAAGGCCATGGGTGGAAGAAAAGGGATGGGGCTGCGAAGGGATAGAAAGCTGCGCGGCAGCCCTGGAAAACCTCTTCAGAAACATGGAAGAGAGGGGAAGGTTCATAAAGGAAAAGGGAAAACAGAACTGGTGGGAGTTAGACGAAAAGGACAAAGCCAGCTATCCCCTGACCCTTTTGGTCGCAGATGAAATCCCCCAATGGGCCTCCCCTGTAAGCGTGCCGCCCGGCCTAAGCAAAGACGACCCCACAAGGATAAAGCTGGAATACAGAAAATCTATCTGCGCCACAAGCTTTTTATCCCTTCAAGACATCGCCAAAAAAGCCAGATACACGGGCATCTGCTTCCTATACTCTGCCCAAAAGCCTGACGAGAAAAACGGCCTGGGACCCGCAGTGAGACTGAATCTTGCAAGCAAAATCATGGTCGGAGACAAGCTTGCCAAAAGCCTGAAAGACGTCATGAACAGCGATTCCATTCCGCCGTTTCCTTCCAACCTAAGAGAAGAAGGAGTGGCCAAAGGGTGCGGAATCTGCGAAATCGGGAACGAAAATCCATGCGTATACAAAGCCTTTTACGAAGAAGATGCGAAACTGGGCAAAACCTGGGCCGATATACTCTCTTCAAGGCTTAAAAAAACGGTGCCCCAAAGGGGAGGAAAAGATCAGGGAAAAATCAGTTGGGAAGAAATCCTTTCCCTCGTGCCCATGGCCTGCAACAAGCCGGGGATGAAGGAGAAAAAGGAGGCAAGAGGCCCGGAGACTGAAGGAGAAATTAGGGAAAACGCCCCGACAAATGAGGATGCCATATCCACGGCCCTTCAAATGGCTAAGGAAGCCGAACGGCAGGGCCTCTAAACGCCCAAGGGAAAAAGGAGGGGGAAAGAAAAAACCTTCCTCTACCCATCCTTTTCATCCCTATCGTGCTGGCCCTTTCATTTTTGGGGCTTCCTTCCCTTTGGGCCCTTTGGGCTTCAATGGCCCTGGACTTTTCTTCGTTTCCGGAAAAAAGAGCGGCCAGGAAGGCTCTTTTTCTTCCCCCGCGCGATTGCTTTTCTTCCGCCCTCTTCCTCTCTTTTTCCTTCGCCCTTTCCTTCTTTTCAAAAAGCCCCATTGTCTGGGCACTAAACGCCCTTTTCGCCCTTCCGGCGTCCGGATGGGCCTTTGAAAGGATGTCTTTGCCAGCCTGCCTTCCTGAAGAAAGGCCGAACTTTGCCCTGAAAATGCCGGCTCTTAACTTCAAAAAGGCGTCAAGGGAAGAGAGGAAGAAAACTTCCCAGCTGCTCCTAGCTTTCGGCATCCTGCTTTTCATTCTCTCTTTTTCCTCCCTTATTTCCGGCCTCTGGTTTTTAACCCTCCCGGCTCCTCTGGCCGCAGCCATGATTTTTGAAGTCTTTTTGGGAGGAGCTAGAAAAAAATGCAAGGAAAAAAGGGGATGGCAAAAGAAAATCTCTTCATGGTTTGAGGGCTCTGGCTACAGCTTCCTTGTAGAAGACGAAAAAAGGGAAGGCGGGATTACAATACTTCGCTTAAAGCCCGACAGCATGGAAAAAACCTCAAAGCTTTCCCCGCTTCTTCTTAAAGAAAGGCTTCCCAAAACGTGGAAAGAAGCCCTGATCCTTCCCACAAGGCATGCACAATCCTCCGTAGACCCCCACTCGGTCAGGCTAGTCCTTTTTTCTGAGGTAAAAGGCCTGAAAGAGGCGAAAAATGAAAACCAGGCTTCCCTTCTGGCATCCATCGCCTACGGCATGGCGGCGAGATCGAGAGGGAAGAAGGCCCCTCTTGTCACTGCCTACAACGTAGGAATTAAAGAACCGGCGTGGCTCTTCAAAATTACCCCTCCGCCCGCGGGAACGGGAATAGAAGAGATGGGAGACTGGCTGCACGATCCTACGGGCCCCGCCTTTTTCTTAAAGACGGACATCCTCGCCGACCTCGCTTCCGCCTTCCATCTGTCTACCTGCGGCCACAGCCTTTCCAATCGGGGCAACGCCTACAGGGATCCGGGATTTATGAGCGAAATTACCGGCTTTGAAAGGTACATAAAGGAAGGCGTAAAATGGTCCTCTTTCCAAAGAAAATGGGCCTCGGTTTCCAAACTTTCCTGCCCTGATCCGGTCTTTTCCGAAATTCAAAGCAGTGGAGGAATAAACCTGCTTCCCTTAAAACTGGACCCGTCCAAGATTTTTGACTACGCCAAGGCGGATCTGACAAAACTGGAAGGAGCGGCCCCTATCATGGCCGGTTCGGATGGATCTCGCTGTTTTCTGGTCCAGGCGCAAAGGCAAAGAATAGAAGATCTGAAGGAAGGGGGGAGCTGTCAAAAGGCGTATGTGTGCTGCATGGTTCTAAAAAGCCTGGCTAGCGCCCTCCCTGCACGCAAAGGGTGCGAAATAGATTTCTGCTCTTTTGAGGGAAAAGAGAAAGAAAGCTCCATCTGGAGAGTAGGCCTTTGCCTCAGAGGGGGAGCTACCGTGGCCGACCTTAGGAAAAGGAGCGAAGCTTTAAAAGCCTCCATAGGATCTGAAGTCCTGCTCATAGAATACCTTGATTCGGCCCGCTGCTCGCTGTGGCTGTTTGAACGAAGAAGCCTTGAAAAAGGGGTGTGGAAGAGGGAAAAGATGAGGGAGGAGGCGATGGATCTGTTCCTCTCAGCGGGCTGGCAGGAAGCTGGAGTATTTAATAAATCAGGAGAGAACCCAAGACTGGTAAAAAGGGAAGAAGGCGCCCCCCAAAACTCCTTTAAAGCTTTCTTCTCCCTTCCTCTCGGAGTTTCGCCAGGCGACCTAAAAGAGGGCCTCCCCCTCTTCCTTGGCTACTCGGGCTTTGATTACGGAAGGGCCCTCCCTTCAGATTCGGGCAAAGAAGAAGTCGTCTTTCTCTCCCTTAAAAATCCCTTTGCAAACTTCGCCAAGGCGGATTTCAAAAAAGAAGAAGAGATAAGCATGGGCCTTGGAGATATGGGTCAGCGCATCTTATGGAGCCTTTCTTCCTCCCCCCACCTTCTCGTCATGGGGCGCACCGGGGCCGGCAAAAGCTCCCTTCTCTCCCTTTTGGCCGCAAAAGGCGCAATGGCGGGTTGGCAAACCATAGTAATAGATCCATGCAAGGGAGCGCCTGACTTTTCCTGGGCCAGAAAAAAGGGGACCCTGTGCGGAGCCGGAGAATTTGAAAGAGCCGAAAGGCTGGTAAAGACAGTATCTTCCATAATGCGCAAAAGGGCAGGGGAGATTTCTTCCATGGGCTTTTCTTCCTCCAGCCAAGCCGGGTTTCAAGACATCCTCATCGTTTTTGACGAATTTAACGGCTTTATCTCTTCAATGGAGGCAAAAGAAAAAGGGGACGCCTCAGATATAGCGCTGGCCAGGCAAAATGCTTCCACCGATCAAAGAAACCGGTCTATTTCCTCTACCGTGACCATGCTCGGAAATATCGCCACCCAGGGAAGGAGCGCAGGCATACACCTGCTTATAGGCGCTCAGAGGCTAAGCCTGAAAGAAATGGAAAAATTCCATAACGGAAGGGCTTTTTACAGGTCGCTTGGCAAAATCATGCTTGGAAGCGATTCTCCGGCGGGAGTTTTTCAAACCTCCAACCTGAAGGAAGCAAACAGGCTCCTTTCCTCCCTTGCGCTGCCCAAAGGAAGGGGCCTTTACGAAGACGGGCAGGGGAGGCTGGAAGCCCTCCAGTCCTTCTACGCTTCAAAAGAGGAAATGCTGGAAGCCCTCTCAGAGCTTCCCGATTGCCCTCCCATCGATGACACGCAGGAAGGAGGGCAGGCAAAAGAGGAAGTGCAGAAGTTTGGCGAAGGAGAAGAAACGGAGGGCGAAGAGGAGGAAGAGGTTGTGGACTTTGGCCTTATTTAAACCAGCTGTTTTTCCAAAAAAAGCGAAGATCTTTGACAGTTGAAAGCTGGGCCTCTGTGAGCCACTGGGTGTAGTAGCCGTTCCATGAACCGTTCCCGTAAAAATTACCCCCGCTTATTTCAATTTTCCATCCCGAAGATCCTTGTTCTACTTTTTCCACTACGGCAACATGTCCAAAAGGGGGTCCGGATCCAAGGGGAGATCCAAATCCGCTCACAGCTCCTCCGGCGCGGGGAAAGGAACCGGAAGTCCAGCCCCTCTGCGAAGCGGCCCAAAGCCCCAAGCTTCCCGCATCAGGCGTTCCGGGATTTTTTATGGAATTTTTCCCATGCAGCATGGCTTCCCGCGTAAGCCAGTACCAGTAGCACTGGTACCCTCCCTTTCCCTGCCAGTCAAATTCCCCAAATTCTCCCGCCTTGCATACCCTCATAGAAGAACACATCCATGAATAATTTGAAATGGAAGAAGGAGCCGATGAATTTGAGAAGGAGCACCCGCCTCCTGAAAAGGAAGAAAGAAATGAGAAGGCCTCTTTGGCCTCCTCTTCGCGCTCGAAAAGCGCCTGGGAACAAATTTCATATTTCAAAGCAAAGGCTCCTGCGGCAGAGGCCGGCGAAGTGGCTGATTTCAAGGCGAGGTAAGCACCGCGAAAGTCAGAAGAAAGCTCTTCAAAAATGAAGGCTGCCTGAGAAGAGAGAAGATAGGGATCTTTATAGGATTCAACCAGCCTGGACCACCTGGATCCGTCCCATTGGGCTATGCCGAAATGCGAACCGTTGGAAGCTTTTGGAGAAAATCCGCTTTCCACTTCCAAGTTTCCCAAAATGCCGGAGGCCATGAGGGGGGTTAAAGTAAGGCCCATGGAATTTATGCCCCACTTACCGGGATTTAAAAGCATAGAGGCCAGAGCAGTCTCCCCGCTGCTTTTTGAGGGCTGCCCTCCGCACGAAGCATAGGATGCCGGGAGAGAGAAGGAAGGGGGAGAAGAAGATGCCTCTTCCAAAAGGGACAAAGCGCAAAGGGGCGCCAGAAAAAGGAGGGCAAGGCAGAGGCCCGGAAGAAAAAGGCCCAAAATCCACAGTCTTTTCATCTTTCCAACCTGGAAGTTCCAATTAGGCCAAGAAGTTTTTCGGGTATCAAGATTTCTACGGGCACAGGGCTTTTGTTGCCATCTACAAAATACGCCACAGACCCTCTGAGCACCTTTCCATCCCTGTCTTTTAGAGCTTTCAGGCTGCGCCAATTTGGCGCCGAAGAAAGGCCGATTTCCCCGTCTTCAGAAAGCCTGCGGGCTATCCTTCCGTCTTCATCTTCTACCCTGAGAAGGTCTAGCGCATTTCTCGCCTCCGACTTTTTCCCCAAGGCATCGGAATTGGAAAGGGAAAGAAGGATTCCCCTTTGTATGAAAGATTCCAGAGATGAATCCGCAAATTCCTGCACCCTTTGCGAAGAAAGAACAGGGGTAAAGCGGCGGGAGCGGGCAAGGCGCCCCCACTCAGCCAAGATGGAAGCGCTCTTGCCTTCAAGCGCCACCCACGCCTCGTCAAGGCAAATCATTCCGTCTCTTCCAGAAGTTGCCATACCGGCGGCCACTACCAGCATTCTGAGCACCCACTGGCGCACTCTGGTCGTAGAAGATCCGTCCCCGCGCGGAATGACGTCCATCTTCCCTGCCTTTATAAGCGAAAGCCCCTCTGAAAGCCGGATGCGCACCGGGCTTCCCTTCCCGTAAAGGAGCCTGAAAGAGCGCGAGGTGGAAGCAAACCCCTCCACCTTTTCCAGGATCTCCCTCCTCCTTTCCGGCAGCCTCTCCCCCTCGCCTTCGGCCGCTAAAGAAAGGGCGTCAGAAAGGGATCTGGCGCCCCTTTTCATTCCAAAGTCAATCATGAGGCGCAGGTCTATCTCAAGGTCCGGATCCATGCAGGCCGGGTCGAAAATTTCGTAGAGCATACACACTGCGGTATCCAGCGCAGCCTCCCTTTCCCTGGGGTCGTCTGCGTAAGCGCAAAGGGGGTCCAGCATTCCGGAAGAAATGTCTGAATCCATGGAAAGGGTCTTTCCCCCCATAAGGGATACCGCATCGGAAAAGTCGGAATCTTGCTTAGGATCTATAAAAACAACAGGCGTCCTTTCTTTTTCCCGCTTAATCTTCGACCACTGAAAAGCCAGTGAAAGAAGCGCCATGGTTTTGCCGCTTCCAGTGCTTCCAAGAATTACCGTGTAAACCCTTAAAGACTTGTCCTGCACGGCGGCCGAATCCAAAAATACAGGTTGCCTGTCGGACTCGCTGAAACCTAAAAGAGCTCCCTTCCCGTCCCCCCCGTAGGCCAGAGAAGAAATCCCGGAACCCGCCAGGATAGAAGACGACCAGTGCAGTTCAAATGGCCTGAAGCGCACGGGTGAGGCCGGCTGCATTGACTGAAAATCCAAAACCTGCTCCTTTGCCGTAGAAAAGTTTGCAAAGGAAAGAGGGGAGAGGGAATTTAAAAGAGGAAGGCAATCTTTGGGATGGCCGGATGTAAAAAGGCTGGCTGAAACGTTTACAAGGCTTGGAGGAAGGGAGGAAGAAGAGTAAAGGGTCCTTCCGTAAGAAAGGTTCCTGGCCATTTCCTCCTGAACCCCCGTAGAATCTATGTCCTTTTTCTCCCTCCTCCTTTCCTCGTCATTTAAAGCAGAAAGATTCTTTCTTATCTGAGCTCCCGTAACTGAGGGAGGCTCCACCTGCCCCCTCACCGACACCGCCATTCCGGGGCCTCCTTCGGGAAAGTGAGCCCTAAGGAAACGGGCTATCCAGAGATTTTCAGGATCCAACGGGCTTTGGCCGTCAAATTCCGTAGAATCTACCACGCTTAGGGAAGCTGCATATTGGCCGCGCCCCCACTTGGAGCAGGAAACTCCCCTGGAAAAAAGCCTCTGGGCCTTTAAGGCGGAAGGGGCGTCATGAAAAAGGTGCACATGATCAAAAAGGGCCACGGCAGGGGCAACTGCCGATCCTGAAGGCATCCACCAGCAAGTCATCAATTTCACAACTTCGCGCCTCTGCCTCAAAGAAAGGAAGGGAAGGGGCCTCATCCCGGATTGCTCCATTATGGAGGCTATTAAAAGGGCATCCTCCTTGAAGGCTTCAAAAGGATCGGACCCGTTGGCAAGGAAAAAAGAGGCCCGGTTCAAAAAGGAAGCCGCTCCCCCTAAGAGTCCCTTCTCTTTTATTCGTCCGGGATTTAACTTCACTCCGGCCAAAACCAACTTTTTCAAAACGGCCCTCTCCCCGTAGGCTTCGCTCTGCCATGAGGCCAAATCCAAAAAATCCGGAGTTGGGGAAAATGCCTGGGGGAGGGCAAGGGAGAGAAAATGAAACTCCCGGTAAGACGCCTTCATAAGCTCTCTAAATTTCAGGGCCGCCGGAGGCACAAGGTCGCTAAGGGAGCGAAAAAAGGAAAGAAGGGACAAACACGCCCCTTCCCTCTCTGCCCCGGTGGCACCGTCTAAAAGGTTTGTTGTGAAATCTAAAACGGCGTAGAGCCACACGCTTCCATCCACGCCCCTGATCAACCCGTTTTTTCCCACGGACCGTACAAAAGATCCCAAGCTTCCTTCAAGCCTTATCTTTCCCTCCTTTCCGGAGCGCGGGGCGCCCCTATGATAAACTTATTTAGTTTTACATAAAACAGTATATTTTAACTTATTTTTATATCTATTTATAATTTTCGGAGGTGATGCCTTGCAGGAATCCATAAATTTGGTTGGCCTGTACGACAAATGGATAGAGCCCGTCTATTCCACCCAAGTGGGGCAGGTAATAGTGAACCTAATGGGCTTTTTTGCAATACTTCTTTCATGCCTGATGGTAGCCGGGCTGGTTTTTAAAAGGCACGGCTACTTTCAGGGTACTTTAGGGAAATTTGCGCAGGACGCAAAGAGCGTGGCCTTTACGTGCACGGTTATTATCTTTTTGGCCGGCCCTTCCTTCTTCTTTCCTCTGGCCTTAAAGCTTGTCCAATACCTTGTAAACGTCTTTGTCTGGTTCTGGGGAAGGCTGTGAACCCTCTGCTGGCCATGCGCGACCTTACAAAGGTGAGCGGAAAAAAGGAAATGGGAAAGGCCCTGACTTTAAGCGTGGCCAGGGGAGTGGAAATCAGGCCTGCAGTTTTGGCCGTAGCCGGAGCCGGTTTCCTTTTAGGCCTCTTTTTTACCTTTTTGACATTCCATACGCTGGGCATTTTTCCGGGAGCGCTTCTTTGTTTGGTGCTTTCCCTGGTTTTTCCGTCCTTCTTCCTTGGAGCAGGACACAGGCAGCCCAGGGCAAAAAGAATTTTAAGGTCGCTTGAATCCAAAAAGCTGGAGGGAAGGACTTTCTTTGTAGGTTCCCTGCAGCCCTCAAATATGGAAGAAACCCTTGTCTTTTACCCCTAGCGGCACGCCTCTGCTGCCAATAGAAAGATGGAGCTCGGTTTTAGGAGGGATTAGCTACCGCACGGAACCCGGGAGCCTTTTTCACATGGCAGGCACCTACTGGAAAGAAGTGCAAAACTACGTTCCGGACGCCCTCTTCTCGGCCAGCGGATTTCTTTGGAAAAGCTGCGCGCAAATTCTGAAGTTCTCCACCTCTTTTTCATGGCTCTCAGATTTGGGCCGCTTCATAAATTCATGGAATGCAGATCTGGCCAGAGATGCCGAAAAGGGATCCATTCTCATTTGGATTTTGGTAATCGGGATTTGCGCATGGCTGGGAGTTTCGGCCTTCAGAAGCTCGGAAAGGCGAAGCAGGCTTTGGAGGCTTCTTTCCTCCATCCTCTTCATCTCGATATTTTTATGCATGGGGTTTTGTTCCAGCCTCAAAGGAAAAGCTCCGGGAAGCCCATGGTGGATCATGGACTTTTTAAATTCTTCCGTAAATAAGCTTTCAGGAACCCAGTTCCCTCTTCTGGGGTACAAAAATCCCATGGCTTCTGCCGGGGGGAATTCATGCGCGCAGTATGTTTCGGCCATGACGGCCCAATACAAAAAGTCGTCAAAAAATCCAAATTCCATTCTTGAGGCTGCAAATGAAATCTGGGAAGAAACGGCCCTCAAAAACTGGGTAGAAGCCCAATACGGGCCAATCGGCAGCATGGGGACCGACAGCTCAATGGCCTATTGCCATGTATTAGACGCCCTTGCCGGAACTTCTCCCTCCGAGCAGGCCCTTTTAACAGATAAGGAACTTGGAGTAAACGTTCCGGCCCAGAGCGCCCCATGGATCTTTTCCATGGCAAACTGGATATCCATGTGGAACGGAGCCGTAAACCCCTCTTCCCAAGCTACAGAATCCACGGAAGCGGACGAAGAAGCGAGAATGGCCGTATTTTGGAATACATGCGGTCCTGAAGCTTCGCCCAGATCCGGATTTGCCTCCCTTATGGCCTCCCTTATGGCAGGGCCGGCAATACGGGGGAGCGGAGGAAGCTGGCTAAGACCGGGAACCAAAACCTTCCTCTGGCAGGGCGGTGCTTCGGATTGGAGCACTACTCCCCCACTAAACCAAAAAGTGGCAAAGGTGGGGGAAGTGGCAAAAGTCTGCCGGGCCGTCTTAGATGGGTCTCCCCCCATCTTTTCCAGTGGAAACAACGGATTTGAAAAACAGGGGGGATACGTAATAGCAAAACCGGGGTCCAACCTGGACAACATGGCAGAGATAGGGTGGATGAGCGATGTGCCAAACAGCGCACAAACATGGATCACGGCCCAACAGACCCCTGTAGAAGATCTATCGGGCAAGGAAGAAAACGTAAATTGGCAAAACCCGCAGGGCCCGTTCAAGGAGACAAAAGAAGAGATAGGCTTCATTGACGGCAACCCCGGCATCTCCTGGGGCCTGGCGTCTTCCAGCCTTTTAAGCGCGTGCGCTAACTTTCTTGTATGGGGCTTTCTTGCCCTAAACCTTATACTTTCAAAGCTGGCCCTCGCCATACTTTGCATGTTCCTCTCACTTGCGTTCCTTCTGGCAGCCATACCCGTGGGAGATATGCCGCGCCGCATCTTAAAGCGCTGGGCCTCAGCCTGCCTTCCGGCAGCCCTAACCGGCCTAATGGCTTCCCTTTTCGGATCGGTGTGCGTGTTTATAACGCAGGCCGTGATGAATCAATCCTCTTCGGCGCCTTCGCTTGTCGTAGGCGCCTCCCCCCTCCTTGCCCTCTGGGCGGTAAACCTTTTTTGCCAGAAAGTGCTGCGTATCGGAAAGCCCCTCAGCATAAAAAACACAATCGATTCTGTAAGAAGCGAGTCTGCCGCAGGGGATCTGCAAAGGGCTGTGCAAAGAGGAATTAGGATGGCTTCACATCCAATAGAAAACGCAAAGGCCGCCTTCAGGGCTCCCTTTAGACCGCTGGGAGAAATCCACCGTAGGCAAGAATCTTCCATACCCAAAGACCTCTGGAGGAAAGAGAAGGGGACAGCTTCAAGCAAACCTCCTACAAACGGCAATACCTGCGAAACCAAACAGGAAAATGCCAAAGAGGGCTCCGCATCCTCTCCCCCGCCCCCTGCAGATCTGGAGACGCATGGCTTTAAAAAAACCTCTGGTAATACTGAAGCCCCGTTGAAAGAAGAAAGAAGGGAGGAAACAAAAAGTGAAAAGCCGCAAAAAGAGGAAAAAGAAGCGCCTGAAAAGGAAAGAGAGGAAAAAGGAAGCCTGAAAGAACAAGAGGGGGCGGAGTCCGGAAAGGAAGAACAAGGGGGAAAGGAAAAGGGAAAAGCAAACCGGCAAAGGGAGGTTTCAAAAGAAGAAGAGAGGGGGAGAAAAGAAGCCGAACAAGACATTAAAAAAAGCAAAAATATGCCTTTGGATTATCAAAGAAAAACCCTGTAGCATGGAATCATATGCTGTCTGTAAAAGATGCTTTCTTGCGCCGGCTGGAGGCCGGAGAAGACGCGGATGTCAACATTCTCATTCCTTCTAAGTGGTTTCTAAACAACCTTGTGGCCCTCTCCGAAGCAAACCACGCCTATAGGCAGTGGGTAGGGGCGCTGAGGCGCATAAACTGCGTACAAAACTCAATAGGGGTAGCCCAAAGGCTGCACGCCATATACGTCTCCCAACTTTCCGAAATCATCTCAATATGGTCCGACCCATGGAAATCATTTATAAGCGAGGAGGAAATAGAAAAAATAGAGACGGACGTGGGTTTCTACATAGAAAATCTGCTTCCCCTCCTGGTCTACTGCCAGATAGACCTCATACTAAGGTATGACCAATATGAGCCTTCTAAGCTCTCTTTCCCACGACTTCTTTCTTACTACTCGCTTCGCATTTGCCCGGATTTGGAGCCCTTGAACTACCTTTACAGTTACACCGTGAAAGGAACTGTTGTAAGCAACCGCACCCTTCTTGGAAGGATTGTGGAAAAAACGGGAACGGTAATAAATAAAGGCATGAACATTACTGTAATAAATAAGAAATGCGGAAGGCAGGGCTTTAACTACGCCCTTTGGATAGGGCAGGAGGGAATGAGCACTGAAACGGCTGAAAAGTTCCTGGAAAGTCTGCGCTCTTTTAACTCCATGTGGAAAGACTGGCAATCAAGAGACGAAAGATTGTAAATGTCTGCAGGCTCTAGGAGGCCATAAAACATGGCAATATACCCAAGATCTTCATGATATTTTTTATCATAAAATAATCTCTCCCTGTGAAGGTATAGAAATCCTTTATGGCGCGAGAGCTCACAGATAGCGCCTAAAGTTCAACGCATTATAATTTCAAGCAGCTTCTTTTCTTTTTTGCGCTTACTCGCTACCCGAAAAT
This sequence comes from Aeriscardovia sp., assembly GCA_017413255.1. Taxonomy (GTDB): domain Bacteria; phylum Actinomycetota; class Actinomycetes; order Actinomycetales; family Bifidobacteriaceae; genus RGIG1476. The sequence goes on along the minus strand of JAFPUC010000003.1, from coordinate 18,930 downwards.
ATCAGAATAGCCCGGTACCTATAAGCGCCAAAGTTACATATTTCCCTGTATAGCCTATACAAGAAGCTAATCAGGCCTTACATGACACTCGCGCAGCCCATTGAACTCTCCCTTTAAAGCATGATCCTTTCCGGCAGCTTCAAGAGGAATGCCATTTTCTAGCTCATATACCGCTTCATCTAGAGGTGAAGTATCTAAACTCCGCTTTATAATTGCCCTGTAATTCTTTCTATAGGATTAAGTAAATCTAATTTTATATATTAATCAGATTCCAGAGCTTCTTTTAATTCTTTTAAAGAGTTATAACTTTTTGCATTCGGATCAGAGGCAAGCTTTTTTGTCTCTTCCATGGCTTCAAGCATTTGTTTATTGAAACGTGGAACTTCAACTGCAAAAGGAATCCCTCCATATAATATGCATCGATGCAAAAAGAGATTTACAGCGCTTGACATATCCAATCCAATCTCCTCGAAAAGCTCTGTCGCCTGCTTTTTAAGATCTGCATTGATACGTATCTGGATGGATACAGTTTTGGCCATATTATTACTCCCTAATTGAATTTGAAGTAATGCAAATAATTGACAGTGTCAACTAGAATATCAATAATTTTCTCTTAAGCAATCAAAGTCATTCATAGAAATAAGCATAAAGTGCACTAGACGTAACTTTTATCAAATATATGACAAGTATAAGAAAGAAAAGCAGGCACCCTCCACACTAGATAGCATTCTTTCTACTTAAAGCGAGTAGTCTTATTTACAGCGCCCGGATTTTAAAGGTGCAAAAAGGGATAAACATGACTTCGTTGAAAGCACTATTTGGTAATACACTTTGCGATACGACATGAGTAGGCAGAGAGAAGGTGTCCACGCCACGCAAGAAACCACAGCACAGAGCAGCCATCTACCGCCGCATCTCAAGTAACAGGGAGCAGACCCGCGCAGGCGTCGACCGACAGCTTGAGGACTGCCTCTGGGTCATCGAGGAGCGCGGGTATGAATACCTCGGCGATGAGTTTGACTACTGCGACAACGAGATCAGCGCGTTCTCGGGCAAGACCTGCCCGCAGTACGAGCGCATGATGCGAGACTTCCGCGACAGCAAGTTCGACATCATCGTCGCTTGGAAGCTCGACCGCCTGTCCCGCTCAACATTCGGCCTTGTCAAGATGATTAAGGAGTTGGCACCCCTCGGACTGCGCCTGTACACCGACGACCTCGGCAAGCAGGACCTGTCCGACATCGAGGACCGCAACCGTGCAATTGGAACTGCCATATAGGCTGAGAACGAGTCTGCCCGCAAGTCCCAGCGCGAGAAGCGTGCCAACCTGCAACGCGCACGCCATGGCCTCCTTGTACCCCGACTCTGTCTTGGGCAGACTGCAAGGAATCTTCCCCTCCAGATGGTGGATGATATACGCCCTGCGTGTCTTCTCGTCCATAGCCACTCCTCACTTCTTCTCACCCGACATTCCTTGCATCTACTTGCCTATGGACCTCTTGAGGGCAGCGTCAAGGAACGCATCACCCTCGTCGTTGTCCAGAAGCTCGTCATAGCTAGCCCCGCCGTACTTCTAGACAAGGCCCTTGAGGTCAAACAGGAACAACCCCTTGTCCTCGGACCTAATCGCATAGCCCGCGATAATCAGGTCATCGTCCGCGAGGTCATCCTGCACGGTGAAGTGGAAATCCAGCTGGTCGTACGGGTACTTGGTCATCATCAGTCACGTCCTTACGCATCAAGCGATACGGTCACTGTACGGCAGCGACTTCATATACTGTTCCATCCACGCCCAGTTGGGGTTGCCGTCGTCGTCAGCGGGCAGCTTGACAATTGCATCACGCATGTTAGGCAGCGTCCATTTGCGGCCATACGAGAAGCGATACTTCTCTTGCCTCAACACGGTGGCGACGAACAGCCCAATCATCTCGTTCATCTCATGACGGGCGCAGTCCTTCAAATACAAGGCATTCACGTCATCTGTCGACCAATATGCCTCGGGCTGATAGAACGCCTCACCGACTGAGCCGTTGTAGCTTAGAGAAATCGTATTGCCCTCATGAATAGGGTCCTGTGCGATATGATTTGCTACTCCATTGTTTGAATCGATGGCACCGATATACGGCACCTCACCTAGCTCTTGGTCTTCTGACGTCAAGCGCTTGCCCTTGCGCACTTCAAACCAATCGCCCAGATGAAACTCTTTCCACGATTCAATACCCAACGGCATTTTCGACGACTTGACCGCAGTTGTTATCGGTTTAACCGACAACGAGTCCATATACTGTTCCATCCACGCCCAGTTGGGGTTGCCGTCGCTGTCGGCTGGTAAATACAGCTCAAAATCTCGACGAACATGCTTGTTCAGTTCACGGCCAAACGCGACATACTTTGTACGACACTCAAACATGATGATTGAACAGATAAACAACTTGACCTGCGCAGAGAGCTCTTCTTTTGCATGCAGCACTGCAACGTTTTGAGATGTATAAAACGGCTTATTCTGCAAACAAGCTGTCCCCAAAGAGCCGCCAAGTGCGAGCGAAATATCACCAGCGGGGTAAATTTTTGCATCTGGCACAACATCGACTGTGCCTGCCACTCCGTTATTCGATGCCGAGCGCCCCACAAAATTGATGCGCGAATTGTCAAATGTCATCTGCACCATATCGAATTTGCTGCCCATTGCAATATCAAACAGTTCGTGCAGAAGAAACCGTTTCCAATTATTCGTGTCAATCATTGCTCATGCACCTCGCCCGTGCGAACGAGATACGCAAGGTACTCGTTGATGGTCTGTTGGAAATCCTGCTCAGTGAGCTTGCTGTAGTCAGTTTTCATATACGCCTCAGCAAGCCACTCATCATCAGCGGTGACGCAATGGACTGCAGACAGGCCATCGACTTCTTTACGCCCGCGATATAGGTCAAGCCACTGTTCCTCGATACCAGCCCAAAGGCCCTTGCCATCAGCGTCAATACGCTCGACGCGTCCGAGGTTCTTGCGCTTCACAAAGCCGTCTTCCTTGAAGTAACCGAAGAATGTCGACCTCTTGGGGTCATGACGTTTACCCAGCGTAAAAACCATACAACATGCCGAGACCGAAGCGCCTGGGTGGAACACGTCAGATGGCAAGGTAAACACGGCGTCAAGCGTATGCTCCTCGAGCATGGCCTTCTTAAACTTCTGAATCTCCTTGCCCGTGCCAATGGCGCACTGCATAGGCAACAACACCGCCATCTTGCCCGTCTTGACGTGGTCCGCGACGAATTTGACGAAGTGGAATCCCTTCGACGGGTCCTCCTTCACCTTCGACGCCCACGCCTTCGCATAACTCGGCTGGCACTGTGTCTTGGTCGCGTTATAAGGCGGATTCATGAGCACAACATCAATGTGCTGGTCCTCAATCCATTTGCCATTATCAAAGACGCTGCCCTGCTTGATGTTGGTGTTGCCATCGCCGTGGATAAGCATGTTGGTCGTCGCTAGGCCAAACGCGTTGTCATCCCACTCGATACCGTAGATGTGGGATTTCTTGACCTCTTCCTGTTCGGCCTCGGTCGCACAGTCGTCCATCGCCTGCGTCATGGCACGCACGAGGAACGAGCCAGACCCGCACGTCGCGTCGAGTACGCGCGAGTTGCGATTCACGTCGCAGACCTTGGCCATAAAGTCGGTGATGTGATCAGGTGTAAACGCCTGATTCTTGTCCGCCTTGCCGACATACTTGTTGAACGTGATGAAGAACAGGTTCAACAGGTCTTGCCCCGCCGTGCTCTTGTCGTTGATGAACGGCAGGATATCGTCCTCAATCGTCTTGAGAACAAGCCTGAAACTCTCGGACGGCAGGACGCGCACCGACTGGTCTTCGAGGACCTTGCGCTCGATAATCGCGAGCTTCTCGCCACGAAGCACATCCCCATGAAGAAGGTCCTTCAACACCCCGCGCATCGACGTGATAATCTCACGCGTGCTGCGGTCCTCGTACTTCACGCCGTTCTTCAATGCCAAGAGGCAGGTGCCGACGAACTGACTGCGCAGCTTCTCGGGAATGCCCTCGCCGTGCAGAAGCTCGTTGAGCGCATACGTGTTGCGCATCACCTGCTCTTTGTCGTTGACCTTGCTCGTGTAAAAATCGGCATACTCGCCAAACGTGCGCAGTTTCGTCTCACACTCCATGAGCGTGGCGTCGGAGATAGGACCGCGCCAGACCATGATTCGGTCATCGTCCGTGTTTGCGAGAATTGCCACGACCTTGTTACCCGTGAGGTCCTTCTCGTACTTGACATATGCCTGTAGCTGGGCCTTTGCGCCCTCCAAGTCATTGTCGAAATTCGCTTTGGTCTCGACGAGCACCGAGACCTGCCCGCACTCGAAACGAATATCGAGCTTGTCGTAGTTATGGCCGTTAGGGCGCTTGATAGGCACGAACTCCTTGCCAGCGTCCTTGAGCGCCTTGCTGTACTTCCACTCGTCTTCCTCGATGTTTGCGGTCAGGTATTCATGACCAATTGTCAAGATAATTGAATTGCGAGTAGCCATCAGTCCAACCCCTTGCTTACTCTTGCTCGGCCAACCACATGTGCACGTACGTTGCCATCGTAACGCCATCGGTGCGTGCCAGGCGTTCCAGCTTGGCACGGTCACTCTCAGTCATCGACAGCGTCAACTTCACACGTGCCTGACGCTCAGGCGTCTCCTCGCCAGAAACCTTCTGCGAGCGGGTCTTGGCCTTTTTCGCGAACATGCTCTCAGACATGTTTATCACTCCTTTTAGACGTCTTTTTTACGTCTGTTAAATCTTAGCACTCCTCGCTGAATCCACAGGTACGATGGACCAGATTGGCTAGCCACAGCACATTGCCCGCTGCACGCGACCACGGACGAGTCTCGCGCCCACGCCTGCCCAAAGACCTCGGACTGTGCGACGGACACCAGCGGTGCATATCGGTCAACCTCGGTGTGGAACCAGTCGAGGAAGTCGCGGGACTGGTTGAAGCGGTTCCAGCCATATAAAACAATTGACAATAAGGAAAATATCAAAGTAAGTTGCCCCCTTCCAAAATTGAATAAGCATGCTAAACCAGTGCTCCAAATTAAATATGCAAAAAATGATGGAAATATATCACAATTTTTCGCCAGAGATGATTAAAAATAGGTTATTTAGATTACTTTCAATATAAAATAAATCAGTATACAAAATTTACCCTAAACTTAAAAGGCTGAGAGCTAAAGGGAATTTCTAAGGGGCCGATATGGAATTAGATCCAGTTTCTGTTCCGATTGAGACAATACAAGGCAATAATATCATAATGCGATTGGGAGCAGAAAAGAGGCTCCAAAAAGCTTATATCCCTTCAAATCGCATAGTCAAAACCTATCTTGAATGGATTAGGCTCAGGAATGGCAAATTCCTATGGGTAACAAACCTCAGACTCGCTCCTCAGAAGATTACCCAAATAGACAATTTTGTCTTTTACTCGCCTGAAGCCGACTTCTCGATATGTGCAAAAATAGCTGACCTGGGATACCCCTACCAACCAAAGGAATGGAAAAGGAACAAGGAATATTCGCCAATCTTAACCGTCCCCGAATACAAGAGGATGTGGATCAAATGCTATGACGGGAAAGCTGTGAAACTAAATCCGGCCGACTACCAAGTCCTATTTGAAAGAAACGGAATATGCGAGAACTTAAAGGCCGCTTATGACCGCGCTGACAAAGCTCCCTATCATTATGTAAAACCGGTTCCGGAACTCGATGAAAGGGAAAAGGCCAAGGAAGCGACCGAGGAAAGGAAGGAAGAAGAAGCCAAGGAGGAAGAAAAGTGAAAGTAGTGACCGTGGCCTGCGACAAGGGGGGGACAGGAAAAACCACGAGCGCCATGTGCCTGGCAATCAGCCTTTCAAAGCTGGGTAAAAGCGTAGTGGTATTTGACGCCGACAATACCGGCGGAGCTACAACATGGGAAGCATGCACAAAAGATGACGGAAAACCGCTGCCTTTCCAGGTGGTTCCTGTAAATAGGCCTAAACTCGACCGCCTCGCCAAAAGGAAGGGCGAAGAAGAGGATTTTGTCATAATCGACACTCCCCCTTCGGATACTGCCATCATAAATTCCGCCATTGAAGCTGCCGACCTTGTGATAATTCCTACCCAGCCTTCCCGCGCAGACACCTTCCTTGCGGGAGATACTTACCGTTCTTCGGATAAACCCTCCTACATCCTCCTGACAAGGGTAAAAGCCAGGACAAAACTTCTGAAGGAAACCTTAAAAGAGTTGCAGGATGCCGAATTTATGTATTTTCCCACCTATATCTCAGAATCCGAGTCAGTAAAAAGGCTGTACGGAGGCAATGAAACCTCCCCGCAATATGACAAGGTCTGCCAAGAGATGCTAAAACTTTTGGATGAATGAGGGGGCAATGGCTATAAAAAATGCATTTACCAGCCGGCCCGGAGACTCGCCTCTAAAAAACGGAAAAGGCGGGGAGAAGAAAGAAAAACCTAAAAAGGAGAAGCTGACCACCGTCATGGACAAGGATCTTCTTCAGAAGGTAAAGGTGATTTCCGCAAAGACAGGGATGAAAGTGTGCGACATAATAGACGAATGCGTAAGAAATGCGCTGGATGAAAGGCTATTTGAAGACAGGTACTGAAAGTGCGCTCAATCTCAAAGCCCCGTAAGATTTATGGGGCTTTTTTATTGCCTTTCTACGGGCCTTCTGACACTACCAGAAGCCGGTTGCAAAGGCCCTCCCGAGCGAAAATCCGGCCTGGAAGGATACACAGCGGGGCGCCTTAAAGACGCCGAAATCCCGTCATCGTCTTCCGTGGCAAGGCCGCAGGCCAAAGTAAGTGAGTACCTTCTGGCATAACTTAATGCGCTCCCATAAATCTGGTTTACGTTCTGCCTCTCCGATCCCTGCCTGATATCGGCCAAAATGGGTACCTTGGCCCTCCATTCGCTCCATTCCTCTTCGCCTTTCTTTCTGGTCCTCGTGCACACCATCCCGCACACAAGCACCGACCCCAGGGGAGAAAACGGGGAGTTTGCCGCATATTGAACATCCTGCTGCACTTCCAGCCCCATTTTTCCTATGCACTCTATGACGGCGGCCAAATCCGCATAAGCATAGGAAAACTTTCCGGCTGAAGCTACGCGGTTCTTTTTGATGATGTGTAGCTCTTCCATCACAGCGCCTCCGAATAAAGTTCCCTGGACTGCCATGCTTCAGGAAAGACGTCAAACTCAAAAATGGGATCTATATCAAGAGCTTCCTTTTCCCAAGCTTTGCCATGTTCTTTTTTAAAGGATGCCAAAGAGCGAAGAGCCAGTTCCATCGCCGCCCTGCTCTTTTTCACCCAGTCATTCTTTTCATCCACATCCCATAATCCCACCGAGTAGGGTTCGGTTTTCTCCTGAACCACAAACTGGAAGCCCAAGGGCCCAAGGTATCCCGTACAAAGTCTGAAAAGCTTCATATAAAAAACGGCCTGTATGTCGTAACGCAGGGAAGGGTCAAATATCGACTTTGAAAAAGCCTGGCGCTCCTTGTTGGTTGTTTTGTAGTCCCTAATCCTGTAAATGCCATCGGCATCCAGGGAATAGGGAAGGAAGTCGGCCTTCCCTTTCAAAGTAAGGCCTGTGGCAGGATCTTTTGCAATCATCACAGCTTCGCTCATCCCGTCTTTAAAAATTTTTTCCGGAAAGAAGCCTGACATGGCCCTGCACTTTGAGTACTCGGAGGAAGAAAGATAAACGGTTCCTTTCTGCTTTTCTTCCCCCCGCCTGCTCTCTTCCACCCTGGGCCCCTTTCCAAGGACCAGGGAGTGCATTGCAGTTCCAAAGCGCATAGAAGGGGAGGGCTCATCCTGATTTAATCTTGAAAGGGCAAAAGCCCTCGGGCTTTTCATCCATCTTTTCAGCTGGCTCTGATCAATGGCGGGATGGGAAAAATATTCCTCATCATCCATTTCGCAAAAGACTTCTTTTCTTACAAGCGTTTTGCTCACGATTGCCTTTCCTTTCTCTTTGAGTTTCGCCTCCCTCAAATATAGCAGGTTAATAGATATATATTTTTCTATTTCAACCGTAAAAGTTTGTTTTAAATTATCTCATTCTTGACGTGTTTATAAATTTTCGCTAGTTTAATAATGTTGATTATTTTTCGATTTAATCTCTCTCAAACATAAAAATCCAATCTTTTGTAAGGAGCAAAATGTCTCAAAAAGAGGCTCCCGGAATCGTCAAATTCCCACTTGAAGAAGTCAAGTACTCTTGGAAAAAGACTCCCGGAGGCGAAATCAAAAGGGTCTTTACCTGCGACTTTTGGAAAGATAAAAATGACTGGAAAAAAGGAGTGAACTGGAGCAAGGCCCCGGTGTCCCTGCTTCAAAAAAGAAGCGAAGAAATAGACAGAGGGGAAGGGCATGTAGCCTGCCCCATAGGAAAGCTGAAAAGCTTTGAAGAGGACGGAGGGGAGGCTGAAAAAAGGCCCTACATCGACCCTGACATCCTCAAACGCAAAGACCGCGACTGGGACGGCATGGACTGGGAAGAGTTTCTGGAAAAAGATCCGCGCTGGATCGAATGGCTTTCCAAAGACTCCGGAATAGAAATCTACAACACGTGGATAAGCCACCAGTTTGACCCGAACATGGGCGCTTTTGAACCCTTCTCGGGAGCCCAGGCTCAGTGGAACGCGGCCAAAAACTTTGAAGAGGAATCCAACTGGCTTCAGCTTATAAGGGATAATGCCGGAGCCGACTTTCCCCCTCTTGGAGAAAAAGCGCAGGAGCGCCTAAAGCAACCTGAAAATGAAGAAAATATCGAACTCGACTAGAAAAGAGGTTTATTGACTTTTAACCCCCTTTACCACCCCAGGAGGCCGGACGGAAAGTTTCGGGACGCCTTCATGAGGGAGGGATGGCACGGATATATGGATAAGCGCGGATCGTGCCACTTTTACTACGTGCACAACCGGGAAAACTTAAAAGACGGTTTTGCCGTGCTCCAAATGGCGGGCAGCGGAAGGCCAATGACCCTGACGGATCTAGATCCCCATAGCCGGGCTCACGTGATAGATTCCGGAGAAGGAGAGCAGATGATGTGCTCTTCTAGCTATCACGGGGCCTTTGGCATCACGGATCATGATTCTCCCGCGCCTCCCGTTTCCTTTTCGCTCTCCAGGGCGAGCTTCAGGTTTCAATCGGATGCAGGCAGGAAAGTGGATGAAATGCAGGAAATGCAGGACAATCGCACCCTTCCCTATAGCACCATAGAACCTTTCAAAGCGTACCGCTACCTGGAAAAAGGCATGCGCAAAGATGACGAGCTCGGAATAGAAAACTATCTAAATCCCGGAAGCGTAGCCGACGAAGTGATAGAAATCAGAAAAAAGCTCAGAAAAAAGCTCAATATTAAAGATTCCTATGCGCTGCGCCATATACCTGTCTACCTCTCAAGCGAAGGGGGAAATCTGAAAATCTCAGAAGGCCTGGAGGCAAAAGGGAAAGGCAGGCTCGTAGCTGCAAAAAGGCCGGCGGGAAGCGTCAGCGTAGACAGCGCAGACGTCACGCGCCTCATGCGGGCCCTTCAGGAAGAAGATCCGAATGGGAAAGTCCGCTACACCATAGGAAGGTGCGCGGATGGAAAAACCTTGGGCCTTCAGATCGTAAAAGATTTCCGGGGAAAAGACGGGCACGAAAAAACCATGTGGGGAATTTTAGCCCCCCGCACCCCCGGAATCAAAACCCTCAGGGTGAAAGGGGGGCAGGTCTCTCCTGAGAGGAATTTTCAAAAGCAGGAAACCAGGGCGAGAAAGGAAATAAAAAAACGCTCCTCTTCTTCCGGATGGAAAAAGACGGAACGCGGAAAAGAACTTCTGAACGCCTTCAGGCAGGCCAGGAAAAAAGCCAAAAGAGAGGCCCGGGAGGCAGCCTAAGCGGGCTTCCCCCCTTCCTGGGGTTTTAATGCTTCTTGCGTCCCCACGGCCTTGGACTTAACTTCCCTTTTGGGTTTCACGGGCTGAAGCCTCTCGGAATTAATTTTCTGAATAGTGCTCGTCTTGTAGCCCTTGGGGAAGGAATAGTCTCTTACCAGGCCGTCGAGGTTTTCATCTTTTTTGTAGATGGTGCGGTACTCAATTATGGGATTGTAAGATCCCAATCCAAACCAGTACGCCGGGTCCCCCATAACCCTCCTAAGCGAGTACTTAATCCTAAGGGCGATGGTACTGAGCATAGGAAGGCTGGATGATGGGGAAAACTTCTTCTTTATAAGAACGTAGCGGGTGGTGCCCAGTCCCGAATCCTCTCCAAGAGTCCACGAGTGATAACGGGCCGGAAGCTCCCCTGAGGCTATAAGCTCTTTTCGGATCTTGTCCAAATACCTGGGAACATCCGGGTTTTCCTTAAAGCCCAGCTCCAAAAAGACCCTGAAAAAGTAGTTGGTGCCATAGCTGTCCACCCTGTAGGCCTGCCTGTAAGGATCGTGGGTGGTGCGCACGGAAACTATAAAATAAGCTTCCGCATGCTTTACGGGAGGAAAGAAAATCGAATCGTAAATTCCGCGCTCAATCCTGTTGCCTTTTTCGTCGCTTGTAAGGTAGACGACGTTATCGGCCCAATAGGGCTGGGACGTGTCGGAGTGGAGGCGGTCGATGGCAGGAAGGAAGAGGGAGGGGTAAACATAAAGCCTGGAAAGCTTTGAAGCCGATTCCTTCTCCTTGATGTTGTCTCCCCGCTCCACCCGGGTGCCTTCCGCCCACGAGGCCATCATCACCAAAAGCAAGATGGAGATCAGGGCCGTATACCATCCCCCGGAGAGGAATTTGGAGCAAGAGGAGATAAAGAACATGGCCTGGACCACAGTGAAAATTACCGTAAAGATTATGGCCCACGTCCTTTGCCTCTTCCTCCACATCCACACCCCCATAAGGAGGGTATTCATGAGCATGGTGATGGTGAGGGCAAGGCCGTAGGCCGAGGCCAGGTGGGCAGAAGTCCTGAAAATCAAAAGAGTGCACTCGGTAGCGATGCAGAGAGTGGCATTGGCCGCAGGGATGTAGATTTGCCCCATGGTAGAAGAGGGGTAGCGCAGGCGCAGGCGCGGCATCCAGTTGATTCTGGCTGCGGTGGAGATGGAGGAAAAAGCTCCGGAAATCAAAGCCTGGGAAGCTATAATGCCCGCTACAACTGAAAGGATTACCGCTATCCACTTTAAGGCGGATCCCGGCATCATGCCGAAAAACGGATTAACCATTCTGGCAGCTTCATGGTGGTTCAAAACCCATGCCCCCTGGCCAAAATAGCAAAGCACCAGCGCGAGGTTTACAAAGGGCCAGGTAGAGTAAATATTCCCCCGTCCTACATGCCCCATATCCGAATAGATGGCTTCGCCCCCGGTAGTTGCCAAAAATACGGTGCCCAGAATTGCAAGGCCGGCCTTATTGGAGGTTGTAAACATAAAGTGAAGGCCCAGCCAGGGGTTCAAGGCCCCCAAAACCGACCAGTTTCCTGCCATATTCAGCGCGCCAAATACTCCTATAAAAAGAAACCAGACCGAGATCAACACTCCGAACACCGATCCCAAAGAGCTGGTTCCGAGGCCCTGTATGGCAAAAAGCAGAAAAATTATTATCAGCGTTATTACCAAAATAACGGTGGGGGTGAAAAAAGGCCTGACGGCGGAAATGGCCGTAAGCCCCCCTACCGCAGAAGAAATGGAGACTGCGGGGGTTAAAACAGAATCGGCAAAGAAAGTGGCCCCTCCAATCATTGCCACGGCAAGAAGCAGCCAGCCTGCCTTTTTTCTTTTAAGGAGCTGAAAAAGGGCAAAAATGCCGCCTTCTCCATGGTTGTCCATGCGAAGGGCTAATATGACATACTTCAAAGTTACAACTAGAAAAATTGACCAGAAGATAAGAGAAAGGAAACCACATACTGAAAAGTAATCCAGGCTTCCCTTCCCCTGGCCTGCAACAAATGTCTGAATGGTATAGAGCGGAGAAGTACCAATATCTCCGTATACTACGCCTATGGCAATCAAAGACATGGCAAAGCTTACCTTGGGCGACTTTCGGTCTCCTTTGGGCGAGTTCATTAATCATCCTTTCGATTGTGACGAAATCACTATACACTGCCCACACCGCCTTATAGATAAGATCCGCTAACCGCTCGATTGTCATTACGAAGTATGCTAATATAAAATTGAAATAAATGTAGAATATTTATTATTTTTTATGTCTCTTAGGATAGGAGTATCATCACAAGGAAATCAGCTCCGGAGTCGGCAGCGAGAGAGGCTCTTAGAGAGGCAGCAAGAAAGGCAGGCGTGTGGAAAGCAGTACTTCTTCTCTCTCTTCTTTCGCTTCCAATATCAATAGCATCGGATTTAAAAGCCCCAAAGGCGGAAAATATAAAAACCGCGGCCCCCCACCAAATACCGAACGGAACTCAAGCCGCAGCATGGGCGCAGGCAACAAGATGGATGGGAAGCTCCGGCTTCTCCCCCTACCTTCCTTCCCTGCGCTTTGACGGCTCAAAACCAGTGGCAAATGGCTTGTACCAGGACTTCTTTTCCTTCTTCGATTCAGGAGCATGGAGGGAAATTTCTGAATTTACGGAAGGAGGAAAGAATCCGGAACCCGTAGGAAGCCCTGCTATTTTAGGGGCCTCCTCCTTTATTCAGGTTCCTTCCTCAAAACCGGATCTTTCCCCTCTGCCCGTCAGTTCTGCTTTGCAGGAAGCCGTAGAAATGTGGGCGCAAGCGTGGTGCTCTTCCAGCAGCCAGTCTTTGACTTCTGAAATGGCAGATCCCGACCCTTCAGCTTACTTTCAGGCCGAAAACCTGGGAACGCTTGAAAACGCCAGCATCCTCTGGGCAGGAAAAGAAAGGGACGGAAATGGACTGGCACAGGCCAAAATAACCGTAGAAGCGAAAAAGAAGGACCCTGTTTCCTTTCAACTGCTTTTACTCATAGAAAATCCGGGAGCCGGAGACCCGAAAGTGACGGACTGGGGGCCTACAGGGTGCGCTTCAGTCCTGTCGCCCTATGCTAAGGCTCTAAGCTCCCAAGACATACACCAATGGAATTTATAGGAGAAGGAGGAAATGGATAGCAAAACACTCCAAAAAGAAGGAAAGAGCAGATATGGGATTTTTATCTTTTATCTCAAGTCACTCGCTGCCCATAATTTCGGCTCTCACGCTTTGTTTTATAACAATCCTGATTTTCAGCCTTATAGGAGGACTCCTTTAACTAATGGACAGGTTCGACTTTAGAAGACTCAAAACGTCAAAAACATCCATCCAGCCAAAAAAGAGGAAAGGGAGGGAAGGCATGCCCCTTAGGCTTCTAGACCTAGGCCTTTTTGCAGGGTTTATCTGCCCGCTGCTGCTTCATCTCCGACTTTTTTCCTTTACAGAGGCCCTGATTACAGCATTTCTAGGACTGGCTCTGGCCGCCGCGGCCATATGGAGCTTGCTGAAAACAAAAGAAAACCCAATAGATACAGAAGAAAGAGAGGATAGACAATGGTGGGGATGACGAAAGAATATGCCATACCCTTTTGCGTAGATTTCAAGGACAGGCAGATCAACTGCCTGTTTAAAAATAACGAGCTTTTCGTTTCCAGTGCGGATCTTAAAAGGGAGTCCGGGAAGGAATTCTCATTCGTAACCTTGCCCGTTCTAGGAATGGATAAGCCCGAAATGAAATTTACAACCTTAAAAACCGTTGAGGGCGAGATTCCGGACCCCCTCTTTAAACTGCTTTCTTCCATTTCTCCTGAGGAAGGGGAAAACGCGCTGAAGGAAGCTTTTACCTTCTAAAAAGGAGAAACTATAAGACGTAGTAAGATTTCGCTGCTTTTATCAGCTTCCCTCCTGGCGATGGAGGCTGTAGTCCCCGTAGCAACTTACGCATCCTCGATGCCGCCCGCTTTTTTTGCATGGAAAAGCCAAAAAGCCAGAGCCATGGCGATAGGAGCCGGAAACGGATCGGGAGGCGGAGCTGCGGAAGGGGGATACTCCGGGGGAGTTTACTGGTGGACCTCCAACAATCTCTTGACCCCGCAAGATCCGGAAAATATTTCTACCGGAATATCTAGCGTGGGCCAGGGAACAAGCGAGGTCTCCTCCTTCCTCGACTCCAAAGGCATTGCCGTTACCGGCTGGGATGGGGCAAGCGGAGAAGGCGCAATAAGCCAGGCCGTCTCCAAAGCCCTAGAGCAATGCCAAGGGGGCAACAGGACGGAAGTGTGCAGGCTCTTTGGGGTAGGCGCCTTCGTTTCCACCTACCTCGCTTCAGGTTCGCGAGACTTTGACGGATCGGGATCCGGGGCCCAAAACGACAGCCAAAACTCCTGGCAGCAGGCCTTTAAAAAAGCCTCTTCAGGAACGTATACGGCATGGAACGGAAGAAGCGTATCTTACACGGCTTCCACAAACCTCGGGGGAGGCAAAACCATAGATTCTGTAGTAGCCTCCCAAATCGCAGGGGACGCAAGCGAAGATCTCTCGATTGTGGTGGTGCTGCTAAATCAAAGCGAGCCCCCCTCCCTTATGGATGAGCCTCCTTCTGCCCCCTCTAAAACCATAGGGGAGGGTACTTTGGCCTCTGGCATGGATGATCCTACTAAAATATCGACTTCTACGGGAGAAGGGGGATCTTCCCTGATTTTTCAGGATTTTCTGAAGCCAAACGGATCTACATATCAGATAAAGGATATGCAGGTAAACGAGGGAAACAGGAACATTTCTTCATCCTTCTCTTTTTCTTCATCCAACAACCTTGCAGAGGCCATATGGCATGGAGGGGATCTGCCGCCAAATCAAACTTTTTCTTTTTCCTTTAACGTTCAAATTGAAAATGCCAGCGGAAGGCCCTTCCAAGACCGGGGAAAAGTGATTTGGAACGGAAAAACCCAAGAAACACCCCGGCGCTCTTTCAATACTTTCGTGCCCACAGTAAACAAGGCATGGGGAGGGGAGGAAAGCCAGGCCGATCCGGAAAAAACAAACAAGGCCGGTTGGGACGGAAAATACTTCGTAGAAGGAGAAAGTGCATCATCTTCCGTGAACGGGGAAGTGGGGGCAAACCTTTACCAAACTCCTTCAGATTTCTCTTTGACGGATGACTTTTCTCCGGTTTCTTCAATCTGGAAACCCGACGTTTCAAAGGCGGAAGTGCTGGAATCAAATGGGGCTCTGGCATGGGAAGCTGGCCAGAGCAGCCTTTCTCAAAATGCCACATCCGAATTTGACATAACGCAAAACGGGAATGAGATTACAGCCTCAATGAAGCCCTCTTTCCTCCCTTCTCTAAAGGGCCTGCAAAATCCCCTGCAGTTTACCCTTTTCATACCCGGCGCCATCTGTATCAACGGAGGAAACCTTCAGGGGGAAAGGGAGGAGTTCGGATTATCAGGATCTGAACCGCTGCAAAGCCTGCTTTCCCCATCTAAAAAGGCTTTCGTAAATGAGGGATCGGAAACCCTGGGAGCCCAAACGGAGCAGTCGAACCAGCCCGGAATAGGAATTTACGTTCCGGGGATAAACAAAAGCTGGGAAATAGGAAAAAGCCAGGCCGATCCCGCTTGGAGCGGGGCTACCGGAGCCGATAAGCATTACTTTTTAAACGGGCAAACCCTGGACTCTTCCATCAATGCAGAAGTGGGGGCAAACCTTGGAGGACAAATCTCATCCTTTTCCATAGATGATAACTATGCCAATTCCGCATGGATGTGGAAGCCGGATCCTTCAGCGGCCCAAGTCTATTCTTCTTCCCTCCAGGGAGCGGAAAACGCCTCCCTCTCCAACATGGCTTCCGGCCAAAACGTCACAAACGAATTTTATTTCATTGACCATGGCCATGAAATTGAAGCCTTAATGAAGCCCGAGTACCTTTCCGGGCTGCTGGGCATGAAAAATCCCGTGCAGTTCACCCTCGCCATTCCAGGCTCCGTGGATTTGGATAAAGGCATGGGAATCCAAGGAGCCCGAAAGGCCTACGGAAAAACAGACGGAGAAGGGATATCTACGCTTCTAAACCCTAGATCTTCCATTCCTTTTTCAGATACTGCCTCTGAAAATCTGGGAAGCGGCCAAAGTGAAAGCAACAGCCCAAAAGTCGGGATCTGGATTCCGAAAGTTGTAAAAAGCGTAATAGGAGGAAAGGCCCAAGGGGGAGGGGACGCGTCGATAAACGGCAAAACCGTAATGCCGGGACAAGTTATCACCTATGAACTCGAAGCTGACGAATCAGTGCCCCTCCTTTCACGCCCCATCTCTTCCATACAGCTCCGAGACCAATACTCCCCTTATGTCACCCCACTCCCTTCCTCCCTTCAGGTCTTTCAAAACGGGGATCTCCTCCCCCTTTCCGACTATGAAGTGTCGTGGAACAGCCAGGAGCATGAATTTCAGGTAACTCTTTTGCAAAAGGATGCGGCGGCATGGAAGAGCGAAAGCAAGGTCAAACTTTTGGCAATCTTTAAAGCCAGGGTAAACAAGGCCGGGAAAACCATAGAAAACAAATGGGATCTGGTGCTTAACGGATCTTCTGCAGTTTCAAACACGGTACAAAACCCATCCCTGCTTCCGAGGCCTTCCAAGGCTGTAGATAATTCTTTGGGGGAGGACGTAGACGGGAAAACCGTGCTGCAGGGAAACATCCTCTATTACAAAGTGAAGCTGGAAGCCGCAGATCTTAAAAATCTCGCCTACAAGGTCCAAAGGCTCGGCATTATCGACCACTTCGACTGGAAGTGCCTAAAGTGGCTGATTGGAAAAACCCAAATTCTAAACGCCTCCGGAAAAAACGTCAGAAGCGAGTTTAACGTGCAGGAAGACGACAGGACGGCCTACGTATTCTTTAAGACGGCAAACACCTTCGTGAAGGCCACGGGCAAAGAGATTCCGGGAAACCCACAGCCTGCAAACCTTGAAGCATATTCCAAAGAAAAGCTAAATCCCCTCCTCGATCCTTCCATAGACCAGTCGGTTTTAGGCCAAAACTACACCGTAATCCTTCCAATGGAGGTCTATGGAAACCAGAATGGGACCATCGAGAACACGGCATTGCAGGAAACAAATTCTCAGATTTCCAAGTCAAATACCGTGGTGAATGTGGAAAAGAAAATAGAACCTGAAAAAACCGTAAGTCTCACAATAGGGGGAAAAAGCGAGGAAGGGCAGGAAATTCCCTTGGGTTCCGACTTTTACTACGGCCTTGAAAGTTCAACTCTCCCTTCCAACCGCGCTTACCCGAAGGTTTCCAACTGGTCTTTCAAGGATGCTTACGAAAGCGGATATGACAGATACCTGGGAGTATGGAAGGCATTTAGCGACTACCCTATGCATATCGGAGGAAAGGAAATAGGGGCAGGATCTGAAATTGCCGGAAGCGGCTTCCAGTCTCCTCTCCCAAACGCGGGACCTTTGATGGATGTCGAGAACAAAGGCGGCGTACTTACGGCATGGCTCACTGCGGAAGGCCTCAAAGCTTTCTCTTCTCCCCAAAAGGAAGGCTTTAAGATCTACCTTGAATTTCAAAGAATAAAGCCGTCCCCAAGGGTGACAAACGTATTCTCCGAGGATCTAAATGGCATAAACAGGGAGAGCAACGAAGTGTGGACATGGACGCTCAGCCCTATCGTGGTTTCCCACCCTGTTTATCCCAGTGTCCAGGCAATAAAGCGCCTTGCTTCAACCGGAATTGACGTTGCAGATATTGCCGGAGCGGCTTTAGGGCTTCTATTTCTTGGCGTAGTTCTCACAATAGAGAGCAGGAAGAAAAGGTAATGCGCGCCTAGCTCTCAACCGAACTGAATGATATATAGGATGCAACCCTCCAAGACTCCGGCTTAGGATTTTCCAAAATGGATTAAAACAAAAGCGCCTACTAAAAGGAAATTACATTTCTGCTTAAATAAGATTGCGCAATATATAGGCTATTTACGGATGGAAGGGAAACAAATTGCGTTCTGCAATAAATGTGGCGCAATACATACTTGAAAGGCAACATAAGATATCTACTATGAAGCTGCAGAAATTGTGCTTTTATAGTCAGGCGTTGTCTCTTGCAAAATACGGGGAGACGATGTTCCCTGAAGATTTTCAAGCGTAGAAAAACGGGCCGGTAGCTGTAGAGCTTTGGAATTTGCACAAAGGCTGTTTTTTCGCTCCTAAAGACAGGATAGGAGAGTATAAAAATTCTTTAACTGAAAATCAAAAGGATTTGGTAGATAAAATAATAAACAGTCTTGGCAATTTAACCGGGAACGAGTTAGGCCAAAAAAGTCACAACGAAGAGCCATGGTCCGACTTACGAGAAGGCATTGACCTTTTATGAGAAGCCAAAAAATCATCTCTAAAAGAAGTCATGGAAAAGTTTTACTCGGAAGAAAAGATATTTGAACTTCCATAAACAACCCTTCCTCCATAGGAGGCCGCTTCATAAGCGCAAAGCGCAGAACAATCTATATGAGTAGAGTTACAACATATAACCTAAAACTACACTTTGCAAGATTTTTAATTACCTAATTGCTTAAGACAAAACAGAGGCCATAATTCAGCCCAATCCTGCTTCTATGTTTCTTTTCCCCCTTCCCAATATTTATATTTCAATAAATGCTCAATCCTTACAAATGAACCAAAAGGTATACTTTTATGAGAAAGAGAGAGAGGGAAATGGTAGATAATTCCAATCTTCATTCTGCTAAAAGGGAAAAACAGGATGAATTTTATACGCAATACGAAGACATAGAAACAGAAATGAACGCATACTTTGAGTACGATCAAAACGTATTTAAAGATAAAACAATCCTTTTACCATGTGATGATCCGGAATGGTCAGAATTTACCAGATATTTTGCTTCAAATTTCGATCGTTTTGGGATAAAGAAACTGATTTCCACTTCTTA
>JAFPUC010000002.1 GCA_017413255.1 Aeriscardovia sp. | reverse complement strand
GGCGCTGTTCCATGAGGACTGGTACTGGCTGCTGTAGTCTTTATCCAGCATGTCTTGAGGGAAGGATTCTGGGTAGACGAGCTGGCCGGTGGAAGTGTTTTTCATGCACATAATCTGGATTGCAAAGATTCTGGCCAAAGGCGCTCCGTCCGACAAGCTCGGATGATCGTTATAGGTGCTTAAGAGGTTGTTTACTTCATTTGTAATCTTTGTCTGGGCGCCTGTTGCTACGGTTATATTTTTAGATTTAAGGAAGGAAATTACGGCATCCGGCGTGACGGCAGGATCCTGGGCGCTTGAAGGATTTGAAGAGTTCAAAAGGTTGTTGGCAGCAAAGGTCAAAACTTCGCTCGTCCACCCGCTTCCAAAAGAAGAAGGAACGGAATCTTGGGCAAGGGAAGGCGTTTTGGTTAGGGAGCTGGAAAGGTTGGTGGCAAAGGGGGAGTAAGGCTTGGAAGAAGAACCTGAAGAATAAAAACCCTTGGCTATGACGCCCCCAATTTTTGAAGCGGTTTGTTTTGATCCCGAAGAGGAAGAAGACGAGGCTGTAAGAGTCGTATTCTTTTCAGAAGCCAAATTAGAACTTTTATCCGACGAGGCCGGTTTGGATTTGGAATCGGAAGAGGAATCTGCCCATGAACTTGTCCCTATAAAAAAACTTGCCATGAAAAAAACTGACAAAATTACAGCAAAAATCCTTACGACACAAATATATTTCCTCTTCATGTCCATCATTGTAAATTACAATGATGGACATGAAGTTTAAGATCAGGAGTATTGTAACGGTAATCCTTTGTTGGATATTTATAATCGGAATAACCGTATTTTCAGGCTCCAATAGAGCATGGGCCGGGCAGCTCCCCTTATCTGACGCTTCTCTAGCCGTGACAAATGGGGATGATCCGTGGGCGCAGACGCTCGATGGTGCATCAGGATCCCAGCTCGGTATCTTTTACTTCAACTATAATCCGATGTCGAACTACAATCGCAGAAGCGTCTTCATGCAGGTGAAGTTTTCTCCCTCCTCCTTAACGGTTTATTATGTGGGGCCATCGGGCACACTGGTGTCGGGAAATCCTTCTTCCAATACCGAAGTCACCTTTACGGTAACTAATTCGTCCGGCAAAACCGTGTCTGAATATTACTACGTAAGTCCCTCGAATACTTCCCCCATAAATTCCAAAACCATTCAGCTTTCCTCTGGAGACAAGCTAACTCTTCACTACCCCACATTCGACGTCCTTCACAGCTACGGCCAGAACAGTAGCGTATTTAGCTGCAACCCAAATACCTTCAATTCAGGCATAACCCACGTTCTTGTAAAGCGCAACGGTGGAGAAGTAGTTCAGTCTGAAACGGGAATTAATCAAAATTACTTTGTGGTACGCGACGGGGGAATTCACGAAATAGGCTATCAAGACAAATCCGTCCGTTTTGCAAATGGCGCGTCTATTGATTTTTACCCGAGCGACGACACTTTCAGCGTTCAAGCGGGAAGCGGAGATCCTTCCACCAGCATAAAAGTGACTTCAGCTTCCACGGGAAAAGAAATTTCAGATCTTTCACTGGATGAGGGAAGCTTCAACAACCCCTTCGCTTCCGGAAATAGGGTGGAAATATCTACCACTTCTTCCAATCCCATCACTTCAGTTGAAGACACTTTTGCAGGAACTTCCCAATCGGCATCCGAACTTTCCTCCCAAGGATGGAACCTGGATGGGCAAAACGTAGTGGTAAACCGCTACAATGCAGCAGATCTCTATTGGCAGCCTGACGCATCGGATCTGCCAACTTACCGCTATATGCTCTACAAGTATCTTGGAAACAGCGACTTTGCAACCTTAAGAACCCGCTATCCTGCCTTCTTCAATTGGCTTATAAACGATCCGGACGCGCTAAACCAGTTTCTCACTTCAGGCTATGCTTCTACAAGCACCATAGGGGGCATGGGAGCCTATCTTTGGGATACGACAGAACAGCCCGATTCAGAGCTCGCGGCTCTGGGAATTTGGGCGCAAATCTGGAGCAAGTACCCCGATTCTAAGGGAGGAGAAGATCTTAAAATCGCAGTGGCTATAGCTTTGGACTTTGCCCACAATGTAATAGCATGGCTCCCCTATAAGCCGATAGATCCTCTGGGGAGATATGAAATCTACGCTGCAGCCTTCGCAAATCATACGCTGATTGGAACTTTCGGAGATTACAGCACCCAAATGCTCAGAGACGTTGTAGACGATAGGATTAGCAATGCAGGAATGGAATGGCTGAGATCTTATATTCTAGAGCATGATTCCATTCTCACCGATCCCGCCAACCTCAATAAGGGCTGGTCCCTTATTCAATACATAGAAAATAGCCCTTATGGCAACGTCCAAGTGGGAGGATTTTACGGCCCCAAGGCCACAATTTGGAATATGCTCCGCTACAGCGGGGTATGCGGGGCCGCTTCAAAGACAAGCCAGTTTCTTCTAAACGCCTTCGGGGAACCAGCATACGCCGTCGGACAGCCCGGTCACTGCGCTTACACTTTCTTCTACATCAACAACGAGTGGGAGCTTGGCTATAACATCGACGGTTGGCAACAAACTGCAGGAGCTACCTCAAACCTTCCCTATATGTTTAACGGCACGCAATTAAACATGGACCAGTACACCAAAGACGAGTCCTATCTATCAGCCTTTAAAGCCGAATCCGAAATGGCCCAAAATAATTACAGCCAGGCCCTCTTAGATTCGCAACAGGCGGTCTCTTTGGCTCCCAATAATTTGGAGGCATGGCAGACTTATATTCAGGTAGCAAATTACCTGCACCTGACAAGCGGCCTAAAGGAAAAAATAGAAAGTACCTTTGATTCTCTTTCGAGTACGAACCAGCCTTACAGCGGCGGACTGAATTACAACAACATTATTTCCGCTCTGACTTCAAAGATAAGTTCCTGATTTATTGGGGCAGATTTAAATCTTGCAGATTTATTTTTGCTTTTTTCACTCTAATTTTGACAATTAACATCCAGCACTGCATTTTTGCATGCGTTTGAAGATGATTTATATCATTTGCAAAACTTTGAAAACGCAGGCATGGCTTTACCTATTTTGCTTTTAATTTATTAGGGCTCTTTCTAAAAATGCCGCTCTTTTTAGAGGCCATTCATTTGGTCGCGCTAAATTAAATGCCCTTAATTGAGGAGGAAGCAGGAAATTTCTGAAATCTCTAGGGCCTTGTGCGCGCTGAAAAATAGAGGTCAGATGCCCAAACCAATAAAACGGACGAGGCGGGATATTGGGCAGGAAGTTAAAAAAGATGCGGCTTATACCCCGACTTTGAATTTAAAATTGGATAACCCAGAAATCATGCAAAGAAAAAGCCGAAGGCGCAGAGAGTGCCTATCAGCTTTTGGTGCTTTATCTGCCAAAAAGATGCAAAATACCCTATCTTCCGCTTTCTAAGCCTTACAAGGGCTACCTAATCTCAAACGCAGCGACGAAAATAGCAGGGACTACAGTTCCCCATTTTCCCATAAAGCATGAAAAATTTATACCGCAAATGCCGAAATTGAAGTACGTAACCCCAAATGAAGATCAGGCCGTAATTTTGTCACCAGCTGGAAGGATTTTCCCAAGTAGACCATAGAAAAACAGGGGGCGCTTCCCCTTTCCATTAAGGCAGCTTGCAGGGGGGCAGAGAGCAAAGTGCATATTTTTGCAATTTCCCAAGAACCCCCCCTGAAAAATTCCGGGGCCAATAAAAGAAAGCACCAAGGCCTTCATAAGACAGGCAACTTCCAGCGCCACAATTTCATTATTGAGCCAATGCTTTGTCTCTTTAAAGTTTTCCATGCCTTTGTCAATCACAATTTAAAGAAACCCGCACTTTAAGAGCCAAAGAAAGCGTGAGGGTGAAACTGGCCATCCCGTTTTCAATCCTTTATTCTTACACTTTTTCCCTGTCTTCCTTAGGCAATCCGGAAAGTTCAAATGCGAGCTTGCGGCACATGGGGCTTTAAGGGAGTAGCCCCGGCCTTCCAGGAGTTTCAAATCCAAAAGAGGATACGATGAGCACCCTGGCTGCATTGATTAAAAGGCTTAGTGAAAATTGCCGCCCGCTTCCCTTTTGAAGGATTTTGCCTTAGGCGGATTGCTCCATGCCTTCTTTTTTCGCATCTTTGAAATGAAGAAACAAAAAAACTGGTTTTGCAGCATCTCAGGATCTAAAATCTTTAATCCAATTTAGGGCAGGTGCAAAAAAGCTTCCGGAGCGGGGCCAAACGGCGCATGCACCGCTTCGCCTGTACCGTTTAAAGCGTTACTCCCAAAAACTGCCTCCCTACCGGCGGGGAAGATTTCAGCATCCGATTCAAATGCCTCCGCAATAATCGGATTGTGAAGCAAAATTAAGACTTCAACTTATAAATCCTGTAGGAAGCGTACCCGGCCATGGCCAAAAGCGCGGGCAAGGCAACGCAAAGGAAGGCAATTTTAAGGCGCCCCCCTGTCATAGGAAGCCCGGAAGTTCCTTCCTGCTTATTGAACACTAGAAAACCGCTTTCATTTATAAGAGAAGACGGGTTGGGATCTGAAATTGTAGAGGGCTTTCCGGAAGCATAGTTAAGGGAGACCTTAAAGCTGGGCATGCTTCCATCTGCCCCTTCGGGAAGCTTGGTTTCGCTAACGGTATAGGTGCCGTCTTGAAGGCCCCAGATCCTAAACAGCCCATTGCCATTGGTGGAAGAAAAAGCATAGGGGGTGGAAGAGTAGGAATAAGGGGGATTTCCCGACGAAGAGGGAGTAAGGTAGAGGCCCTGCGAGTTTTGAACGCTGAACTTTGCACCCTTGGCATCTCCTCCCTGCAGATATTCGTTTTGGAACCATATGCCCGTCGAAGCCGAGCTCTGCTCGGGCGAAGGAGAGTCAGAAGAAAGGCCGTTGGTATATATGGAAAGGGACTTGGCTACAGAAAGGGAAGTAAAGGAAGGAGTTTTGGAAGAATTTAGGGAAGAAAGGGGCAGATACCCTGTTTCAACAGTGGCATAGCTCGGAGCTGAACTAATAGACCAATCAAAGGAGACCTCAAGGTTAGAGGTAGATGAAGCGTGATCCTTTAAGTAGTTTATATCGGCAGCGTCGAGCGGAATTAACGTAATCCCGTTATTTGAAGACCCCAGATGTGAAGGAAGGGTGCTATAGGAAATCCCGTTTATCTCCACAGAGCCCAAAGATGCGCTGGCGGTGACATCGTGAAGGAAAAAGACAAGGTAGAGCGAAGAGGAAGACATAGAAGAAATCTGCTGCGCGCTCGGAAAGGCGGCCTCGGCTTTAAAAGGCATCGGAACTCCAAGAGTTGCCGTAAGGTCGGAGCTGACGATTTGGCCGTTTTGCACGTTTCCCGCGTTTTCAAGATCATCTGGATCGGGCTGAGAAGTTGCGGGGGTGGAAATTTTTTCCTGAATCGCGGAAGTGAAGGGGAGGGCTGAAATCTGGGAATTGATGCTGCCCCCATCTGAACTCTTAAGGGTTAGGGGGAAACTCACTTCAAATAGGTCATAGCCTATGGGGGAAGTTGGAGAACCTGAGGAAGAAGAAGGAGGCCACGTTCCGTTCCATGAGACCTTAAGGGAGGCGGGGGTAAGGCTGTAGCCTCCATAGCTATTTCCGTTTGTGTAGGGAAGGCCGGTGTCATAAGAAAATGGCGGAGTGTAAGAAGCGGAGAAAAGGGAAGTTACGTTTTGGCCCGTGGTAAGGTCTTTTACCTCCAGATCCGAGGTATTTACAGAATAGGTATCAAGGCTTGGAAGGGCGGGCTGAAACTGGCGGTACTCGCTTAAAGAGGTAGTCTGGCCCGATCCAAAATCGCTCCAGAAAATGTCCGTAACGGGGATGGAGTACTGGAAAAGCCAACCGGGAATTTCCATAGTAATTTGGGAGGAAGAAGAGGAAGAAGCTAAGACAGATGGGGTGGGCTGAGACTGAGAGAGGGGGGAAATGGGGAAGCACCAAGTGTAGCTGCTGGCCATGAGGGTGAGGGTGGAATTGTCGGTAACAACTTTGTCATTTGCCACCGAACAAACTTCCGACATATAAGATTGAGGCGAAGTTACCTCCACATCCAGGGAGAAAGCGATCTTCCTATCTTCCGGAAGCGAGTCTGAGCCGGTGTACTTTATTGTCGCCGTCCTGTTTCCATCGCTAAGGGAGAGAAGGAAGTCCGATGCGCTAATCCCTCTTCCCCCAGACACTTTAAAACCGCTTTTGTCTATCTGGGCATTTGGTGCCGCGCTCAAATTAAGGGTGGCGCTAAGAGCGGAAGTGGGAGTCGGGCCCGTTTCCACTGTAAAGTCCACAGTCGTAGAAGATCCGGGCTGAACTACATCTGCTTGAGTGATGTCTATATATGAATCTTTTGAATCTCCGTTATTTCCCGTGCTTTCTTCATATCCTTTGGAAATGCTCATGGACGGAGGGTTTGTCTTTATCGCGTACGCCCTCTGGGTTATGCCTATAAGGTTTAGGGAGTTTATTTTCCCGCTTTGGGCCTTCATGGAGTTTAGGTGGTTCGTTTCAATCTGATCCAAGGAGTACACGCCCGAATTATCTTTTGAAGCCATTGGGGTTATGGCAGGGTCTTCCCAGATGACGTTGGAAGTGGTGTAGGAAATGGAGTTGTAGATGTAAGTGGCGTCCAGAGTGTAGGTCTTCCCGTTTGTGGCGCTGTTCCATGAGGACTGGTACTGGCTGCTGTAGTCTTTATCCAGCATGTCTTGAGGGAAGGATTCTGGGTAGACGAGCTGGCCGGTGGAAGTGTTTTTCATGCACATAATCTGGATTGCAAAGATTCTG
>JAFPUC010000009.1 GCA_017413255.1 Aeriscardovia sp. | reverse complement strand
CTTCTTCCTCCTCCTCCTTTTTGGATTTGTCTTCGCCATCTTCCACGTTTTCTTGCAGATTTTCTTCTTGGGAGGGGCGTTCTTCTTTGTTTTCTTCCGATAGGGAGCCGTCGTAGTCGTAATCATTTGCATTCCACTCATAGAAGTCATTGTCTACAAGATCTTCCATAAGGAGGCTGTCGAAGTCTTTGATTTTGGCCTCTTTTTCAGCGTCTGTTTCTGCGGCTTTTTCTTTGTCAATTTTCTTTTTAAGATTTTCCGGCAGTTCGGAAAGGTCTTCTTCCTCGCCTTTTCTTACGTATCTGTACCTTCCGCGCCCGCTGACTATGGAGTATCCATTTTCTTCAAGAAGTTTTTCCAGATCCTTCTTTCCGATTACGTATGCGTCCAGATTGAATTGCTTTAGAAAGTCCTTAAATTTAACGTCATAGGGATTCTTGAAGGTTCCAAATATTGAGGAGAGAAGGAGCGGTGTGGGGGTGCCTTCTCTCTTTCTTGGGCAGAACTCCACATTTGTTTCCATAACTTTGTTTAGCTCTTCTACCCCTAGCCTCTCTATATTTCTTATGAGGGCAGCTGCGTATCCTTCGCTCTCAATCTTCTTTTGAGTGCGGTAGTTTTCCTTAAAGTGGTTGAAAAATCCATAGCTTCTGCAACGGTTCCTTATGTCTTCTCCTCCAAAACCTCCATCTTTAAGCGAAAGGTCATTGGTGGTGAAGACTAAAGTGAGTGCGGGAGCTACGGTTTGGGGAGCCTTGAATTTCTTTTCCACGGTTATATAGTCATTGGAGCTCAGAGTCTTAATAGCATAAGAATCTAATTCTTCCATTTTTGGAACTTCCGAACAGATTGCAAACCTTCTTCCTACTATCTCGCTAAGAACGTTCCTATCGTCTTTAGTGTGTTTGCCGTTAAAGAAGGAAAGGGGCATGGAAGGGTAAACCAGGCATCCAAAGGCTTTTATCAGAAGGTTTACAAAGGTGGTTTTTCCGGTATTAGATGGGCCGTAAAAGACAAAGAAGCCTTTTTTGTCTTCAATCTTTAAATACGCCTTGGCAATTTCCCTTAAAAGGCTTTCGGCCTTTTCCCTGCCAGATTCTTTTACCTCCCATTTCTTTGTTTCCCTGTTAAAGACCTTTACCGCAAAGAGGCTCTCCAAATAAGCCCATAACTCCTCATCGGATACGGCCTTGGACATGTCAAGGTTGAGGGAATAGCCGTTATAGTCGGTGGGGTAGGTAGCTTCATCGGTTCCGGTTTCAAAATTGAAGTTGTAGTCCTTAATGAAGAGTTTGAAATCATTTTGATCTCCCATTATGGGGTTTACTCTTTCAGTAATCTTGGCCAGAATCATGGAGACGAATTCTCGGAAGTGGTGCAGGGATCTGTTTACTACCTTTTCCATTGTGTAGTCGGGGGCATATCCCTTTTCCAGTTCGTTTTTAACCCTGCACAATACGGAGTGCACATCTTCGGAAAGATAGGCCATTTCGCACTCGTCCCAGTGCGTTCCAAAAGAACGGTAGAGCTGCTTTTTGTAAACAAAGTAGTTTGGAAGTTTCTCGCACACAAAATCCCTGAGATCCTCTTCGGTCTTCAGAAGAGGAACCCTGTCCTTTCGCACGCCCTTTTTGTACGTGTGCTCGTCTACTACAGAAATTCTTTGGATGAAAAGATTTTTTATATTGGCTATTTCTTGTTCATAGTCAGGGTCCTTAGGAGTAATATGCAGTTCATGAAGAATCTGGTTTTTCCATGTGTAAAACAGATCCCTATCTTTAGCGACCTGTTTGCAGGTTTTGAATTTTAGCTCTTTTTGTATGAGCTTATTAGATCCTGATATAATATTCATGGTTACCTTTCCGAAGATCTCTCTGACATGGTTACCTTTCCGAAGATCTCTCTGACATGGTTACCTTTCCGAAGATCTCTCTGACATGGTTACCTTTCCGAAGATCTCTCTGACATGGTTACCTTT